>JANLWX010000069.1:0-9243 GCA_031364845.1 Candidatus Eiseniibacteriota bacterium
ATCGACGATCGCCTCGCGGTCAGGGTCCGCACTCGCCCCCGCAAGACTGGCATCGGCCAGTACACTCACATCCGCCGACCCAAGCCCAAACATCCCTGGAAACAATCAGCCACCCTCACCGCTCCAGCGAAAACGACTGGCGCAGGGGGGACATAATCACTTTGCAATTAGGCGGACATAATCACCTTGCAACGACACGGCCGGCGGTTGTTGGGAGGGGCTCGCGTGCTGCACCGGAACGATCGAACGAGTCACGTCGCCCATCAACAGGCCGTGCCCGCCAACTTCAGCGTTTCGGTTGCGCCCGGCGAAAGGACGCGGCTATCTTCGCGCGCACTCGCTCCCCGCGATCTTCCCTCGATCAAGAGGTCTGTCATGCTCAAACGCCTCATGTTCATCAGCGCCCTAGCCCTCGTACCCGCCACGGCCCTTGCGGCCGAAGTCGTGACGACCGGCATCGGGCCGCGCGTCGGATTCAGCAGCGGCCCCGATCAGGTCGTGTTCGGCGGCCACGTCGTGATCGGCGAGGTCGCCCCGGACATCACGTTCGATCCCAGCTTCGAGGTCGGTCTCGGCGACAACCTCACGGTCCTGGCGTTCAACTTCGACCTGCACTATCACTTCGACACCAACACGCGGTGGCGGCCCTATGCGGGCGCGGGTGCCACGATCAGCGTCGTCAGCTACGACTCGGACACGTACGGCAACCGCGACTCGAACACCGATGCCGGCGGCAGTCTGATTCTTGGCGCGGGGGTTCCGACCGCATCCGGCAACCGCTTCTTCAGCGAGCTCAAGCTCGGCCTCGGCGATGTGCCCGATCTGAAGTTCATGGTGGGCTGGAACTTCAAGCTGTGATTTTCCCGTCCGCGGTGCCCTTCGGTGCCGCGGACGCAGAGCCGTCGCGCCCGCCGCGGCACGCGACGTCTCACCCGGGAGACCCGGACGCATGAGCCCTGATCGCACCGACCTCGAAGACCGCCTCACGCTCGACGAGCTGCAGGACGCCTGGGCGCTGCTGCCGGTCGAGGACCGCGTCGATGCGCTCAAGGAGCTTCCTCCGGCGCAGGCGCAGGACTTCTTCTTCGGGCTCACGTCGCTGCAGCAGGCGCAGGTCGTGCTGGGATTCCCGGCCGAGGACCGGCGCACGTGGATGCGCATCCTTCCGCCGGACGACGCCGCCGACGTGATCCAGTCCGCGGACGACGAAGAGCGCGAAGGCCTGCTCGCGACACTCGACGACGCGACGCGCAAGGAAGTGAGCGCGCTGCTCGCGTACGCCGAGGATGCGGCCGGCGGCCTCATGAACCCGCGGTTCGCGCGGGTGCGGCCGGACATGACGGTGGACGAGGCGATCAGCTATCTGCGCCGCCAGGCGCGCGAATCACCTGAGTCCTTCTACTACATCTATGTGCTCGACGAGCAGCAGCGCCTGCTCGGTGTCGTCTCGTTCCGCGAGCTGTTCTCCGCGAATCCGGTCGCGCGCGTGCTCGAGATCATGCACACCGATGTCGTAACGGTGTCCGACGAGATGGATCAGGAGCTGGTGAGCCGCGAGTTCCAGGAACACCGTCTCACCGCGATCCCGGTGGTCAACGCGACCGGTCACATGAAGGGCATCGTCACCGCGGACGACATCGTCGATGTCGTCCGCGAAGAGGCGACCGAGGACATCCAGAAGTTGGGCGGTATGCAGGCGCTCGACGAGCCGTACATGAACGTCGGGTTCTTCGAGATGATCCGGAAGCGCGCGGTGTGGCTCGCCGTTCTGTTCGTCGGCGAGATGTTGACCGCGAACGCAATGGCCCACTACGAAGACGAGATCGCGCGCGCCGTGGTGCTCGCGCTGTTCATTCCGCTCATCATCTCGAGCGGCGGCAACTCAGGCTCGCAGGCCTCCACGCTCGTGATCCGGGCGATGGCGCTCGGCGAAGTCGGGCTGCGCGACTGGTGGCGGGTGGTGCGGCGCGAGTTCTTTTCGGGCCTCGTGCTCGGCGTCCTGCTCGGCACGCTCGGCTTCCTGCGGATCATCGTGTACGAGCACTTCGATCCGATCTACGGGCCGCACTACGTCCGCATCGGGGTCACGCTGTTTTTCAGCCTGATCGGCGTCGTCACGTTCGGCACCCTGGCCGGCTCGCTGCTGCCATTCCTGCTGCGCTCGCTGAAGCTCGATCCGGCAAGTGCTTCCGCGCCGTTCGTCGCCACGCTCGTCGACGTCACCGGGCTCGTCATCTACTTCACGGTCGCGAACCTCATGCTGCGCGGGTATCTGCTGTAGTTCAGCGCGCCGCCACCGCCTGGGCCGCGCGCTCCATGCGCTCGAGGAATTTTTCGGGCGCGAGGAATCCCTCGACACGCGACGCGCGCACTTCCTGCCCGTCGGGTGTGATGAACACGACCGTCGGCACGCCGGAGATGCGGTAGTGCTTGCGGAGCGATTCCGATTCGGGCGAGTCGTAGCGCGTGAGGTCGGCCTTGAAGGCCGCGAACCCGCGCGCCTTGGCGATCACACGGCGGTCGGTGAACGTGTAGCGGTCGAGTTCGTGGCACGGGACGCACCACTGGGCGGAGAAGTCGATCATCGCGATCTTCCCGCTCCCACTCGCCGCCTCGAGGCCTGCGGGCGTGAAATCGGTCATGGCGAGCACGGCGCGCGGCGTGGTCGCGACGATCGCCAACCCGGCGATCACCGCGGTGGCGCCCGCGATCCGCTTGAACCAGCGAAAGCCCGGTCGGCGGTCGGCGTTGCGGTTGATGTAGCCGAGATATCCGCCGCCGGCGACCAGCGCCACCGGGGCCACCCACTGCGAGAGTTCGGGTGCGATGCCGAGCAGGATGTAGAACGCGGCGATCGCGAACATCACGACACCGAACAGCTTCTTCACCCACTCCATCCAGTCGCCCGAACGCGGCAGGTTCTGCAGCAGGTTGGAGAACGTGCCGAGCACGAGGTACGGAAGTCCGAGTCCCATCGCGAGCGTGAAGAACGTCGTGAACCCGAACCACGCATCGCCGCGCGCGGCGACGAAGGCGAGCAGCGCCACGATCGGTCCGCCAATGCATGGTGCCGCGAACACGCCGACCACGAGTCCCGACATGAACACGCCGGCCACACCCGCCGCTTTCACCGTGCTCGCGCGTTCGCGCAGTGCCGCCGGCATCTGGATTTCGTAGACGCCGAACATCGAGAGCGCCATCGCCGCGAGCAGCAGCCCGATTCCGATCAGCACGATCGGGTTCTGCATGAATCCGCCGAACAGGCCGCCGGTCATGGCCGCGATCATGCCGAGCACGCTGTACATCGAGGCCATGCCGAGCACATACACCAGCGCGAGCCCGAACACCTGTAGCGGCGGCGCCGCCTTGCGCGCGCCGAATATCGAAACGGTGACGCCGAGCATCGGGTAGACGCACGGTGTGAGGTTGAGGCCGAGCCCGATCAGGAGCAGCGTGAAGATGGCGCCGAGCCCGCCGCCTTCGATCGCCTTCACCAGCGGATTGTCGACCGGCACGGACGCCATTGCATTGGGCGGTGCCTGCGTCGTGAAACGATCCGACGGCGCGGGAGTCGCGGCGAGCGTGTCGGCGGCAGCCGAGTCCGGCGACGTAGCGTCCACGTCGCCCGAGGGCGGTGGCGTCACCGCGCCGGGCTGCGTTCCGCCGGTCACTGTAACGGCGAGCGAGAACGGCACGCTCGCCGGCGCAAGGCACAGCTGATCGTTGCACGCCTGGAACTTGATCTTGCCGGTGAGCGTGTGGGTTCCATCCACCGCCTGAGCGCTCGCGACCAGCGGCAGCGCGATCGACACCGAGCCGTCGAGCACCGAGATCTCGCCTTCTTCGAAGCCCAGTTTGATCGCGCGTCCCGGCGGATAAACCGGCGTCGCCAGGATTACGCCGCCGGCACCCGCGAGTTCGACCGTGGTCGCCACCATGTAGTCCGGCGACGGCGGGTTCGCGTTGATGTGCCAGCCGGAGGCGATGTCGAGCGTGATGGTCGCGGTGCGTCCCGCGCCTGCGGTCAATGCGACCGGCGTCGCGTGCACCTGGACCAGCTTCGCGGGCGGCGGAATGTCCACCGCGCCTTCCTGAGCGCGGACCGGTGCCGCCAGCAGCGATGCGAGTGTCAGTGCGACAGCGAACCATCGGCGCATGCATCCTCCCGTTTCGTTGCGATTCATCTCAGCGTGTGGGTGCATCGAGTTCGGCGGCGAACGCGGCGGCGTCCGTGACCGGAAGACGGCAGGTTCGGTCGACGCACATGAATGCCGTTGCGCGGCCGTCGCGCGACGTGAGCGATGACACGAACGGCACTTGTGCCGCGAGTCGCTCATGCGCCGCGCCCGGTGCTGCCACCAGCAGCAGATCGCGCGGACGGAACTTGCGATCGTAGGCTTCGATCAACGCGCGCGTGTCCGCGGCCGCCGGATCACCCTCGATCACGAGATGGCGCGCGGGCGACTGCGCGAGATCCATCGCAACCAGCATCTGCGGCATCGCCGTCGGATGATCGGCGAGCTTGCTCGCGTAGAGGTCGAACAGCCGATCGGCGCGTGCGCGCCACGGCTCGCGGTCCAGCAGTTCCGCGAGCGTGTGCAGAACGCAAGCCGCGACCGAATTGCCCGCCATCTCCGCTCCGTCGAAATCGTCCTTCATGCGGATCCGCACGTGCGGGTCGCCGGCGGGGCTCTCGAAGAATCCGCCGTTCTTCTCGTCCCAGAAACGCTCGATCGCCTGATGCGTGAGCTGTTCGGCGCGCTCGAGCCATTGGGGATCGAACGTGGCTCCGTAGAGATCGAGGAATCCGAGCGCCAGGTACATGTAATCGTCGAGCTGCCCATCGCCCGCCGCTTCGCCCGCGCGCCAGCGCCGCCGCATCGCTCCCGTTGCGGGATCGTGGAGTTGTGCCCACACGAACGTGGCGGCGCGGTCGGCGCAGGATGCGAGAGCGGGATCGCCGAGCACGCGCGCACCGCGCGCGAACGCCGAGATCATGATGCCGTTCCAAGCGGCCAGCACCTTGTCGTCGAGATGCGGACGCACGCGCCGCGAACGGGCGGCGAGCAGCGTCGCGCGCGCGCGGTCGCCACGTTCGCGCACGGCGGAGACAGGAACTCCGAAGTGCTTCGCGGTCTCGTCCTCGGTGTGTGCACGGTGCAGAATGCTGGTCGCGTGCTCGAAGTTCCCACGCGCGCTCACCCCATAGCGGTACTCGAACAGCTTCGCGTCGTCGCCGAGCACGGTCGCGATCTCGGCCGGAGTCCACACGTAGAACTTGCCTTCCTCGCCTTCGCTGTCGGCATCCTCGGCCGAGTAGAACGCGCCTTCGGGCGAAGTGAGATCGCGCGCGACGTAATCGAAGATGCCGCGCGCCGTCGCCGCGTATTCCGCCGCGCGCAGCGGATCGTGATGCGGGCCGTCCTCGCGCGCGATCTGAACCCCATCAAGGTACGCCCATGCGAGCTGCGCCTGGTCGTAGAGCATCTTCTCGAAGTGGGACACCATCCACTCGGGATCGGTCGAGTAGCGATGGAACCCGCCGCCGATCTGGTCGTGGATGCCCCCGTCCTGCATCGCGTCGAGCTGGTGGCGCACCATCGCGAGCGCCGGACCGCGATGCTCGGGATCGCGCGACCAGTAGCGCGCGAGGAAGTTGAGGTTCACGACCGAAGGAAACTTAGGCGCGGTGCCGAAGCCGCCGTGCTCGCGATCGTACGCGGCGGCGAGCATGTCGTGTGCGCGCCGGAACAACGGCTCGCGCTGGGCGCGCCCTGCGGCCGGATCGATCGCGGATGTCGCGCGCCCGCGATCGGCCGCCGAAGCGGCGATCGCTTCGAGCACGCGCGCGCCCTGGGATTCGATGTCGGCGCGCTGCGACATCCACACTTCGTGCACACGCGGCAGCAGATCGATCATGCCGGTGCGGCCGGCGCGGCTCTCCGGAGGGAAATAGGTGCCGCCGTAGAATGGCGCGAGATCGGGCGTGAGGAACGCGTTGAGCGGCCAGCCGCCGCCCATGCCCATCGCCTGCATCGAGGTCATGTAGAGACGATCGACATCGGGACGCTCCTCACGATCGACCTTGATCGCGACGAACCAGCGATTGAGCAGCGCCGCCACCGAATCGTTCTCGAACGACTCGCGCTCCATCACGTGGCACCAGTGACATGTCGAGTAGCCGATCGAAAGAAAGATCGGCTTGTCCTCGCGGCGCGCCTTCTCGAACGCCTCCTCGCCCCACGGATACCAGTCCACGGGATTGTGGGCGTGCTGGAGGAGATAGGGGCTCTTCTCGCGGAGCAGGCGATTGGCGGTGCGGGTCGGGTTCGATTCGCTCATGCGGGATTGGCCGCCGGCCCGGTCGTCGAGCGCGGGAGTGGCAGGTTTCAGAACCTCGGTCGCGAGCCATGCGAGCGTGACTCCGGCGAGGAGCACGCGCGCCCATCGGGCCGCGACGGAACGATGGGTTGACGACATTGGCTGACGAGGTTAGCAGATCGGCTGCGGGCGAACCGTCCGGACTCGGTCAACCGTGGCACGGGTGCGAAGGAAATCCGTCACGCCTGCGGGCTCCGTAGGGTATGTGTTGTGCGGCGCGGCAACGCGCGATTCATTCCCGAACCGGAGTGTCCATGAAAATCCTGAGCCACGCCCTGGTACTGATGGTCCTCGCAAGTCCGATCCCGGCACTCGCCTCGAGCAGTGCTCCGGCGACCGCAAAAGCCGCGACCGCGAAACTCGCGACCGCGACGTTCGCGGGCGGCTGCTTCTGGTGCGTCGAAACCGCGTTCGAAGGGAAGCCCGGCGTGAAGTCGGTGGTGTCGGGTTACACGAGCGGCTTCAAGCTCGATCCGACGTACGAAGAAGTGTCGTCGGGAAGCACCGGACACGCCGAGTCGGTGCAGATCACGTACGACCCGCGCAAGATCTCGTATGCCAATCTGCTCGACATCTTCTGGCACAACATCGACCCGACCCAGGGCGACGGGCAGTTCTGTGACCACGGCACGCAGTATCGATCGGGCATCTACTATGCGGACGAAGCGCAGAAGATCGCGGCCGAAGCGTCGAAGCGCGCAATCGCGGAGAAACTCCAGCGACCGGTCGTCACCGAGATCGTGATCGCGACGCGGTTCTACCCCGCCGAGGACTATCACCAGGATTTCTGGAAGAAGAGCCCGGTACGCTATTGGAGCTATCGCAAAGGTTGCGGGCGCGATGCGCGCTTGAAGGAGTTGTGGGGGAAGGCGCCGGACACGGCGCACTAATCGGGATTCAAATCCGGCGTTCGGCCCAGCTCCAGAGCGCGGCCGACGCCCACGCGAGGACCGGCGAGATCGCGATCGCGAGCCCGAGCATGACCTCGGGCTTCGCGAACGCTTCCGGCAGGCCCGGCATGGTCTCGAGGCCGAGCCCATTCGTGAACGCGACCGCCAGGGTGCCGCTCGCGTTCGAGATCAAGGCCCTCGCGTAGGTCTCGAGCGTGTCGCGCTGCCACAGCACGAGTGCGGCGAGCATCAGCGCCAACGCCGCTGCGGGCTGTGCGGCGGCCCGCACCCACCATGCTTGTTCGCTACCGAACACGAACGTCCCTGGAACGATGGCCGCCCGCGACTGCTCCGCGCGCACCGCTTCGATGGCTTGCACGCGAGCCATCACGGAATCCGTGAGCCGTTCCGGCGCGGGCGCGGGTGGCGCGGCAAGGAGCAGGTCGATCTCCTGTGCCGCCGCGAACGCTGCCGCGCACGCTGCGCATGCCGCCGCATGAGCGCGCGCGGCGGACGACACATCGCCTTCCGGCATGCCGTCGTCGAGCCAGCGTTCGTATTCGGCACACGTCATCGATGCGACTCCCCGGCGTTCGCCGTCCTCATGCCCGCCCATCACGTACCGGACTCTCGCGCGCGTTCGACCCGAATCCACGATTCCCGAAGCGCCGAACGCGCGCGGCTCAGATGTGTCTTCACGGTCCCCGTCGGAGTTCCGAGAATGCCCGCGACCTGTTCGACCGAACGTCCCTCATAGTAGAAGAGCGTCACCACCGCCCGCTGCGATTCATTGAGGCCCGCGACCATGCGTTCCAGCCGCATCGCATGAGCCGCACCCACCGTTTCGTCCGACTCCCCTGCAAGATGCTCCATCGCCTCGACCCCGACCTCGCGGCCGCGGCGGCGCTTCAGCACTTCGGCCCGATCGAGCGCCCGGCGCGCGACGATCCGGTGGATCCACGTCGAAAACCGCGACTCCCCGCGAAACCGGGGTAGTGCGAGCCACGCCCGCACGAACGCATCCTGGGTCACTTCCTCCGCGTCGGCCGGCGAGCGCAGCATCCGCAACGCGAGCCCGTACGCACGGGCCCGATGCCGCTCGACCAGTTCACGGAACGCCTCGGTATCGCGGGCCTGTGCCCGGGCCACCAGTTCGGCGTCGTCACTCGGTGGCATCGGTACCTCGTGGGACGGCCCCACCACCCTTTCCGGTTTCACCGATTGTCATGCGGCGAAGATTTCTGAAACCGGCCGCGGCCACCTGCCGGTCCAAGCGTGCGACAGCGGGCAAAAGGACGAGCCCGAGCCCGAACATACACGCGCGGCAGCACACCCGTCTCACGCCGCGAACCCGAGGAGCCCCATCATGGACATCATGCGCTTCGATTCCGATATCTTTGTCCCGTTCCTCATCTTCGCCATCCCGATCGTCGCGATCGTCGGGGGCATCACGGCCGGCATCGTGCGCACGCTCGGCCAGCAGCGTCTGATGGAGATGGCGCAGCGCGAGCGGATCGCGGCGATCGAGCGCGGACTCGACCCGTCCAAGCTGCCGCCGATGTCGGTGAGCGGCGGCGGGGACGATCTGTCGTCGATGTATCTTTCGCCCTACGAATACTCACGGCGCCGCAGTCAGAACCTCATGACGGGCGGAGTGATCACGATGTTCGTCGGCATCGGTGTGATGCTGTTCCTGTACGTGGTCGATCACGGGGACAACTCGTGGGGCGTCGGCATCGTCCCGTTCACGATCGGAATCGGCCTCCTGATCAGCTCGTGGCTCGTCCGACCGAACGGTGCGACGCCGCCGCGCGCCTGAACGAACCGGCGTCAATCGGGATAGGGGAGCGCGGGTTCGTCCCGCGCTTCCCCTCCCACACCACCGGACAAGCGGGTCCGCATCCGGCGGTTCGATGGTTCATCGACCGGCGAGGCGAGGTACACCGAGCCGGTCGAAGTATGAAGTCGGCAG
>JANLWX010000116.1:0-3549 GCA_031364845.1 Candidatus Eiseniibacteriota bacterium
GGCACTTCGAGCTCGAGTGCTCCGCTCGCGCGACGGCGACGGCGCAGGCCACGCGCGAGCTCGCGCACCGATTCGAGCGCGGCCTGCACGTCGTTCGCAAGCTTGCGATGCCCATCGAGCGCTTCCTGGACTTCGGTGTAGTGCAGGCGATGCCGGCTGCGGATGACGGTTTCCGCGAAGCGAAACCCGTGGACGCGACCCGTGGTGTCGAGTTCGACCATCACGGAGATCGCAAGCCGGTCGCGGTCGGGCCGCAGCGAACACAGGTCGGCGGACAGCGCCTCGGGGAGCATCGGGACCACTCCGCCCGGCAGATACGTGCTGGTGCCGCGTTCGCGTGCCTCGGCATCGAGCGCAGAGCCCGGCGTCACATAGTGCGAGACATCCGCGATGTGGATGCCGACTTCCCAGCGCTGGGTCGCGAGACGCTCGACCGACAACGCATCGTCGTGATCCCGGGCGTCCTCCGGATCGATCGTGAACACCAGCCGTTCACGCAGGTCGAGTCGGCCGCGCCGATCGCGCGCAACCGGCTCGCCGAAGGCGCGTGCCTCGGCTTCGGCGCGGGGCGGAAACGTGACGCGCAGCCGAAACTGCGAGACAACGGTCGAGTCGTCCCATTCGGGACGATCATCCGCGCCGAGGATCTCGACGAGGTGCGCGGGACCCAGTTCGGGAACTTCCGCAATGCAGAAGTCCCCGTGTTGCGGCGCGTGTGATCCGCGCCACACCAGCTCCCGACGGCCCCCGCGCCACCGACGCGCGGGATCGAACCACCATCGGCCGCGCACCTGTTCGGCGCGACCGAGAAGGCGCGGAGCAGTGCGCTCCGCGCCCGACTCACGATCAGCGGATCCGCTTCTTATGGCGATTCTTCCGCAGGCGCTTCTTCCGCTTGTGAGTGGCGATCTTCTTGCGCTTGCGCTTTTTCCCTGATCCCATCGTGCTCCTCTCGTGTCCGCTCTCCTGCCCCGCATTCGCGGGACGGCGGCGCGTCTGTTAGGCCTGACTGGCCACCGTCTCCGGAGCCTGCGTGCCGTCGAGCACGTGGGCTTTGAGTTCCTTACTGGGCTTGAACACCGGCACCAGCTTCGCCGGCACCATCACTTCCGATCCACTGCGGGGGTTGCGCGCCCGGCGCGCGCGGCGCTCGCGCACTTTGAACGTTCCGAAACCCCGGACTTCGATGTGGCGGCCCTCGCTCAGCGCCCGGCACACGGCGTCGAGCAAATGGTCCACGATCACGGCGGTGTGATTCTTCGACACACCGGTCTGCTGCGAGATCTCTTCGACCAGATCCGCCTTGGTCATGTTTCGGCCTCCGTCTCGGGCTGGGAAATCCTCAGGATCCACGCCGGCATGCGCACTCGGACGTTCCGCACGGCCCCGGAACGGATCGGGTACCGGACGAAGTCACGGCGAATGCCGAAAGCAGCCGCTCGACCTTGCCGCTTCCGCAGTGCGAACACGGCGGTGCAGCGGCGTCGTGGCGTGGAACCAGAGTCTCGAAACGCTCGCCGCATGCGGCGCAGCGATACTCGTATATGGGCATCTTCAAAACCTCAGCGCGGCACTGTACCACGATTGGACATTTCGTGCTTCCCGGCTCAGGAACTGTCCCGGGCGCCGGCTTCCCATGCGTCGATCACGCCGACCACGACCGTGCGGATCGCACCGCGCGGTCGCTGGAGCACCTGCGACGCGGAATTGCCTTCGTCGGCCACGAGGACCAGATCCCCGACCCCGGCATCGGCCGCGTCGACCGCGATCACGGCCTTGCCCTGGAGTTCGCCGGTCGCCGAAACCGGCCGCACCAGCAACAGCTTGGCCGTGGAGAGGTCCGCGTGTTTGACGGTGGCAATCACTTCACCGGTGACGCGCGCGACGATCATGACCGCTTGGAGCGGCGGGCAGGCGTGGGCGTCGTCGCGGGCAAAGCCTTCGGCGGGTCGCTGCGCGGCAACAGCGCCGGCGTGAGGTCGTCGAACTCCTGCTCGCGGACCTCGTCGACGATGCCGACGATCGCGGCGTCGGCGGGGTTGTCCGCGTCGGGCAGCGCGTTCGCCGCCTCGCGGCCGCGCACGTAGAACACGTGATTGCCGGGAGCCGCCGAGACCAGGTCGATCGCGACCAACGGACGTCCGCTCGGCTTCTGCTGGCTGTCGACCGGCTGGAGCAACAGCATGCGATGGCCGCGGAATGCCGGCACCTTCTCCGAGGCGACCACGGTGCCGATCACGAGCCCGAAGTGCATGCTCTCTCCCCGTCCGCAAAGCGAAGGACGCTCACAGGATGCGTTCCTTCATCTGGCGATGCAGCCGCGGGATCACGACCGCGCGCGCGAGCAATCCGCGCTTCAATGCCTCGGCGCGTCCCGCTTCCATCGCGGCCTGCACGTTGCCGAGGTCGCCGGTGAAGAACACCACACCCTTGCCGCCGAGTCCGTTCGCCAGCCGCAGATCGCGCAACGTGATCGCCGCCGCCTTGGCCGCGCAGTCGGCCGCCACGATCGCGGATGCCGCCGTGAGCGTTTCGATCACGCCGAGCGCATCGTGATCGGCGCCGGACGCGGTACCCGCGAGTGCGGGCAGCACCATCTCGTGGAGCTGGGGAATCAGGAACGAATCGAGCAGCGTGTCCCCCGCCACTTCGAGCCCGCGGCGGTAGGCGGCGCGCACCGGCGCCACGTCGCCGCCGATCAGGAGCCAGTACTTGCCCGGCGAGATCGTCGTCGCCTGGAGCAGTTCGACTTCGGCAGTCTTCACCATCGCATCACCCACGACAGTGCCCTGGGCGATGCTGCTGGTTTCGATCGCGGCGACGGCGACGAAGTTCATACGATGCGGAAGTGGTCGACCATCGTGCAGCGGCGGATGCGCGTGAAGCTGCGCGCCGTCGTCATGCCTTCGCCCGTCGGGCTCGCGATGGTGAAGCTGGTGGGGCCTTCGCCGCCCATGCCGAGGCCGGCGTAGTTCGGACCATTCTTGACGAAGATCGAGCAGTTGCAGCGCCGCGCCATCAACGACAGCTTGTCGATGTTGCGCGAGTGCATGGACGCGGTGTGGCGGTAGCTGTGCTCGACCAGCAGCGCGAGGTCGATGGCGTCGTCCACCGTGCGCACGCGCGTCATCGGCAGGATCGGCATCATCATCTCGGTCCACAGGAACGGATGATCCTGATCGACCTCGCACACCGCGAGCCGGCGCGTCGCATCGCACGGGATGCCGGCGTCCTTCAGGATCACGTCGATGTTCTTGCCGACGTACTTGCGTTGGATCACCGCGTACTTGCGCGGCCCGTTCTCCTTCTCGAGCACGAGGGCGCGCAGCCGCTCGGTCTGGTGCGGCTGGAGCACGATGGCGCCGGCTCGCGCGAACGACTCCTTGAGCCGGTCCGCGATCAGCGACACCGCGATCACTTCCTTCTCGTCGGTGCAGATGATGTTGTTGTCCATCGAGGCGCCGAGGATCAAGTCGCGCGCCGCCTTGTCGAGGTCGGCGGTTTCGTCCACGACCGACGGCGGATTGCCCGGTCCGGCGGTGATCGCCT
>JANLWX010000118.1:0-18822 GCA_031364845.1 Candidatus Eiseniibacteriota bacterium
GTCCCCGTTTGCGTCGACCGCGACCCCCGCGGGCACGCTGAACTGACCGTCACCGCTGCCGGGTACTCCCCACTGCGACACGTAGGCGCCGGCGCCCGTAAATCGCTGGATCCGATTGTTCAACCGATCGGCCACGTAGACGTGGCCCGTACCGCTCGTCGCCACTCCATAGGGACCGCTGAACTGCCCGTTTCCGCTGCCGGGCGATCCCCACTGACCCTGAAGGACGGGACAGAACGCGCCGACCGTCGCGGGGAGCATCGATACGAAGCCAACAAATGCGAGAGTAATTGCGAAGCGGCGGAGTAATGAGGTCATGCGGGCCTACTCCTTTGTCTGAAGGGTCACCTGTTGCGTCTAGCGGGAATCATGCAGTGAACTTCATCCTTACCCGACTGATCCCCCCTATCACGCAACGGCTCGCCTCTATAAGGAAGAGGGCTTGGCGCCCGCATGGGCTTGCTCACTGGGCTTCGCGTTGAATCAAGCGCTCACACGAAGATGAAAGAACAATTCGAAGATTGCCCGCACCGTACCACATGGGCTCGTGCGTACGGGCTACGCGACGCGGCGGCATGCCCCGCGAATAGCGCGTGAAAGCCTCATCGTCATCCGCTCAATCGGAGACGCTGAAGTCAGCGGGCAGGGCTTGATAGGTGACAACGCTCAGCGATGGTCCGGTGGAGCGAGAGGTTACAGAAGCAGCGAGTTGCGGTCGATGCCAGTCGGTTGCAGTGCGTTGTGGTGGATTCAAACGATATTTCTGGAACGGATCTGGAAGGAGAACGCTTCATCCTCCGGATGCTGGAACCCATCGTTGGCGATCGCGCTGCTCTCTCTGAATGCGCGCCTGCCGGTCGTGTTGTCCATGTTCAACGAGAGCATTGCGCCGCACCTTCAGGCAGCGAACCCTGCGCTGCGCATCCTCAACCCGGCGCGCATCGCCACACCCGAATTCGTCGGCGCCCTCGATGTTCCGCTCAGGCACGAAGTCCGGTACACCCCACGGCCGCCGGTTGAGCGCCGCGCGCCTGCCCGCACCGACCGGCTGATCTTCGTGTTGGTCACTGGCTTCGTTCTGCTGCTCACCGCCGCCACCGCCTACTTCCACTTGGCCGAGGGGCTGTCGTGGCTCGACGCGGTCTACTTCGTTGTCGTGACGACCGCCACGGTGGGCTATGGCGACATCTCGCTGCTGCACTCGGGAACCGCGAGCAAGCTAGTGGGCATCGGGTTGATCCTCGCCTCTACGGTGTTCATCTGGATGATCTTCTCGCTCACCGTTGATCGAATCATCAAGCGCTGCTGCGACGTGGCGAGCGCCTGCTCGTCATCGAGCAGAATGAAAACTCCGAAGCAGTCGATTACCTGCGCCCGCTTGGAGCGGATGCGTATTGCGGCGAGGCGCGAGCACCACGTGTACTGCAGGAGTCGGGCGTGCTTCGAGCGAAAGCGCTCTATTCGCTAGTGGCGAACGACTTCGTCAATCTCGAGGTGGGTCTGAACGCGCGGTCGTTCGATCCGCAGTTGCGCCTGATCATTCGGATGTACGACGAGTCCATGAGCCGTCGAATCAAGGAGCAACTCGATATTCATCTGACCTTCAGCGTATCGGCGATGGCGGACGAGAAATTCCTCGAGGCGCTGGACTCAGCATCAGGCTGATCGTCAGAAGAGCATCGGCGCTTCAGCTGCTGCCACACCCGCCGCCACAGCCGGATGAACACCCTGACCCTCCGTCACCCGATCCGCCGTCGGCACCGCCGCCGGAGTCGCCGTGGCCACCACCCTCGTGTCCACCACCGCTCGAGTCGGAGTGACTCCCGTGTGAAACGGTGTCGGGCCACGCACCGCCGCCACCTCCACCGCCCGACGATCCGCCCCCGAACTCGGGCATGGTCGTGTGCCCTGCACTTCCTTCGCCGCCGGAACCCGAGAAGTACATGAACAGCGGAGTGTCATCTCCTGCGATCGCCACGGATCCGTCATCGCGCCGGCGCAGAGCCTGTGCGGCCACTTCCGGCTGCGGCCGGCCGGCAAATTTTGGAGTTCCCCAGAATTCCGCGGGAGGCTCTCGGTTGAACTCCGTGTGATAGAGCTCGCGCGTAGCCACGTATTGGGACTGAAACGCCGCAGTCTGTTCGTCCAGCGGCACCAACTCGGGATTGTGATCGAAGTCGCGCTGCAGGACCGTGGCACAGAACGCGCGATAGCCGCGGGTGAAAAGCAGGTGCTCGTGCCACACCTGGTCGATCACCTTGGGCGGGGTGACCGGGAATTCGGCGACCAGTCCCAAGTAGACGAACTTCTTGTATTCATCAATCGCCCGAAGTGCAAACGGCACGCGCCACCCCAGCTTCCGCGCCAGCTTGTCGGCGAAGGCACGGGTGAAGGCGTCGGGGCCCCCAAACGCGGACTGTACGCGATCGCCCAAGTGGGGCGGCACGAGTTGATCGAAGTGATAGTTCCGCAGGCGCATCCAGAGGGCCTTCTTGCTATCCATGGGATCTTCCTCCGATAAATCTCGAAGCGAACAATGGTAGCTCCGGGCTCCGCGACCGCAGCGGGCCCAACGGTCCGGGGTGCGCGGACCGTCTCGGAGCCGACCTCGAATTGACTGGACTCACGCGCGGTACGATACCCGGTGACGAGAGAGCCCGCGAGCTCCATGCGGCATCCATCCCGAGTCGCCACTTGAGCGAATGATTGGATGGCTCTCTTGCCTGCGCGGTCGAATGTTCGACTTCGCCCTTATGCGGTAGTTTTGCGCCGTGCCGCTGACCTCCGGAACCCGCCTCGGTCCCTACGAAGTCCTCGCTCCGCTCGGTGCCGGCGGCATGGGCGAGGTGTATCGCGCTCGTGACACTCGGCTCGGGCGCGAGATCGCGCTGAAGGTCCTGCCCCAGCAGCTGTCGTCATCGCCCGAACTCCGCGCGCGCTTCGAACTCGAAGCCCGCACGGTGTCGAGCCTCCATCACCCACACATCTGCGTGCTGCACGACGTCGGGCGCGAGGGCGACACCGATTACCTCGTGATGGAGCTGGTGGAGGGCGAATCGCTGGCACAGCGCCTGGCGCGCGATCCTTTGCCCGCGCCGGACGTGCTGCGGCTCGGCGCCCAGATCGCCGACGCGCTGGACCGCGCCCATCGCGCCGGCGTGGTGCATCGCGATCTCAAGCCCGGCAACGTGATGTTGTCCAAGAGCGGCGCGAAGCTCATGGACTTCGGCCTGGCCCGCCGGGCACCCGCCAAAGTCGGGTCGGGGCTCGCAGGCTCGCCAGGCGCGAGCCCCATGACAGCGACGACGCAATCGCCCACGGTGACGCAGCCGTTGACCGCCGAGGGCTCCATCGTCGGAACGTTCCAGTACATGTCGCCGGAGCAACTCGAGGGCAAGGAGGCCGACCCGCGCAGCGACTTGTGGGCACTCGGCTGCGTGTTGTACGAGATGGCGACGGGCGCGCGCGCGTTCGATGGCAGGACGCAGGCGAGCTTGATCAGCACGATCATGCGTGATCAGCCGCGCAGCATGACCGAGATGGCACCGTTGTCCCCGCCTGCCCTCGAGCGTCTGGTGAAGCAGTGCCTCGCTAAGGATCCCGACGATCGCTGGCAGTCAGCGGGTGACGTCCGTCGCGAGCTGGAGTGGATCGCCACCGGAGACTCTCCCGCCGGGCGCGTACCGACGCCGGTAGGCCGGCGTGCTCGCCGGGCTCGGATCGTCGCTTGGACTGCGGCCACGCTCGCCGCGGCGGTCATCGGCTGGATGTCGGCGCCGAACCGCGCGCCGGCCCGCGCCCTGGTGCGCAGCGATCTGCTTCCTCCGAACCAAGCGGGAGTGATCGGATCGTTCGCGCTTTCCCCGGCGGGCGATGCGATCGCATTCACCTTCTCCGATTCCGTGGGCACTTCGCGGCTCTGGGTACGCGCGCTCGATGAGCCGGCGGCTCGGGTCCTCGAGCACACCGAGAACGCGACCTTCCCGTTCTGGTCACCCGACTCGCGCCAGATCGGATTCTTTGCGGACGGCAAGGTGCGTCGCATCTCGGCTGTGGGCGGCCCGGTGCAAGCGCTCGCCGATGCTCCGGTCGGCCGCGGTGGGGCGTGGAGTTCGCGCCGAGTGATCCTGTTCGCTCCGGATGCCCGCGGTCCTCTGGTGCAGATCCCGGAGACCGGCGGAACACCTCAGGTGGCGACGACGTTCGACTCGACCTACAACACGGGCTCCCACCGCTTCCCGTACTTCCTCGCGGACGGACGTCACTTCGTATGCCTGGCCGTGGCCGACGGCGAACCCACGCGCGTGGTGATCGCGACGCTCGATGAACCACGCGGTCGATGGATCGCGGAGTCCGATCGCGCGCCGGTCGTCGGCGATGGAGATCGATTGCTGACCGTCCGCGACGGCGTGATCTTCACGCAGGATCTCGACGCGCGCAGTGGCAAGCCGCGCGGCGAGCCCATCTCGCTTCCGGAGCCCATCGAGTTGTTTCAACGTGTCACCGGCGCGCCGGTGCTCACGGCCTCGCGTTTCGGAGCGCTGGTCTATGTGCCGGCCGACCTCCGTTCCACCGACGCCGTGTGGATCGACAGCGGTGGTCACGCCTTCGCATCGCCGATCACCGGTGAGCGCTTCCGGGATCCGATTCTCTCGCCAGACGGCCGCCGCGCGATCGTCAACAATCCTCAGGGCCACTACGTCCTGGACCTTGCAACGGGCGCCCGCGCACGCGTAAGCCCGGAGACCGGCGAGACGATGTGGGCCATCTGGGGGCCCGGCGAAAACGAGATCACATCGAACTACGATCGATCTTCCGCGCGCCATCACACGATGGGAAGCCTCGAGACCATTCGCCTCGGAGCGAATGGCGAAGGGATCGTCGGACACTGGCTCCGGCGGCACCCGTACTTTCTCGTTTCGACCGGTGTCACCAAGGACGGAAAGTACCTCGTCGTCAACGAGCAGACGCCGGGCGCCCAGTACGACATCGCCTACGTCGTCGCGGGCGACTCGACGCGAATCCAGCCCTACTTGCGTCGTCGGGCGAGCGACGTATCGGGAACCCCCTCTCCTGATGGCCGGTGGCTGGCCTACGGCAGCGATGTGGACGGTACGCCCGAGCTCTACCTCGACTCCTTCCCGATCCCCCGTCATGCACGCCGCGTCTCGTCGGCGGGCGTGAAGTTCGACCCTCAGCCCATCGTGTGGTGGCGCGCAGACGGACGCGCCCTCTACTTCCTGGCGCCGAACTCGCGCACGATGATGACCTGTGACATCGGTGCCGGCCCCGACCCGACGATCGGCGCACCGCGGGTGGCGTTCCAGCTTCCCTCGGAGTACCTCGGATCCCCCTCGATGTCCGCCGACGGCCGACGCTGTCTCGCATTCGTGCCCCGCGGGACCCGGGTGTCGACACTGCGACTCGTCGAAAACTGGGCGCTGACCGCGAGCCGCTGAAGCACGTTCGGCGACGGTCTTGGTCATAGGGAAAGCGCGCTCCCGGGAGTAGAGTCACCCGCACGACCCACTCACACCCGGCGCGGTGCCGCGACGCCGTGGCACCGACATCCCGGTGCACTCTGCGCCATGAATTCGGATGAGAACGGGTCGTGATTGCGAGGTCAGCCGATGCGATCCTCTTCGATCCTCTGTCCGATCCTCCTTGCCGCGGTTCTCTCCTTCTGTGCGGTGGCCTCGGCGACGGCGGGCGATCACGAATCCGCGCCGGCGTTCGATGTGGCGAGTGCGGATTCCAGCGCGCGTGACTCCTACGATCCCGGCGATTTCGCTTCGGCGCCCCACACGAACTCGGGCGTGAAGCCTTGGCACAAGTTCCCGGTCCCCGGCATCGGCCTGCGCGGGCACTGGTCCCGCATGCAGTACGCCGATCCCGAGCCCCGCGACACACCCTCGATGATTCATGACCCGGTGCGGAATCGCCTCGTGCTGTTCGGAGGATTCGACGGGTCCGAGTACCACAACGACACCTGGGTCGTGAATCCTGGGGGCGAAACCGAGTGGCGTCGACTCCCCACGCTGGGCTCGCCACCACCGGGTCGAAGCCGCCACGTCGCCGTGTACGACCCACAGACCGATGCGATGATCGTGTACGGGGGATGGGATGGGACACGGCACCTCGGCGACATCTGGCAACTGGATCTGGGCGAAGTCGCGCGATGGCGCGCGGTGACCCAACTCGATGAGCCCCGCCCCGCGCGTCGTGGCGACTGCGAAGGCGTTTACGATGCGGCTCACCATCGCCTCGTCATCGCAGCCGGACAGGCCGACGACCGCATGCTGAACGACGTGTGGGCGTTCGGTCTCGATACGGGTCACTGGTCGACGGTTTCGCCCGAAGCGCGCGAGGAGGTGTCCCGCTCGTACGCGTCGTGCGCGTTCGATTCGCGTCGCCAGCGTTGGCTGATGTTCGGAAGCGACCGGGTCAACGACCTGTGGTCGTGGGACGTCGCACGCCACGTGGGCTGGGCCCGGCTGGACTACGCAGACGATGGACAGATTGCCATCGTGGACCCTGCTGCGGTCTACGACTCGTTGCGCGATCAGTTGATCGTCGTGGGGGGATCGGAGTATCCGGAGAACACGATGGAAGTCTCGATCATCGACCTGTCCCGCCAGACGCGCGGTCCGCGACCCCGAATCGCCGGCGACCCTCCGCCGTCGCTGGTGAGCCCCGCCGCGGTCTACGATCCTGTGGGAGATCGCGTCCTCGTATTCGGCGGTTTGAACCGGAACCAGACCGCCACGGGTGAACTGTGGGCGCTGAGCCTCGGCGACTCCATGCGATGGACGCGCCTGTCGACTCCGGGTCCCGGAATGCCGGGGCCGCGCGCCTTCGCGTCGTCCGTCTACGATCCCCGGCTCAAGCGGTGGGTCATCATGTTCGGCTCGAACGGCACGACGGCATTGAAGGACGTCTGGAACTACGACTTCGCAACGGGGCAGTGGTCGGAGAATGTATTCGGTGACTACGGTGGCTTTCCGGCCCGGGGTCTCTATGCAGCCTCAACGGCGTACGACCCCGTTCGGAATCGCGTCCTGATCTTCGGCGGCACCGACGGCGTCAAGACCTACCGTGATGTCTGGCAGTTCTTGATGACTCCGGAGACCAATCAACTCCAGCCCACGACGTTCAACGTGAGCGGGCAATTCCCCGACTACGCCGCGGGCGCCAGCGCGTTCTACGACGTCTCGCGCGACCGCATGCTCGTGTTCAACGTCGGCGGCAGTTGCAGGTGCTACAACACGTGGATCCTTCGAACCGAGGGATCCACCGCCTTGTGGACTCCGTGGGTGCTTCCCGACTCCATTCCAAGGCCGAATGTGCGCGCTGCGGCCGTCTATGATCCGGAGCGCGATCGCCTGGTACAGGCCGCCGGCTGGATGGATTCCCAGGTCTTCGAACCGCGCGTGTGGAGCATCGGACTGTCCGACGCCCTTCCGAAGTGGCGCCAGGACGGCGTCGGGCTCGCCGCGGACGGCGGACGCGGCGCCTATGATCCAGCCGGACGCAGGATGCTGGTATTCGGTGGAGACCTCGGCGCCGTGCGGACGAACGCTCTGTGGGAGGTGCGCATGAGCGATGGGATGGTCCAGCGCATCGGACCCTTGGGCCCGCTCCCGCCGCCGCGCTTCCTTCACGCCGTCGCAATCGACGCGCAGAACCGCCGGCTGTTCGCGTTCGGTGGCGCCCGTTATGTGTCCACGAACCGGGGTCTGCTCGGAGATCTGTGGGAACTCGATCTCGCGGGCCAGGGCACGTGGCGACCGCTCATCGCGTCTCCTCGATTCCCCGAACAACGCTCGGTTCACGCGGCACTCTACGACGCGCCCCGTGACCGCATGCTCGTGTTCGGCGGGACGACGCTCGACGATTCGGTGTGGGCGTTGCCACTCAGCGGCCCGTTGCGCTGGTCCCGTCTCCCGACCGCCGGCCCCTCGCCCGGCTGGCGACTGGGACCTTCGCTGGTCTACGACTCCCGCCGCGATCGCGCGATCATGATCGGAGGCTCGCGCGGGCGCGATCTGGCGATGAAAGACGCCTGGGCCCTGTCGCTCTCGGATCCGCCGACCTGGTCGATGATCGAACCCCGCGACACGCTAACCCAGGGCGGCGAGAACTCCGCATGCGTCTACGATTCCTCACGCGACGAAGTGATCAGCTTCGGCGGCGATGCCACGACTCAGCGTCACCGGTTCGAAGACTGGCACTTCCGCCCCGGCGCGTTCGCGCTTTCGCTCTCGGATCCCAACTGGCGCGGTCTCGAGGTCGTGGGCGGGCCGGCCGGGAACTCGACGAACGTGGCGGCGGTGATCACTCCCGGAGATCGCATCATGAGCTACGGAGGGCTCAACGATGTGCTCGGCACCACGTGCGACACGTGGTCGATCGGACTCGACGGAACCCATTTCACCCACCTGCAGCAGGATCCCTGCTCAGGCCCCCCCGCGGCCTACGGACCCACGCTGGTTCGCGATCCGCTGCGGCGTCTCGCGTTGCTCTATGGGGGCGACGGCAGCGTCTGGGCTCGCCCGGACGATGGTTCGGGCACGTGGACCGAGATTAACCTGACGAGCACCCCGCCGGCCGCGCGCACCGAGTTCTCGAGCATCTACGACACGCGACATCAGCGCATGGTCGTGTGGGGCGGGCACAGAAAAACCGACACGATCGACTTGTGGGGGTTCACTCTGGACTTCGCATCCCCGGCGCGTGGACCGATCGTTCCCATCGGGCCGGGGCAGCGTTTCGCCGTACGTGTCACGAGTCCGGCGCGCGGCGCGATCGACGCCGCGATCTCCCTCCCCGATCGCTCCCCCGCAAGGCTCGAGTTCTACGACATCGCTGGCCGGCGGGTCGTGACGCGCGATGTAGGAGCACTCGGTGCGGGCGAGCACCACATCGCGATTCCGGAGTCGGCACATCTGCCCGCGGGGATCTACCTGCTGCGGCTGCGCCGGGGCGAGGACGTGCGCACGGCGCGGATCGTGCTGCTGGAGCACTAGGCTTCGGCAACTCACGGGTGAAAGACCGGCTCACGGCAAATCCTTCGCGACCGGTCGCCTGCCGACCATGTAGTCTCCCGCTCATGCGTCGCACTGGCCTTGCGTGTTGGATCTGCCTGCTTGCCGGGTGCGCCGGCGACACGGCTCCGGCACGCCATGCCCGCGACCTTCCTTCAGGCACGTGGAGCGGGAGCGCCCTGTTCCAAGACTCGCGGCTGGAATTCAGCGTACGCTTGTATCATCAAGGCACTGCCCTCCGGGGGACCATGAGCAGCCCGGATCTTCTGCTCCTGGACCAGCCACTCGCCGGGGTGCAGAGCGACGGTCGTCATGTACGCTTCGCCACGACGGACGAGTATCCGTTGCGATTCGATGGCGTGGTGGACGGCGACTCCATCCGTGGGGCCGCTGCCGTTCGCGTTGTGCCCGGCGTCGTGGGCGCAGGCCAGACTGCGCTGACGCTCCGATTTACTCTGGGACGTGAGGCGGTGCCCGCCGCGCCCCCGTACGAGACCCGAGAACTCCACTTTGCGAGTGGCGCGGCCCGTCTCGCGGCGACCGCATTCGTTCCCTCTCGACATGAGGGCGACCTCCCAGGAGTTGTCGTCTTGCAAGGCTCGTCGTCCAATCTGCGCCGGGAATACCTCTTCTACGCCGACCATTTCGCACGCGCTGGAATCGCCGTGCTCACGTTCGACAAACGTGGCAAGGGCGAGTCCACGGGCGACTATGGCGCTGCAACGTACGATGTCCTCGCTGGCGACGCCGCCGCGGCGGTGGAATGCCTACGGCGACAACCCGGCGTGGACCGGCGGCGCGTGGGCGTGTGGGGCTTGAGTCAGGGCGGGTTCATCGCTCCGCTCATTGCCGCACGCGTCCCGTCAATTCGCTTTGTCGTCGCGGTGTCCGCACCCGGTATGCCGATCGGCGAGACCGCGACGTATCAGGACAGCATGCGGTTGACCTCTGCCGGGTTCGACTCGGCAGAGGTGCAACGCGCGGTGTCACTCGACCGGCGCCTGTTTGAGTGGCTACGCACCGGGCAGGACCAGACCGAGTTGGCTGCCATGGTCGCGAAAGCGGCAGACGCGCCCTGGCGCCGAGCAAGCTCGCTGCCGGCGCGGCTCCCATCAGGCGCCGCGCTCGACGGCTGGTACTGGCGCGGGCGCACTCTCGATCCCACACGCGGGTGGCGCGAGCTGAGTGTCCCCGTGCTCGTCGTGTACGGCGCTGCGGACGAGCTGATCCCGGCAGCGCTCAGTGCGAGATTGGTCGAGCGGGCGCTGCACGACAGCGGCAATCGTGACGTCACGGTCCGCGTGTTCCCCGCAGCGAACCATGTACTCCGCATGCTCCCGCTGGTCGGGGGCGGCAAATGGGACTGGCCTCGCGTGGCGCCGGGTTACTTGGAGCTGGTGACGGGCTGGATCCTCGAGCACTCCCAATCGACCGTGGCCCCGCCCCGCTGATCGTCCGATCGATCGGGCGAAACCAAGAAGTCAGCCGAAGTATCGTGATTCGAACCCCGGTCTGATGGCTGAGAACCACGATCGATATGTTTCGCCGGTGATTCCTAAGCCCCATCCGAGAAACGATTTTCAAAGCTAATTCCGATCCGCCTTAGTCAAGACCCAAGTCCCATTCAGCTCGTGGGCAACGAAAGGCGAGTTGGGCGAGAACACTTCCTTGAGCTCGGGGCGGGGCATTCTAGAGCGCGGCGTGTCGGCTGCGGCGGCTTTCGCCGGCAGGCGTTTCATCCAGTCGAGAAAACACATGGTCACTGCTTCGAAGGTGAAGAAATGTACACACGCATCAGACCCACAGCAGAGCTTTCAAACGCTCCATTGCGTTCACCATTCCCCGGATCTGTCTCTCGCGCTCGTCTCGAAGCAATTCAACGAGCTCGGGGCTGACCTCGTCCGTGTCGCGCTCCCGCTCGTTACAGATCGCCAAGATTCGATCGAGGCGCTCGCGTCCGCCACTTTCCGCCGGCCAAGTCCATGTGCCGAGATCGCTCCGTGCGGAGAATAGCTTCCAAACCCACGTCCGGGCCGTCAAAGGATGGATGGCTGCTGTTAAGATTGTCGTGCACTCGTCGGAGACTTCATGCGGAACCCTTCGCAGCTGCGCTTCCACCACTTCCTGATTCGACGCGCGTATTGGGATCGGGATGGCGATCGGTCCAACTTTCATACAATAGGCGAGGTATCCGAACTCCTGGTGATATGTTTCTGTGCGCATCGTGGAGTAATGCAACAGCTGCTCTTTGTCCCGATAGGGTCGGAATCGCCGTCGATCTCCCGAACGCGGTGGCATGTCCTCCATCATGACGCATGGATTAATAAGAAACGTGAACTCGACACCTGGAGAGACCAAAGGAAGATGCTTGTACCAACTGTGAGCTTTGCTCACATATTCGGCAAACATCTGCATGTGATCCGACTCGAGGGGCGGTAGGTCACGGACGACGCGTCGGTACTCGGCCAGTGACAGCGCACCCGTCGAGGCGCTGGCTGTCTCTGGTCCAGGCGTGAACGGCACGCCGTGGGTCAGGGCACGATCGAGGAGATCGTCGGCAGTCGATCGACCGAGCAACCTACTGGCATATGAGCGCGCCATCCTAAGAGCACCTCATCCTCAGCCAGGTGACGCTCCGGACGCGCAATCGCGAAGTTAGGCGCGGAAGACGCGTAGGCTGGGTTGGTAGCGCTACGGGGATTCGAACCCCGGTCTGATGGCTGAGAACCATCTGTCCTAGACCCCTAGACGATAGCGCCACATGTTCGGGCGGTTGGGCCGCGCCGAAGCGGCGGGCACCGTATCCGACCGGCCCTGAGACGGTCAAGCCGCAGCGGTCCAACAGACCGGGCGCCGCGTCACCGGACCACGACCACCTTCGCCGTGGCCTGCAGCACGCCGCTCGCGACGCGCACGAGGTACAGCCCCGGCGCCACCGCAGTGCCGGACGCCACATCGAACCGATGCCGCCCGGCACCGAGGCTGCTCATCTCACGCACCGCAACGCGGCGACCGGAGATGTCGAGCAACTCGAGCGTCGCCGCCCCCGCCGCCGGCAGCGTGAACGAAACCCACACGCCGCTGCGCGCAGGATTCGGCGCGACCGAAACACTCCCCCACTCCGCGCGCTGGGGTTCGACGCCGGTCGTCACGTTGCCGTAGCCGAACCACATCGCGTGGCCTTCGGCGGAATCGGGGTTGGTGTGGTGAATCGCGCCGATCAGGACCTCGCCCAGGAAATCGAGGTTGATGTCGATGCCGCCCACAGCAGCACCGAAGCCGGCTCCGGCCTGATTGCCATCCAAGACCGCACCGAGCATCGGCGGCGGAAGGCTGAGCGCCGTGGGCACGGCTTCGATCCCGAAGTACACGTATGCGCGCCCCGCGCGTTGGTAGGCTCCGGAATAGCCGACCGCGCCGGCGATGAGATCCGTGAAGCCGTCGTCGTTCAGGTCGGCTCCGTCCGCGACCGAGCGTCCGAACCCGCACTCTTCCTGGCCACCAGTGAGCTTCCACGCGGGAGCGGACATCGCGCCGGTCTCGGATCCGAGGTACACCAGCACAGCACCTTCGTCGCGCGCCCGCGCGCTCAAGCCCGGGGCGCCTACCGCGAGGTCGCCGTAGCCGTCGGCGTTCATGTCTTCGAGACCGGCGACGGCGGTGCCGAAACGCGCGCCGCGACGGCCTCCGAGCGCGGTCCAGGCCGGACTGTTCGCAACGCCGGAGGGCCCGCCCAGATAGATCGCGACCCGCCCTTCGTCGGGCCATGTTCCCTTGAAGTATGGCGCGCCTACGGCGACGTCGTACTCGAAGTCGCCGTCGACATCGCAGAACGAGACGGCGCGTCCGAACTGGGCTTCAGCCTGGTTGCTCTCGGCAGTCCATCCGGGACTGCTGCCGAGATCGGCATCCTTCCCGAAGAACACCATCGCGCGCCCCTCTCGGGTCTGGCCGTTCGTGTACTGCGGGGCGCCGACGAGCAGGTCGTTGAAGCCGTCGAAATCGATGTCGCCGAAGTGGCCGAGCGAGGTGCCGAACAGCGCGCCGGCCTGGCCGCCTTCGCGAATGTAGGTCGCGGTCGCGGGGAGTCCGAGGTCGGATCCCGCGTACACGAATACGGCGCCTTCATCGGTCTGGCCATTCTCGTAGAGCGGCGCGCCGACTGCGATGTCGTCGTAGCCATCACCGTCGACGTCACCGAGTCCCGCGATCGCGGAGCCGTACAGGGCCCCGGCCTGATTGATCTCGCCGATCCATCCGGGACTCGCCGACGGTCCCGAGGCGGTGCCGTAGTACAGATAGACGCGGCCCTCATCGATCTGGCCGTTCTCGTCGTAAGGCGCTCCCACCAGCACGTCGATGAAGTTGTCGCCGTTCACGTCGCCTGCCGAGACGACCACGGAACCGAAGTGGGCGCCGACGTGGTCGGGCTCGACGTTCCATCGATTGACGAACGCGGCGTCAGCGGGCGCACTCACGACCGTCGCGAGCAGCACGGCGCGCAATGCCCTCGACGCAATCCTCACCAACACGGGTCTAAGGATCACTGGTCATCGTCCCGCCCGGGCCGCCTCCGGTCACCGAAGTATTGGTCGCCTTGCTCGGGCGCTTGAACAGCACGCCTGCGCCGAGCACCGGCGCGGCACTCGAGGGCCCGCTGCCGAACCACGTGCTGCGCACGGCATCCAGAATCGCGCGATCGCTCGACCCCGCGACGACGCGCACGAACCAGCACACATCGACGGGTTCGTTGGGCAGCACACAGCTCGACGGTGCACCGCCCATCGCTCCGCTCCAGATGCCGCCCGCGGGTGCCGAGGGTTGCGTGCGGAAGGCGGTGGCGACGGCGGCGTTCGGACGCAGCTTGGGGAAGCCCGGCCACATCACCTGCGTTGCGGGGATCACGACCAGCGCGCTGTCGGCTCCGGTGATCACGAGCGAGTCGGGGGTGCGCATCGCGAGCGCGGTGTAGGTGGTGGATCCGGGGGGCACGGTCGCGGTCGTGTAGCGCACGAGCCGAAGGCGCGCGCGCCATTGCGGGGCGTCGCGGTCGAGCCACTTGATCTCGACGGTCAGGGAATCCGTTGGCGGGCGCACGGTGGCCCTGGCGCTCGGCGCCATGAGCAACGTGAGTGCGATCAGGAGGATCCCGCAGGGTACGAAGCCGCGCATGGTGTCTTTCGAGAAGGTGTTCGGCCGATTACCGTGGAAACCGCTGGAAGTGCGGGAGCCGCAAGAAGCCGACACGAGTGTATCGCACTCGGTGAGGGCGAATCGAGCACGGACCGCGTGCACGTGGCTCGATCATCGAGCGCGTCCGCGAACACAGGAGCGCTCGGAAAGTGGCTGCCCGGCAAGGATTCGAACCTCGACTAACTGGTCCAGAGCCAGTCGTGCTACCGTTACACCACCGGGCAGCGAAGCGGCGCGAGAAACTATCAGAGGCCCGGCCGATCCTCAAGAGAGCTGGGGCCCTGCGCCTCGGACCCGCTGAATTCGCGGCTATTCTGCTTCGAGCGCCATCGCGCGCATCCCCCGTTCAGACCCCGGCCCGCGGCGCATCCATCCGCCATCGGGCGGCCGCATCCCGAAGCCTCTGCACGGCAGCCTTCCGGCCGAGCAGCCACACGACCTCGAAGATCCCGGGGCTCACCTTGCGCCCGGTGAGCGCGATCCGGGCCATTCCGATCAACTCTCCCGCCTTGAGGCCGCGCTCCGCCGCGAGCGCGCGGGTCTCGCGCTCGAGGTCCACGATCGCGAACTCCGCGAGCACTTCGAAGCGCGCGGCGAGCGCTTCGAGATGCTCGGCCGCCTGCAGCTTCTCGCGCAGCTCGGCCCATGCCGCCTCGTCGAATTCGAACGACGGATCGAGCACGAACGCGCCGTGGCGCTCGACGTCGGCGAGCGTCTTCAGCCGGTCGCCGATCGCGCGCACCAGCGTGGCGATCCACTCGGGGTCGCGCATCGAGAGGTCGTGGCCGCGCGCATTCAGAAACTCTCGCACTCGCGCGATGCGATCGGCTTCGTCGAGGCGCTTCAGATGCTGCGCGTTCACCCAGTCGAGCTTCTCGGTATTGAACACCGACGGGTTGCCCCCGACGCGTTCGAGCCGGAACCTCTCGCGGAGTTCGTCCAGCGTGAACAGCTCGGTCTTGCCGTCGAACGACCAGCCGAGCAGCGCGAGAAAATTGTCGAGCGCCTCGGGCAGATACCCGGCTTCCCGATACTGCGCGGCGGAGGTCGCCCCGTGACGCTTCGAGAGTCGCGTTCCATCGGCGCCGAGGATCATCGGCACGTGCGCGAAGCGCGGCGGGGTCCAGCCGAGCGCGGCGTACAGCAGCAACTGACGCGGCGTGTTCGAGATGTGATCGTCGCCGCGGATCACGTCGGAGATTTCCATCAGGTGATCGTCGACGACGCAGGCGAAGTTGTAGGTCGGCCAACCGTCGGAGCGGACGATCACGAAGTCGTCGAGCACGTCGTTGCGAAACGCGATCCGATCGCGCACGACATCGTCCCATGCGGTCTCGCCTTCAGGATCGAGCGCGAAGCGAATTGCGTGCGGGCGTTCGGCTTCGAATGCGCGGCGCGCGGCATCATCCAACCCGCGGCACTTGCCGTCGTAGCGTGGCGCCTCGCCGCGCTCGGCCATCTGTACCCGGCGCGCCTCGATCTCCTCGGGCAGGCAGTAGCAGCGGTATGCGTGACCGCTCTCGATCAGCGCATCCGCATGTTCTTGGTAGAGGTGCCCGCGCTGCGATTGAAAGTACGGCGCGTGCGGCCCCTCGACGCCCGGGCCTTCGTCCCACGTGAGCCCCAGCCAGTTCATGCTGTCGAGGATCGCGGCGAGCGACTCCTCCGTCGAACGCGCGACGTCGGTGTCCTCGATCCGCAGGATGAACGTGCCGCCTTTGCCGCGCGCGTGGAGCCAGTTGTAGAGCGCAGTACGCGCGCCACCGACGTGCAGATAGCCGGTGGGACTCGGGGCAAAACGAACGCGAACGCTCACGGAACCTCTCCAAGAAGGACGATGACAAACCACGGGCGTCAGTGCCGGCAAGAACACTGACGCCCGTAAAGGTACTGGAGAAGTCTACTGGAGCACGATCAGCTTCTGCGACCTCACGTCGGTGCCGAGCGCGAACTTCACGAAGAACACGCCGGCTTCGACCCGCGCACCCTGTCCATCGCGCAGATTCCAGCTCGCCGAATGCCGCCCGGCCTGTGCGGGACCGCGTTCGAGCACCCGGATCTTGCGGCCGGTAAGATCGTACACCGCGACTTCGAGCGCATCACCGGCGCGATCCGAAGGCACCGCCCACGAGATGCGCGTCAGGCCCGGCGATGGATTGGGCCACGGTGCGGCGAACTCGACCGAACGCACTTCCACGACCGGTTTGCGATCCTCTTCCACGTCGGTCCACGCGAGCTGTCCCGCGAAGCCCGTGCGGGCCGCATCGTGGTGGAACTGCGGCCACGGCGGCTGGCCGTTCGGCGAGAACGGGAAATCGTAGTCCCAGACGTGAAGCTTCTGATCCATTCCTGCGAACACGATCTCGGTCATCCCGTCCGCATCGCAGTCGCAGATCGCGGGCGTGCCCTTGACCTCGGCGCCGAGCAGGATCGGGAAGCCGGGCAGCACGGTTCCGTCGCCGCTGATCGCGGTGAGGTAGCCGAGTTCGTCACCCATCACGATGTCGTTGAGTCCGTCGCCGTTGATGTCGCCCACGACGGGGCTGCTCTCGGTCGCGAAGTACGTGAGCGTGCTGAAGCGCACACCGTTGAGCGGTGCCAACGGCGTGCCGTTGCCGTTGTAGACGTAGAAGCGGCCGTCGGTGCCCGCGTAGACGACGTCGAGCTTGCCGTCGTTGTTCATGTCGGCGAGCGCCGGTGACGGCGCCAGGTCCATGCCGCCGATCGACGCCGGCTGCGGCCAGCCTGCCTTCTTCTGGCCATTCGCGCGCAGGACGTGAATCGAATCGAGCCCGCCGTCTTTTTCGATCGGGATCACGATGTCGAGCTCGTTGTCCGCGTTGCCGTCGAGGTTGCCGATCGCGGGCGACCCATAGATGTGCGCGCCCACGGATCCGAGGTACTTGTTCCAGCCGACCGGCACGGTCCCATCGGAGCGGATCGCGTAGATCCACGCGTTCTCGGACGCGATCAGGACTTCGCGGCGTCCGTCACCGTCGATGTCCGCGATCGCCGGCGTTCCGAAGTTGTAGGCGGTGTCGACCTTCTTGAACACGCCGATCGTCGCGGGGTTCGCATCGCCGTCACGCACCTCGGTGCCGTTCCAGCGGAACGCGTAGATGCTGGTGCCGTTCGAGCCGAACACGACTTCCTTCTTGCCGTCATTGTCGAGATCCGCGATCGCTGCGGCCGACCACACGGCTTCGGTGGTCGTGACCGGCCAGCCGGCCCGCACGCCGGCCGAACGCGTGAACGCGAACGTCATGAGCGAGTCCCACGACGAAGCGACGATGTCCATGTAGCGGTCGCCATCGAGGTCCGCAACCGACACCGGAGCGCGGTAGTTGTATCCGCGAACGGAGAAGTCGCCGCTGGTCGCGATCGATCCGTCGGCGTCGACCGGAGCCGACCCATCGGGATTCCATGCGTACAGCAGCTCTTCGGATCCGGCGACGAAGCTGAGCGGGAATCCCGACCAGATGTGCTCGATCGCCACCGACGACTGGGACGCGAGCGCGAGCGGCATCGGGAAGAACGCGTGGCTCGGCGGATTCGTGCTGACCGGCACCGCGGCGGAACGGTCGGACTCATTGCACGACGAGTCGACGGCGGCGATCTGATAGAAGTACCGCGTCAGCGTCGAGAGACCCTCGTCGACGTAGTAGGACGTGCGCTCGGTCGGAATCGCGGTCATCCGCGTGAACGGGCCGCCCGCGCTGCCGGAACGGTAGACGTTGTATCCGAGCAGGTCGGACTCGGTCGAAGGCGTCCAGCTGAGCGCGATGCTCGAGGTGGAGCCGACGCCGGTCAGATCGATCGGCGTGGCCGGGATCGACAGGTCGAGCCGCTTCGTGAAGATCAGTCCGTGCGAGGTCGTGATCCGCAGTTCGAGCACGGCGTTCGCGCTGGCGGGAACGAACGTCATCGCATCGGCGGTCTTCTCTTCGCCGGGCGCGATCGTGCCCCACGTCGCGGTGCTGTCGCTGATGATCGTGATGCCGCTCACCGGGCGCAGCTTGGCGGTCACCGAGGCCGCGGGGCCGGTGCCGAGGTTCTTGAGCTTCACCAGGTACTGGACCGTCTCGCCGGGTTCCGGACGTCCGTTGGCGACGCCGCCCACATCGACGACCGACTCACCGTTGTGACGCAGCTTGTAGGCGTGATTGGTGAGCAGGATCTTCTCGTTCCATGTGCGTCCGGCGTTGTCGGCGAGGCGCAGATTGAACGCCATCTCGCGATCGTCGGGGGACGAAACCGGAATCGCGATGCGATAGGACGTCGCGACGTTGGTCGTGGCGCCGGCAGAGATCGAACTGTAGCTCACGGAAGCCTGCGTGACCGTCACATAGGGATCGGTGGTGGTCAGCGTTCCCGTCACGGTGTTCGCCGTCGAACTGCCCGTGTTCTTGACCTGGATCTTGACATCGATCGTTTCGCCGGAATCGAGCTGGCCGTTGCCGTTGCCGGAAGTGCCGCTGACGTTGTCGTCGTCGATCACCGGGATGCGCTCGGAGAGCACCGGGGCGGCGGACGGGCTGATCGTGACCTGTGCCTGATAGGGCCGCGCATCGTAAGCGGTCACCGT
>JANLWX010000141.1:0-13114 GCA_031364845.1 Candidatus Eiseniibacteriota bacterium
GTCGTGCGCTTGAGATCGGTGTTCCAGTAGAACTCGGCGTCCTCGAGGCGCGCGGTGAGCACTGCTTCGTTGCCGCGGCGCACCTGATCGAGACCGCGCTCGTCGCCGTCGCGCATCGCGACGAAGTGGGGCTTGAGCGTGCCGCCCGGTCCGGGTGCGGTGATCGCGAAGAACCGCTGATGCTCGCGCAGCGCGGTCACGATCACTTCGCCCGGCAGGCTCACGTAGCGCGGATCGAAGGCGCCGACGAAGCAGGTCGGCCATTCGGCGAGGAACGTGTTGATGTCGACCAGCTCGGGATCGGCGTGCACTTCTCCCTCGACCGTCGCCGCGAGGCGCTCGATCTGGGTCTCGATCCGTTCGCGGCGACGGGCGGGATCGACCAGCACGCGAACGCCTTCGAGGGTGTTCTCGTAATCGCGCGCGTTAGGAATAGCGATGCGCCCGGGTGCCAGGAACCGATGCCCGAATGTTTCGCGACCCGCTTCGAGTCCGAACGCGCGCACCGGCAGCACCTGATCGTCGAGCAACGCCACGAGCCAGCGCACCGGCCGCGCGAAGCGCGTGTCGTCGTCCAGCCAGCGCATCGACTTCGGGAACACGAGCCGGCTCGCTAGGGTCGCGAGCAGCGCGGGCAGCACTTCGGCGGCGCGCTTTCCGGTGTGATGGACCGTCACGGCGACGTATTCGCCCTTGGGCGTGACGACCTTGCGCACGTCCTTCGGATCGACCCCGCGTCCCTGGCAGAAACCAAGCAGCGCCTTGGTCGGCGCGCCCGCGGCATCGAACGCCGCCTTCCAGTTGGGGCCCGTGACCTCTTCGTCGCGGTCCGGCTGGCGATCGGCAAGCCCTGTGACCGAGAGGCCAAGCCTCCGCGGCGCGCCGACGGTGCGCACGCTCTCGAACGTCAGCCGCAGCTCCGCGAGCCCGGCGCGGGCACCACGCTCGAGCTGCTCGAGCGCAGGCGCCACATAAGAAGGAGGAATCTCCTCGGCGCCGATCTCGAACAACAGTTCGCGGGTCACGAGCGGCCTCCGCGCGTGCGGGCGGCTTTCGCGGGCCTCTGGGCCGGCGGCGCCCCCTCGGTCGCGGCTCCAACCGCAACCGCTTCGCCTTCCGCCTCGGGCGGCTTCAGCCACTTCGCGCGCTCGTCTTCGTCCTTGATCAGCGGATAGCCGAGCGCTTTGCGCTGCTTCACGTACGCGACTGCCGCCTTGCGCGCGATCTTGCGCACGCGCCCGATGTAGCCGACGCGTTCACTCACCGAGATCGCTCCGCGCGCATCGAGCACATTGAACATGTGCGACGTCTTGATCACGGCATCGTAGCCCGGGTTCACGAGCGGCGGATCCATGTCGAGGAAGCGGTTCGCCTCCTTCTCCCAGAACTTGAACATCTCGAAGTGGCCCGCGACGTCCGCCTCTTCGAAGTTGTAGCGCGAGTATTCCTTCTCGTTCTGCAGCCACAAGTCGGCCCACGTCACCTCGGGCATCGCGTGCGTTTCGCCGCCGTCGTGTTCGGCCGCCTTCCACACCAGATCCTGCACGCGTGCCTTGCCCTGCAGCATCATGCCGATGCGATCGAGGCCGTAGGTCAGCTCGGCCGAGACCACGTCGACCTCGATACCGCCGGCCTGCTGGAAGTAGGTGAACTGGGAGATCTCGGTGCCGTCCATCCACACCTGCCAGCCCAATCCCGCGGCTCCGAGCGTCGGCGATTCCCAGTCGTCCTCGACCAGCCGAAGATCGTGGCCGGTGAGGTCGATGCCGATGTGCGCGAGCGAGCCGAAGTAGAGGTCGACCACGTCGGGCGGCGATGGCTTGAGCAGCACCTGATACTGATAGAACTGCTGGAAACGGTTGGGATTTTCGCCATAACGGCCGTCCTTGGGCCGGCGCGACGGCTCGACGTAGGCGACCTTCCACGGCTCAGGCCCCAGCGAACGCAGGAACGTCGCGGGGTTGAACGTGCCGGCACCGACCTCGGAAGGGTACGGCTGCTGGATGATGCAGCCGCGCGAAGACCAGTACGTCTCGAGCGCGATCATCATCTCCTGCAGCGAACGCTTCGGATCGAGTGCGGACATCGAGTCTCCTGAACGGTGGATGCCGGCGGCAATCTCCGGGACGGGCGGGAACCCACGCGCGCGGCACGGCCGACGATGATTCGAGCGGCGGAGTCTACCCTACGCGCGACGGCCGGTCGAAATTGCGGGCAACGCGCGCAGCATCTCCAGCGAGCGCAATCCATGGAAGCGCTGGAAGTGAAACCGGAAGAACGTCTCGACCACGCGCTGGATCTCACCGGCGCGCGGGATCTCGAGATATTGCCCGGCATCGGCGACCGGCCGCGACATGAGCAGCGAAAGCCCGGCGAGCGCATCCGCCGACAGCACGATCGCGCCGGCCTCGCTCGCAGCACACCGGTCGCACAGCAGCCCGCCGCGCGCCGGCGAGAACAGCCGCCGCGGTGAGATCGACCCACTGCAGTTGGCGCACGCATCGAGCCTCGGCCGATATCCGAGCAGGCTTGCGACCTGCAGCTCGAACGCGAGCGTCACCGCGGGCAACGACGCTTCGGGCGCCTTCGTCGTCGCGTCGATCGTGGCCGCGAGCAGATCGAACAACTCCGGATGCGGCTCGGGGCCCCACACCAGACGATCGATCAGTTCGAGTGCGGCCTGCGCGTGCGCGAGCCGTGTCAGTTCCGACAACCGCGCCCCGGCCGGATCGATCGTCTCGGCCTGCGACACCAGATGCAGATCGCGATCAGGCTTGAAATAGAACGTGAAGCGCGAGCGCGACAACGGCTCGAGCGCGTATCCGAAGCGGCTCGGCGTCTTGCGCGCGCCCTTGGCGACCAGCTTCACGAGGCCCTGGTCGCGCATGAAGACGACCACGATCCGGCTGGTATCACCCAGAGCGTGGGTCTTTAGGACAATACCTTCACTGCGCAGGATGGCCATGGACGATTAGTTTACTTGATCGCACCGGAATAGACGCTGTCGAAGTGGCCCGCACCTTGCATTGACCCTGATCAGTCAGCGGGCCGGTCGGCCTTTGATGACTTTTCAAATGTGGCTTGTGGCGGGGGACTTCCCGGGCCTATGGTTCCGGCCTACCAAATACACCCTTAGGGAGTCTCCCCTTGCATTCACCCCGTCGTTTCCGTGGCTCCATCGTTCCCGTCGTGATGTTGCTGACTCTCATATCCTCGGCGGTGGTGGCTCCTCCCGCGACGGCGACCCGCTATCCCGGCTTCATGGACGGCGTGACGGATTCCTCGCTGATCTTCTCCGTTCCCCTGGTTCAAAGGCCCGCCTATCGCGTGACCGTCACGGAGCCGACGTTCGGCACGCGCGTCACGCGCATCGGCGGCGATACCGGGGCGCAGCTCACAGTGGGCAGCAGCGGCGAAATCGGTGTCTGGGGTTCCGACGCGCGCCATCACTATTCGAAGGACCAGCCGTGGAATGCCGACGGCACGTTGCTCGCGATCGAGAACGGCTCGTCGACCGGCGGAGCGCCGGCGCGGCTGCTGCTCGACGGCGAGACCTACGAGCCCCGCTACGGGCGATGTGCGTACACGCTCGATGACTCGCGCTGGCATCCGAGCCTGGATCATGCTTACGAGATGATCGGCGTGCGCGAGGCGACGGACTCGCTCGTGTGGTTCAACCCGGTCACCTGCAGCCGGACACGGGGATGGAAGCTGCCGATCAAGCCCACGAAGATCGGCTTCGGCGAGGGCAATACCTCTGCCGACGGCCGGTACCTCGCGATCGCCAACGCCAGTTCGATCGTCGTGGTCGATATGGATCCGCAGGGACCGTTCGCCTCGTATGCCGCGGGGAACCGCCGCATGGGTCCGGTCTACACGCTGCCCGCCTGCAGCCTCAGCACGTCTCTGCCGACGAGCTGCGCGATCGGAAACATTTCGATCTCTCCGTCGGGCCGCTATGTCGACGTGAAGTACTCGGGGCCGACGACCGAAACGCAAGACGCGCACCGTATCTTTGAGGTCGATCCCGTCACACTCGCGATCAAGCCGCACAACATGGCCTCTGCCTCGATGCGATGCGGCACTTTCCAGTCGCGTCCCAACGGCTGGATCTTCCCGCTCAAGCACGCCGACATGACGCTCGATCCGTTCGACCAGAACGAGGATGTGGTAATCGGCGGACGTTCGTGCTCGGGCTCGTCCATCGGACGCGTCGTCAAGGTCCGGCTGCGCGACGGAGCGGTCACGCCGCTCACGAACCCCGACAACGAATCCAGTGTGCGTCACGTCTCGACCCGCAACTACGACCGCCCGGGCTGGGTGTACGTCAGTTACTACAAGGCCGCGGGCAAGCGCTTCAACGACGAGATCGTCGCGGTAAAGCTGGATGGCAGCCAGGCGATGCAGCGCTTCGCCCACACGCACTCGCTCGTGAGCAGCTGCTATCGCTGCGAACCGCACGCGGTGCCGTCACGCGATGGCCGCCGCGTCATGTGGGCAAGTAACTGGGCTCAGGACTGCGTTGCATGCGGCTCGAGCTCGGACATCAAGGGCTACGTCCTCGACGCGCGCGACCTCGCGGTCGTGGACCGGGCTCCCGTTCTGAGTGTGGCCGACTCCGCGACCGTTTTCGCCGGAGACCTGATCGCCGTCGACGTCACGGCGACCGATCCCGATAGCGACGCCATCACGTCCCTGACCGCCGATCTTTCGGCGTTGCCCGCAGGTCATGTTGCTCAGTTCGTCGTGGATGCGACGCAGCGCACCGGGCGGCTCACCTGGACGCCTCGCGTGGAGGACATTCGCGACACGCCCTACGAGGTGAGCCTCATTGCCTCGAACGCGCTGAGCGACACAGCCTCGACCAAGTTGCGTGTGCTTCTCGACAATCTTCCGGTCGTTCAGGGCGCGGATACCGTGATCGTGTCCGAAGGCTCCGCGGTGGTCGTCGATATCGTGGCGTCCGACCCTGACGGCCAGCCGCTCGAGTCCCTGACCGCCGATCTCACGGCGCTGCCTACCGGAAACAATGCCGCCTTCGCCGCTCAAACGGCGGCCGGCACCGGACGGCTGACCTGGACGCCGACGCATGCCGACGGCGATCGCACCTACGCTGTTACGTTCCGCGCAGCCAACCGCCTCGCGGGTTTGGACACGGCGTGGATCGTGGTGGCAAATGTCGACCGGCCGCCTTCGATCGCGGCCCCCGACACGAGCCGAGGCGTTCCCGGAACTCCGATCGTGGTCCGGATCGCTGTCTCAGATCCCGACGGCGATTTGATCCAGAGCGTGACGGCCGATCTCTCGCAGCTTCCCGAGGGCAGCAACGCCGTCTTCTCGATGGATGAGGGGAATCTCGCGGGGACCCTCACCTGGACCGCGGTTGCTGCAGATGTGCGGTCAGCGCCGTACGGAGTGACGTTCCTCGCGACCAACGCTGCGAGCGGGTCGGCTTCGACCGCGATCATCGTCAGCAGAATCGACCTCCCGCCCGTGGTTACCGCGCCGGAGACTGCGACCGCGGCCGAGGATCAGTCGCTGCTGGTGACCATCGAGGCTTCCGATCCCGAAGGCGATCCGATCGCAACGCTCGCCGCCGATCTTTCGGCGCTGCCTTTGCAGAGCAACGCGCGATTCGAAGCCAACGCGTCACGGACGGCGGGAACCCTGACCTGGACACCGGCCTTCGCTGACGGCGGCAGCAGCTACGCCGTCATCTTCACCGCGACCAACTCACTTGGCGGTTCGGCAACGACCTCGCTGGTCGTGACGAACGTCGACCGCGCACCGATGCTGACGGCGCCCGCCACGGCGCCCGCCCGTGCGCTCGCGCAGGTGACGATCGCGGTGAGCGCGACCGATCCCGACGGCGAATCGCTCGCGGCACTCACGGCCGATCTCTCGGGCCTTCCGCCCGGCAACAACGCATCCTTCATCGTCAACGGGTCCAGCACGGCGGGAACGCTGATGTGGACCCCCGCCGACGCGGATGCCGGTCGTTCCTACTCCGTGACATTCCGCGCGGCGAACGCGCTTTCCAACAGCGTCGTGACCAGCATTGCCGTCACCGCGGTGGATCATCCGCCGGCGGTGATCGCGCCGGCCTCGGCAACCGTGAGCGAGAACGACGTCGTGACCGTGACCGTGAGCGCCAGCGATGCGAACGGCGAACCGATCACTTCGCTGACCGCCGATCTCTCCGGGCTTCCGGCAGGCAATAACGCGCAGTTCACGCCGGCGGCCGACAACGCGTCGGGAACGCTCACGTGGCGCCCGTCGTATCAGGACGAGCGCGCGGCTCCTTACACCGTGACGTTCCGCGCCCAGAACGCGCAGAGCGGAGCGGCGACCACCGCGATCACGGTGACGCACGGCGACTCTCCGCCGGTGGTCACAGCACCTGCCGGCGCCACGGTGGCCGAGAATTTGAAGCTGACCGTCAACATCACGGCCTCGGATCCGGATGGTTCGTCGATCACGCAGCTCACGGCGGATCTGTCGCAGCTACCTTCAGGGCACAACGCGGTCTTCACCACGAACCTGGCAAAAACCAGCGGAACGCTGACCTGGACTCCCACCTTCCAGAACGGCCGGGCTCAGCCCTACGTCGTAGTGTTCAGCGCGCGCAATGCCCTGAGCGCCAGCGCGAACACCTCGATCCTCGTGACCAACGTCGACCGTGCGCCTGTGGTTACTGCGCCGAGTTCGGCCAAGGCGACGGCGGGCGTCGCGCTGTCCATGACCGTGACCGCAGACGATCCCGATGGCGATGCCATCGCCTCGCTGACCGCCAACCTGTCGGCGCTGCCGGCCGGCCACACCGCGACGTTTACGGTGGATTCGACACGCCGTACGGGAACGCTGCGCTGGACGCCGCGCTCGAGCGACACGGGTAATTACAAGCTGACTTTCACCGCCGCCAATGCGCTCAGCGGCAGCGCCTCGACCACACTGCGCGTGTCGCGTCCGGGCACGGCGGCCTCGGAGCCGGGTGAACCCGAGACCGGATCGACGCCGCTGCCGCAGCGTCTGTCGCTGTCTCCTGCGTTTCCGAACCCGAGCGCCGGCCACGTGCGCTTCGTGCTCGATTTGCCGAGCCGCGCCGCCGCATCGTTCAGCATCCACGACCTGCAGGGTCGCATACTGGTTTCCGAACGCATGGTTCGCGATCCGGGCACGTGGTCGTGGGAGTGGTCGGGTCACGCAAACGAAAACCGCGCGCGACCGGGCGTCTACCTGCTCAGGGTCCAGGTCGGGAAGACCGTCTTCGTCCGGCGGTTCGTGATCGTCGCGCGTCCGTAACCGCCGGCGGCGCCCGGTCGCATAGGGCGCGAAGCAGCGTCTCCTACTTCAGCACGCTTCCCATCCGGCGCCGGCAGTTCGCGCAGAACTTCCCGCTCGAGCGATCGACGGTGCGCAGGCTGCCGCACGCGTCATTCATCAGACAGCGCGGGGTCGGGCAGTGGGAGATCCCGTACGTATGCCCCAGCTCGTGCGTGGCCACCTGACTCAGGCGCTTGTCGAGCAGGCGCGTCCGATGCCGAGCGAGGCGGTGGATCGAAACCACCGCGGCGCGGCGCGAGAGTCCCGCGATTCCGAGGATCCCCCAGTCGTAGATCTCGCGCTTGGTCGCCGAGATATCGCGCGCCATCACGCCGACGATCTTGGTGACGCGTTCAGGAACGCGCGCCTCGAGGTCGTCGAGGATGCGTTCGCCGCGGTAACGGTTGCGGGGCGCGTAGTACGCATTGCGTGGGATCGCTCTCGCCGGCAACACGACGACTTCCGCAGCGAAGATCGAGCGCATTTGTTCCGTGAGGCCGCGCACCACCGACGGGTCGATGTCGCCGAGCGGCTGGATCGCGATCACTACGGGTCTCGTGTGCGCGATCGGCGCGGCGGTTGCCGTCGACGGACCGCACGAAGCGAGGAGCAGCGCAAGGATGATGAAACCCATGGATGAGCCCGGTATGCGGAAGGTTGAACGTGCGGACGATCGCTGTGGTTATCGGCCACGTTCAGCCCGGGCTTCATCCGGGGATCCGGCGTCACGGTGTGGCGGAATGAACTCCCGAAATCTCTGTGGGCTGGACCACACCGCCTGACACCACCACGCGCAGGCCTTCTTCGATCGGCCAGTCGAGGTAGATCACGTCCCGCTTCGGCACGTAGTGCACGAAGCCCGACGCGGGGTTGGGCGTGTGGGGCACGAACACGACTTCCACATCGACGCCGAGCTTGTTGCGGATGTGCGAGCCTGATCGTCCGGTGATGAAGCCGATGCGCCAGATTCCGGGGTGCGGCCACGGGACGAGGACGACCTGCTTGAACGCCTGCTCCTTCTGGCTGAGCAGCGCTTCTCCGAGCGACTTGGTGGAGCCGTAGACGATCCCGACCCCGGGAATGCGCGTGAGCAGCCGGTCCCACAACCGCGAGAGCGGGCCTGCGCCGATCCAGGTCGCGACCATGCCGACCAGCAGCAGCAGCAGCAGCGTGGCGAGCAGCCCGAGTCCCGGAATACGGTGGTAGTCGACGAACTCGAAGCGCATGTAGCGTCCGAGCAGGCTGTCGACCCAATTGAGCAGCCGGAACAGGATCCACAGCGTGACCGCGGTCGGCGCGAGCACCAGCAGTCCGGTCAAGAGCCGGGTTTGCAGCCAGCTCACGCGGTGAGATCGGGTCTCTTCGGAATTTCGTGCACTCATGCGCGGGCGGGTCTCCGGGTCGGTGCTCGTTCGATGCGGGCGCGCAGTGTAATCGGAGGGCGCGTCGCGGTCACGCGCGGCGGGATGTCGGTGCGGTCGCGCGCTTCATGTCTCGCTCCAGCTGGGCCACCGTTACCGCGCCGCGCTTCAGGACCGCGTCTTCTTGCAGACGCATGTGCCGTCGCTCGGCGGCGCGCTGATGGTCGAGTCCGGCAAGATGCAGCGCACCGTGGATCACGAGCCGCGCGAGCTCGCGGCCTTCGCTCACGCGATAGCGCTTCGCCTGATCGCCCATGCGATCGAGTGAGATCACGAGGTCGCCGTTTACGGCCTTCGATCGCTTCGGGGCCGGCGTCTCGCCGGGGCCGGCTTCGTCGTACGAAAAGCTCAGCACATCGGTGGCGCGGTCGATGTTTCGCCACTGGCGGTTCAGGGCGCGTAACTCGGCGTCGTCCGTGAGGACGACGGCGATCTCCCCCGCTTTGAGATTCTCGTGCGCGAGTGTCGCGCGGATCAGTGCGCGCAGCGGCGTGGCGATGCCGCGCATCGTGGGGGGTGCTTTGAGGGTGATGGCCATCGGAGAAAAGCGAGGGTCGCTAGAAACATCCTCGATGTCGCGAAAGGACGCGACATCGAGGGGCGTTAGTCACGCCTCGCCTCCACTTCCCGGCCGCGCTTCGGGGCCTCGGGATACGGTGCCCGCACGTGGAAGATCGCGGTGAGCACCGGAATGAACGATTCACGAATGCGCGCGAGGTCCTGCATCGTGAGGCCGCACTCGTCGAGCTGTCCGTCGGACACGCGCTCCGAGATGATGCGCGTCACGAGCCCGCGAATGCGGCTCGGGGTCGGCTCTTCGAGCGCGCGCGAGGCGCCTTCGACGCCGTCGGACAGCATGAGGATTGCGGTCTCGCGCGAACGCGGTTTGGGACCGGGATAGCTGAAGTCCTCGCGGCGCGCGGACGGATCGAGCTCGAGTGCTTTGTGATAGAAGAACGCCATCACCATCGTGCCGTGGTGCTCGGGGATCGCGGCCTGCACGGCGCGCGGCAGGCGCATCTTCTTCGCCAGCTCGAGTCCCTCGGTGATGTGCGATTTCACGACCAGCGTGCTCATGCTGGGCGTAAGACGGTCGTGGCGGCTGCGTGAGCTGGCGGGCTCGTTCTCGGCGTAGTACTCGGGCTTCGAGAGCTTGCCGATGTCGTGGTAGTAGGCCGACACGCGCGCGAGCAGCGAATTGGCGCCGATCGCCTCGGTCGCGGTCTCGGCGAGGCTGCCGACCACCATGCTGTGGTGGTAGGTGCCGGGGGCCTCGAGCTGCAGGCGCTTCAAGATCGGGCGGTTGAGATCGGACAGCTCGAGCAGCGTGATGTCGGAGGTGAGTCCGAACAGGTGCTCGACGAACGGCAGCAACAGAAACGCGAGCGTCACGGCCGCGAACGCGCCGACTCCGCCCCACATCACGTCGCGCGCGACGGCGGGGAACGAGTCCGAGCGCGCGAGATCCCACGCGAGAATCGCGGCGGTGTTGGCGAGCGCGATGGTGAAGAACGCGCGCGCGAAGTGCCAGCGGTGGCGCAGGCGCGAGAGGGAATACACAGCCGTCACGCCGCCCATCACGGCGACCGGCACGAACGCCGCCGGCAACTCGCCGATCGAAGTCACGAGCACGACGAGCAGCAGCGTGTAGACCAGCGCGGGGCGCTTCTCGAGCAGTGACGCGACCACGAGCGGCGCGAGCGTGATGGGGATCGCGAACGCGTTGAAGCCGAACATCTCGACCTGCGTCACCGCCGTCACCATCACCACGGCGGCGAGCAGCGTGAACATCGCGAGCATGGCGTTGCTGCGGTAGACCGCGGGCAGCTCGACGCGCAGGTAGGCGACGAACACCGCGATGAACAGCAGCATCAGCAACATGCGCGCGACCGGCGGGTAGAGGAACTCCGAGGTGCCGCGGCGCGCGAGCTCGAGGTTACGCAGCGATCGAAGCTTGAGCACCTGATCACGTGTGATGCGCTGGTTGGCATCGACGATCAGCTCGTCCTTCTGGACGTAGCCGACCGTCGCGGGCACCACGCCCTGCGCCTGGATGCGGCGCCATTCGGTCTCGGCGCGGTCGTAGACGATGTTGGGCTGCGTGAATGCGGTCGCGAGCTCGACCGCGAGCTTGACCGCCGCCGGATCACCGGGAAATGCGGCACGCGCCCGGCGCTCGACCAGCGCGAGCGCTTCACGGCGGTCGTAGAACAGCGACGCCGCGCGTGGGCCTTCGGAGTCGCCGTCGCGCAGATTGACCGACGAGTAGCCGAGGACGCGGTCGTTGCGCTTCTCGGCGACCACCCCGGCCTGATAGATCTCGTTGAACCATCCGCCCAATTCGCTCAACACGCGCCGCGCGCGGCCCGAGGCGCCGAGGGCCACCGCACTCTCCTCGGCGAGCGGAACGCCGAGCGCCCGAATGCGCGTCGTGCGCTCGCGCGAGTCGAGTTCCGTATCGAGCACGAGCGCGACCACGCGCTCCTGGAACATCGCGAAGCGATTGAGCATGTCGGACGACACGCGCGAGTCGACCACCAGCACCGGTGCCACCGACGCCGCGGCGCGCTCCTGCTGCTGGCGCAGCGCCTGCTCGTCCTTCTCGACACGGAAGTCGTAGGGCGCGACCACGCGCTCGCGCGCGATCTCGCCTTCGCGGTGACGGTACTTCTCGGGGACGCCGCGTCCGGTCGGGAGTGCTGCGGCCACACCGAGCAGCACGATCACCATCCCGATCCGCGCCGCGTAGTAGCCCCAGCGGAACGAACGGGCACGATCCGGCAGTGCCGGATGCGGCAGCGAATCCGAATCGGTCATGACCATGCGGGCGGCCGTTCGTTCGTATTCAGAAGATGACTAGTGCGAAGGGCGCCGATGTCCACCGGGATCGTCGCGCAAGCCGTCGTCGATGTCGCGCGGATCGTCCGTGCGGGCATGGCCCTCGGGGCCGTGCGGGCCGTTCAGCCCGTCGCCGACCTCGGTGCCCGGCTCGTGCGAATCTCCGACGCCATCATCAGCCTTGCCGTGCGTGCGCGCATGATACTTGTCGAACGCGCGGATGATATCGCGCACCAGGCGATGGCGCACGACGTCCTCCGGATGGAAGTAGATGAACTTCACGTCCGGCACCGGGCTCAGGATGGTCTGGATCTTCACGAGGCCCGACGCGGTCGGATCCTTGAGATCGATCTGCGTGACGTCGCCCGTGATCACGACGCGCGTGTTCACGCCCATGCGGGTCAGGAACATCTTCATCTGTCGCACGGTCGTGTTCTGCGCTTCGTCCAAGATCACGAACGAGTTGTTGAGCGTGCGCCCGCGCATGAACGCGAGTGGAGCGATCTCGATCACGCCCAGCTCCATGAAGCGCCGCATCTTGTCGTACGACATGAGATCCGCGAGCGCGTCGTACATCGGGCGCAGATAGGGATCGACCTTCTCCTGCATGTCACCCGGCAAAAAGCCGAGGCTCTCGCCCGCTTCCACGGCCGGCCGCACCAGGATGATGCGCTCGACCTTCTTCTGACGCAGAGCGTTCACCGCCGCCGCGACCGCGAGGTAAGTCTTGCCGGTGCCCGCGGGTCCGATCGCGAACACGATCTCGTGATCCTGGAGCGCCTTCAGATATTCGGCCTGCATCGGCGTGCGCGCCTTCACACTCTTGCGCTCGAACGACCAGCCGGGTGCGCCTTCGTACGACTCGGTCAGCGACTTGCCGTTGCCGTTGCGCCGGCCTTCGCCGAGCGCGGTCGCAACGTCGGCCTCTTCGATCACCTTGCCCCGCTCGGCGAGATCGATGAGGTCCTTGAGCGCGTGCGAAGCGGACTCGACCGGGTCGTGGTCGCCCGCAACCGTGATCGTGCCCTCGCGCAGCGTGAGGCGCACGGCAAGGCTACGCTCGATGTGACGCAGGTTCGAGTCGTTGTGTCCGAGCAGCGTGATCGGGTCGAGATGCTCGATGGGAAACTTGCGAACGATCACAGGAGAATCCTCGTGGGGCTTGCGAGTGCAGCCGTGGGGATCGGCTGCGGGGTGCCGATGACCGCGTTCATGGCGCGACGAAGGAGAACAGCCCGGTTCCCTTCGTCAATGGCCGCGCCCGAACAGAGGTCGCCGGAAAACACAAAACTCTTGACCGGTCGCCCCGATGAACGGGTCTGGCCAAGAGTGGATTCGACGTCGATATGACGGCGGCTGACGTTCATCAACCTTTTGTCGTCCAGTGACTTACCCTCGTCTCGTGAGCTCGGCAGCGCGGGTCGCGATTCGTGTCCGAGACGGCGCGTTCAAGCTAACACCAGGGGTATAGGCCGGTCAATGGGATGCAGTGCGAGGAGTGTGTGCTCGACTGCGGTATCGGCGGGGGTTGG
>JANLWX010000142.1:0-8347 GCA_031364845.1 Candidatus Eiseniibacteriota bacterium
CGAAGCTCAGCCCACGCAGCCGGGCAACGCCCGCTTCGCGCTCTCGACCGCATTCGCGATCAGCATCATCGCGACGATGGGCACCGGCGCGTACCTCGCGTGGTCCCGTTCGTCCCATGCAGATCCCGCGCTCGAAGCGACCGGCGCGTTCTTGAATGAGCACGCGCCGGCGAACGCCATTGTTGGCGCACCGTGGTGGTACGGCTACGATCTGCAGTCGCACGCCGCGCGCGCGACGCTCGCCGACGGGCTGCTCGAGAACCGCGAGAACCAGCGGCGCATCATCGAGTTCTACACCGCTCTTCTCGCGCCCGACCCGGACACGCTCACGGCGTTCTGTCGCGCGCATCAGGTCACGCACTTGCTGATCCCGCCCGCCGACGAGTTCACGAACTTCGCATGGATCGCCGATCCCGCGATGGCCGAGCGCATCGTCGCCGGCCACGAGGCATCGGCCGAGGAACTCGATCGCACCTTGGTGCGCATGATGCGGCGCGAGCCGGTCCAAGGCTTCGAGGTCGCGTTCGAGAACGAACGCTTCCGCGTGCTCGCGGTGGCGGCAGCAGATTCGGGTGTGGCGGGCGGCGCGCCCGGCGCTATCGATCGCCCAACTCCCGTGAGCATCCCATGACCGACCTGCTCGCCGCGCGCCTCGGCATGGCGATGTCGCTCGGCTTCCACATCCTGTTCGCCGCCGCCGGCATCGCGATGCCGCTGCTGATGGTGATCGCCGAATGGCGCTGGCTGCGCTCACGCGATCCGGTCGATCTCGAGCTGACGAAGCGCTGGCTCAGGGGTACCGCGATCCTGTTCGCGGTCGGTGCCGTGTCGGGCACCGTGCTGTCGTTCGAACTCGGACTCCTGTGGCCCGGATTCATGCGCTGGGCGGGTCCCGTGATCGGCATGCCGTTCTCGCTCGAGGGCTTCGCGTTCTTCCTCGAAGCGATCTTCCTCGGCATCTATTTGTATGGATGGGATCGCGTGCCGCCGCTCGCCCACTGGGCGTCGGGCGTCGTCATCGCCGCGAGCGGATGCGTGTCGGGCATCTTCGTCGTGTGCGCGAACGCGTGGATGAACACGCCGACGGGCTTCCGCATGGAGAACGGCGTTGCGGTCGACATCGATCCGATCGCTGCGATGTTGAACCCGGCCGCGTTCCAGCAGACGCTGCACATGACGATCGCCGCGTATCTCGCGATCGCGTTCGCCGCCTCGGGCATCCACGCGTGGGGACTGCTGCGCGATCCGGCGAGCGCATTCCATCGCCGGGCACTCGCGATCACGCTGCTGCTCGGGATCGCGTGCGCACCGCTGCAGCTCGTGTCGGGGGACATCAGCGCCAAGCAGGTTGCCGAGTCCCAGCCCGCGAAGCTCGCCGCGATGGAAGGTCACTGGGAGACGAAGCGCAACGCGCCGCTCACGATCGGCGGGCTGCCCGACGAACGCGCGGAAGTCACGCGCTACGGAATCCAATTGCCCGGGATGCTGTCGTGGCTCGCGTTCGGCGACGTGAACGCCGAGGTGAAAGGGCTGCGCGAATTCCCGCGCGAAGACCGACCGCCGGTCCTGATCACGCACCTCGCGTTTCAAGTGATGGTCGGCGCCGGCACCACGTTGCTCGCGGTCGCTGTGTTGAGTGCGGTGTTGTGGGTCCGCCGGCGCGCGGTACCGGTCGATCGCAGATTCTTGAAGCTGCTGATCGCGGTCTCGCCGCTCGGGCTGATCGCGATCGAGGCCGGCTGGACCGTGACCGAGGTCGGGCGGCAACCGTGGATCGTCCACGGCGTGATGCGCACGCGCGACGCGGTCACACCGATGCCGGGTCTCGTGGTGCCGCTGGTGACGATCTCCTTGCTGTACGTGTTCCTGGGCCTGGTCGTGCTCGCACTGCTGCGCCGGCAGGTGTTCGCAGCACCGCGCGGTCCGATGAAGTCGGTGCGCGCTGGCGGTACGGAGCCGCCGCGATGAATCCGGAAACTCTCGTCGCCGGAGTGCTGCTGGCCGCACTCGTGCTCTATACGCTCGGCGCCGGCGCCGACTTCGGCGGCGGTGTGTGGGATCTGTTCGCATTCGGACGCACCGGTACCCGACAGCGCGATGTGATCGCGCATGCGCTCGGGCCGATCTGGGAGGCGAACCACGTGTGGCTGATCCTCGTGATCGTGCTGCTGTTCGTGTGCTTTCCCGCCGCGTTCGCGGCGCTTTCGACCGCGCTCCACGTGCCGCTCACGGTGATGTTGATCGGCATCGTGTTGCGGGGATCGGCGTTCACGTTCCGCACCTACGACCGCTCGGATCACGCCGTGCAACGGCGCTGGAGCCGCGTGTTCGCGATCGCGAGTATCGTGACGCCGCTGATGCTCGGCGTGTGCGTGGGTGCGGTGCTCTCGGGCGACATCGGCGTCGACATGACGAGCGGCCGCGTGACCGGCGGATTCTTCGCACCGTGGCTGGCGCCGTTTCCGTTCGCGGTCGGATTGTTCGCGCTGTCGCTCTGCGCGTTCCTCGCCGCCACCTACCTCACGCTCGAAACCACCGAGCCCGACGTTCGCCGCGCATTCCGCGCGCGGGCGCTCGTCGCCGCGGTCGCGACCGGTGTGCTGGCGTGGACGTGCTTCGCGCTCGCCCGCAGCGGCGCGCCCGTGATGCACGAAGGCCTCGCAGGCGCGGACGGATCACTCGTGTTCCAGATCGTCACGGGATCGGTTGCCGTCGGCGCCATTGCTGCGCTGTGGACCGAGCGCTACACGCTGGCCCGCGCGCTCGCGGTGGCGCAGGTCACATTGATCGTGTGCGGTTGGGGTTTCGCCCAGTATCCGCTGCTGATCCCGCCGGATGTCTCGATTGCGAACGCCGCGGCGCCCGCCAACGTGCTGCGCGCGGTGCTGACGGTGCTCGCGATCGGTGCGGTCGTGCTGCTGCCATCGCTCGCGTATCTGTATCGGATCTTCAAACTGCAACCTGGCAGGTGAATCGAGACGGCGCGATGGTGGCAGCGGCGCTCGCGGTTCTCACCGAATCTCGACCCCCGCTGTCACCGTGAACGCGCGGTGGTACGCGGTCACGAACGATCCCTCCGGCGCCACGTCGCGCATGCCGTGCAGGTAGCGCGCCTCGACTCTCGCGCGGGTGCGTCCGCGCCCGAGCGTCACACCGGTGCCGATGATCGCGTTCACGTCGAAGCTCTTCGTGTTCTCGAGAAAATTGTAGCGGCCGAGATCTTCGAAGATGTTTGCGTAGCGTAGCGGCGCCGATGTCGGGAGCGGGAAAGTGAGGGCCTGTTCGTCGCGCAGATCCGTGCCGACGCGCCACGACAATCCCGGACCGAGCGAGATGAATGGGATGACGAACGATTGCCCGGGAGCGCTCCATTGCAGCAACAGCGGAACGTCGAGGCAGTCGACGACCCACTCCTGATTGACGTCGAACTGAGTGACTTCGGTGCCCGAGGTCACCGTGACCCGGCTGTCGACATTGCCTCCGCGCGAAACCCACCCGATGCCCGGCCTGAAGGACAGCGCCTCGCCGAGGCCGATGTTCAGCGCGGCACCGAAGGTCGGAGACAGCCGGTATTTTTCGGCCGCATCGCCATAGCCGCCGCCGAAGCGCGCCGCGGTCGCACCGGCGTCGATGCTGAATCCCGAGAACGTGGCGGCGCCGGCCGCGCTGCAGGCGAGCGCCAACGCGAACGCGGCGAGCGAGACCCGTGATGATGTGCGGCGGATCACAAGAGCGCAGTGAGCATCCATGACGGCCCTCCACCGAATCGTGATCCACCGTCGCCGGACTTGAGCCCCACCCTCACCCACATCGGCCAAGGGTGATGCCGTTCAGCGAATCATGGCCAGCCTGCGGACGACATGGCGATCGGAAGCCACGAGCCTGATGTAGTAGACACCGGCGGGAACCTTGCCCGCCGCCGTCGCGCCGTCCCAGGCGGCAGTGTAGCGGCCCGCGCGATGCACCTCATCCACCAGCGTCGCCACGACTCTTCCAGAGACGTCAACCACCGTGAGCCGCACACGACCCGCACGGGCCACGGCGAATTGCACTTGGGTCGAGCCCGCGGTCGGATTCGGTGAGAGTTGTGTGAGTGCACTCTCCGAGATGCGCTCGCCGGCGCGGGTCGATATGGGTCCGAACACGATCCTGGATCCATCGCTGAGTGTGGCCATCAGGCGGTAGAAGTAGTCGAGCCTCGGCTCGACGACGGCGTCGACCCCAATTCGCGTACCGTTGTCGTCGCGTGTCGCCAAGGAGGTCGCGATCCATGGTCCGTCCACCGCCTCGGCACGTTCGAGCGTCACCGAGAGAATCCGCTCAGGCGTTCCGAAGCGCCACCTGATCTCGATCCCATCCGCGATCCACACGGCATCGAAGTGGGCGAGCAACGTCGCTGTGGAGACATCAAATCGGGCCGTGATCACCTTGAGTTCATCCATCACGATCGAGAGCGGGTTCACGTTTCCCGTCGCGTCGCCGTCCCATCCGGCGAACGTGTAACCCCGCCCGGGCACGGCAGTGAGTGTCACGTGGGTGCCCGGATCGTAACAAGCAGCCGGCGGGTCGCGTGTCACGGTGCCGCCATAGGGAGACTCCCGAACGATGTCGAGTGGATGGCCGCCGCCCGCGAGGCGCCACGTGCCGAGCCGACCGTTGGAGTTGCTGTCGTTGTCGATCAGGATGAACTGATCACGGTCACGATCGTAGGCGAACGGTTCGCCGTTGCGCAGTGTAGGTCCTGAAGGCTGGTTTTCGAGACGCGCCCAAGCGGGTCCGTGTTTGAAAACCAACGCATACGCCGCGCCGCTTGCCACCATCAGCATTCTGCGGCGAACCGGATCCCAGTCGCAGGAGCCGGTCTCCAACAACGATCCCCCGGCCGGAAATAACTGCTGCCATTGGGGCGCCGGTCCGCTGAAGTCGAGCGCCCAGCAATCGCTCCGACCTCCCCCCGCGATGACCATGCGATCGAGAAGCGAATCGTAGAACGCCGAATGCATGGCCCGACCGGGCGGTGCCGACGGAACCGAAATCACGCTCCAGTTCGGGACGGGGGTCGCCATCGACAACTCCCACGTGTCGGTCGGGAATTGATAATCATCGGCAGGGAGCAGGCCGCCGAACAGCAATGCCCTCTTCCGCGCACGATCGTAGACGAACGAAGATTCGACCACGCGCCGCGGACGAGTTCCGGTCGTTGCGACCTCGCCCCACGTGGGAGTCCCCGAGAGTGTCACCTCCCAAAGGTCCGTCTGCGGCCCGTTGCTGCCGTCCGTTCCCGTCCCGTCTCCGCCAAACAACATCAGGCGATCGCCGACCGGGTCGTAGATGATGCGCACGAAGGCGCGGGGGTTCGGAGCCGTGCCCTGGATCGCGAGCATGCTCCAGATGAACGAATTCATCGGAAGCTGCCAGATTGCGACGGCGGCGGCGCCACCGGGGGTGATGTAGGTGTCGTAGAGCAGCATGCGTTTCCGCACCGGGTCGTAGACCATAGGACCGTCGGGTCTCAAGTCGAATTCAGCCTTAAGCGCCCATGTCCCGCAGGGCACGGGGGTCACCGCGAAGTTCGCGACGATGTTCTTCGGCCTATCCATCACCACACTCAGAGGATTCGTGCTGCCGGTCGCATCCCCGCTCCAGTTCGTGAAGGGGAACCCCTGATCCGCGATCGCGGTGAGAACGACGCTCGAGCCGGGAGCGTAGGTCGGCTGATCCGGGTCGCGGGCGATCGTTCCCGACCCGGTGGGTGCAGCATCGGTAGCGAGGGCGTAAGCGACGAAGTTGGCCGTGATGTTCTTCTCGGCTCCCACAGTGACGGCGAGCGGGTTTGCCGTGCCGCTCGCATCACCGCTCCAGTTCGCAAACCCGTAGCCAGCGTTGGCTACCGCGGTGAGCGCCACGGTGGTCCCACCCGTGAAGCACGCCTGGTCGGGGTTCCGGGTCACCGTGCCCCCGATTTCGGGCTCCGCCGCCGTGTTCACGCTGAACCGGTTGGCCGGGAACGAGAACGCGATGACGTCGTTGTACCAGGAACCAGCGACGCCGCCATGAACCACCGCGCGGCTGTTTGCAGTGTCATAGATCATGGTGAACCACTCGCGCGGATCGGGGACTGCGCCACTGTCGCCAAACTCCGACCACTCTGGAGAGGCGCCGAGGGAGAACGCGAATAGCTGGCAGGATTCGCCCATCATCAGTACACGATCGCGCGGCACGTCATAGACGATCTGGGCGACAGACTCACCGGACGGTGCGACGCCGGCGCCGCTCAGCGGAGTCCACGCCGCCGGCCCCGACAGCGAGAGCGCCCATACGCGTGGGTCGGAGCCCGCCCCATAACACAGCATGCGATTGCGCACGGGATCGAACACGCCGGACGCGTGGTAGACGGCGGCGGGCGGTGTTCCGGACGGAGCGAGCGCGGTCCAAGTCCCGCCTCCCGAAAACGACAGCGACCAGGCGTCGTTGAAACCCCTTCCCCCGAAGATCACCATCCTGTCGCGCGGCGCATCGTAGATCGCCGCGGCACTTTCACGCGGGACGGGCGGCGTTCCAGAGGGATTCAGACGGGTCCACGCCGGAGTGCCCGATAGCGAGAGCGCCCAGACATCGTTGAGAGCGTTCAGCCCGTCGTGACCGCCGAAGATGACCATGCGATTACGCGATGCGTCGAAGATTGCCGCGTGTCCGAAGCGACCGGCGGGCCGCGTTCCCGTGGGAACTACGAGCGTCCACGCCGGGGTCCAAGACAGACTAAACCCCCAAACGTCGCTCTTCGGCGCGACGGATGTTCCAACGCCACCAAAAACTACCATGCGCTGCCGCGGCGCGTCGTAGATCGCCGTCTGCCTGTCGCGCTGGAGTGGCGGCTGGCCGGCTACCGCGAGTTGAGTCCACGCCGGCCCTCCGCCTGTGAGGGGGACCGCCCATGCTTCGTCCATGGCCCCGTAACCTCCGAACACCACCAGGCGCTGGCGAACCGGATCGTAGATCGCGGCGCAATACGAATTCCCCTGTGGTGCGCCGGACGGCTCTAGCTTCGTCCACTTCAATGCTCCGGTGAGCGCCAGCGACCACAGCTCGTTGGAGTCGCCCAAGCCGGGCACAGATCCCCCGTAGACCAACATGCGGTTGCGCGGAGCATCGAAGACAGCTGAATGCTGGGCGTGAGCCGCGGGCAGCGTGCCCGTGGGGGTGAGTTCCGTCCATGTGGTCGATCCCGATAGCGCAAGCGACCACACTGCGTTCGAACCAGCGAATCCGTCCTGACCGCCAAATACGATCATGCGGTCGCGCGGGGCGTCGAAAACCGCCGAATGCTGGGTACGACCGACCGGCAGCGCGCCGGAAGGTGCTAGCTGTACCCAGCTATTCGTCCCACCGAACTGCACGGCCCAGGTATCCCCAAGTAAGTCTGTATAGCCTTCGCCGCCGAAGAGGATCATGCGATCGCGGGTGGCATCGTAGATCGCGGTCGCATCCACGCGCGCTTCCGGAGCGGTGCCCGCGGGCACAAGTTGCGTCCAGGCTGGAGCCACGAGCGTCAGCGACCAGACTTCGTTCGTTCTATAGTCTGTATCGGTGGTACCGCCGAAGAAAACGATGCGATCGCGCGCCGAATCGTAGATGGCCGAAAAGGACCGCCGAGGGCTGGGTGGCTCTCCCGTGGGGGCGAGCAGGCTCCACGTCGGCGTACCCACCAGCGAGAGCGCCCAGACATCGTTGCGATTTTGATTGTCATTCGAAAAGCCGCCGAATAGCACCATGCGGTCGCGCACCGGATCGTAAACGGCTCCCATCTGTGCCCGCGCGAGTGCTTCGGAGTTGGGAAAAAGTAACGCTCGATCCGAGCAGCCGCTGAGAGTCTCCGGTCGGTCGGGAGACGCAGCCTGGCCGCGAGGTGCGGGTTCACGCTTCGCGCCGCGCGCCGCGAGTGTCTCCATATATCCGCGTTGCCACTCGGGAAGCGAAGAGTCACGCGCGGCTGCGAGCAGCTTCGCGCGGGCCTCGGCCGTGACGGGCGGAGTGGCGACCATTGCGCGCTGCGAGTGCGTCGCGTCACGGCGGGGAGAAGGTATGGCGGTTTGCGTGCAGAGCGAGACAGCGAGAAATAAGAAGAACGCGGTGAGCGGCATGCGGTGCAACGACCGTGGAAGTCTCGGCATGGCTCACCTCGAAGTGTGGGAACGGCGCCGAATCCCCTGTTAAACGCAAATGAAGTGACCGCGTTTAGCAAGTGAACTGACCGCTGTGCTGCCGGGGTCGTTTCGGCCCCCCGGCAGCTTTCGCGGAGTCAGTTCGTGGAAACGACCTCCAGGGATGCCCGCACAGCCCCGATCGT
>JANLWX010000181.1:0-54969 GCA_031364845.1 Candidatus Eiseniibacteriota bacterium
GCGCGGGCCGCAAGCCGTTCCCGCACGCGCACCAGCGCCTCGGCCAGCCGCTCGCGGCCGAACGGCTTCAGCAGGTAGTCGACCGCGTGCACCTCGAAGGCGCGCAGCGCGAATTCGTCGTATGCCGTGCAGAACACGACCACCGGCCCGCTGCCGATCAGCTCCAGCACCTCGAAACCGTCGAGCTTCGGCATCTGGACGTCGAGGAACACCACGTCCGGCGCGAGTTCCGCGATACGCTTTGCGGCCTCGAACCCATTCGCGCATTCGGCAACGATCTCGACTTCGGCGTCGGCCGCCAGATACTCCTTGAGCAGCGCCCGCGCCGGCGCTTCGTCATCGACGATCACGGCGCGCATGCCGTTCTCAGGCATGGAGCACCTCCGCGGCAGGCGCAAGCGGCAACGCGGACGGCGCGACGTTCGCAGGCAGGCTGAGCGTGACGCGAAAACGGCCGGGCTCGCGCGTCACGGCGAGGTCCGTCGCGCCCGTACCGAGTGCTTCGAGCCGGCGCCGGACATTGTCGAGCCCGAGGCCCCCTCCGCGGCGCGAGGGCGCATCGTCGTCGACCGGATTCTCGATCGCCACCATCAGCCGACCCTCCGCGACATACGCCGCGAGGCGCACGGTTCCGCCTTCGATACGGTCCGCGACGCCGTGCTTGATCGCGTTCTCGATCAGCGGCTGCAGCAGCAGCGGCGGCAACTCACATTCGAGCGCGCGCGGATCGACCGCGAGTTCCACGCGCAGACGCTCGCCGAATCGCACCTGTTCGATGGCAAGATAGCGCTCGACCAGCGCCACTTCCTCACCGAGCGCGACCCGGTCGCGCGCGCCGAGCTGCAGGGTACGACGCAGGAAATCGCCGAGGCCTTCACACATGCGGCGCGCGCCTTCGGGATCTCCTCCGACCAGCGCGTTGATCGAGTTGAGGCTGTTGAACAGGAAGTGCGGATTGAGCTGGGCCCGCAGCGCGCGCAGTTCAGCTTCGCGCGCCATCACCTGCGATCGCAGCGCCCGCTGGGCCGACTGGTGTGCAGCATCGACCGTGAGAAACAGGTAGTGGACGACCGCCGACAGCAGATAGAGCGGAAGCCCGAGCACGAACAGCACGCCCAGGTCGCGCAGGATGCCCGCACGATCGAGCCCGACACCGCCGAACTGGAGCAGCAGCACCGACCACAGCGTGCCCGCGCCGATCCACACACCGCTCGACTGGAGTGCCGCCCCTCCCTGGTTCAGGGCGGCGTCGAGCAACCGCCCGTTCTCGAGCGGCGCCGAGCGGCACACCCACCACGCCGAGAGGCACACCGCGCCGTAGAACGCAGCGAGCGGAACCGCGAGCACGATCGCGTGCGCGAGCGGCCGCGGTGTCGCGATCATGAGCATGCCGGCGAGCAGCAGTCCCAGGAGCGCCCACGCCCCGAAGTAGAGCAGCAGTCGCGCCGGCCGTGCGAACAGGGGATGCACCGTCAGTCTCCCATCACGCGGCTCTGGATTTCCTGGGCCTTGCGCTGGATGGCCTCATCGCGGCTGCCGCGACCGTGCTTCACTTCGATCCCGCCCATCACCACGCTGCCCTTGATCACCAGCGTCGGCGCCGCGGGATCGACCGGCGGCACGGTCGAGTCGTCGAACCCGCCCAGAATTGGCGTCACCTCGCCGATGATGCGCCAGCCCACCGGCACGATGATCTCGATCCCGCCCCACATCGCGAACACGTCGACCACGGCGCGCCCATCGGCCGGGGATGCCGAACGGAAGTCCGCGACGACTCCGCCCATGACCGCGCTGAGTTCGCCCTGTCGCAGCGACTGCGAGATCACCTTGCGCTCAGCAGCACCCATCATCGCGAACGTGCTGAACGTCGCACCGCTCTCGTCCGCGCTGGTCACCGACGGGGCGCCCTTCCATGCGCGCGAGACGATGACGGCGCCGACGATGATCAGAAACAGCGGCCACAGCTCGAACACCGAAACGCGGATCATGCCGAGCTCGTTGAATAGAGACGCGCCCCCGATCAACGTCCAGATCGCGCCCGGCACCAGGTGCTGCCTGACGCCGATCCCGGTGAGTGCCATCACGCCGTATCCGAGCGCCAGCACCGGCCACCAGCGCAGATATTCCGAAGCGTCGATCAGGCCGAGATTGTCGAGCGTCCACGACAACCCGAGGGCAAGGACTGCCACGCCGAAGAACAGGCGCGCATTCAGCGGATTACGTTCACTCATGGATTCTCTCCCGGGATTGAGCCGCGCGTGACGACTGGCGGGCAACCAGCCAGCCGAACGCGAACGCGATCGGCACGAGTGACAGCTGCGCGATGCCGGCGATGGCCGCGCGCACGATGGACGAGGATTCGAAGACCGGCATCACGCGATGCCACGGCACGAACGTGAACAGGAGCGTGTTCTGCACCAGCAGCCACAGAGTGCACGCGGCGCACGTCACGAACAGGGCCGCGCGCAGGTTGGGCGAACGCGTGAGCCGGCTAGACACGACGCTGCTCCTTAACCCTGACGTGCTGGTCGGGCAACCAGTATCCGGCGAGCGAGCGGACGACCATTCCGGCGCCCGCGGCGACCAGTGCGAGCGGCCACGAGTTCTGCCATTCGAGGCCGAACCATTCGTTCGCCACGACCAGGAACCACATCCCCAGCATGGTCGTGGTAACCGCACTGCCGACGTCATCGGCGCTGCGCGGGAAGATGAACTTCGAAAGTCCGATCGTGATCACGATCAGCGGCCACCAGCGAAATTCCTGTGCCCACGGCGGCAGCATCCCGGAGCGATCCATGAGGAACAGTCCTCCGTACAGCATGAGGACGACTCCCCAGATCATCCGGCGCCAGTCACGTTCGAGTCCCATGATCCCTCCTCAAGCCCGGCGGTCCCGCGCGGATCGCGGCGAGCACCGGTGCCTCACGTCACACAGGCAAGTTACGGCGACTTCCGCAGTACGGCCCGCGGCTTTCGGCGAATGGAGGTCCGGCACCGGCGAACGGAGAACGGCGGCCGGCGGAAGGTGGTGGAATCGGGGATCGTCGGGCCTACGGCCCGGTCTCCGCCATCCGCGCGGCGCGTTTCGCCGCGGAATCCTGCTCGGCGAGCGCACGGGTGACGACCGAGGCACCCGGCAGACCGGAGACACCGATCAGACTGTCGCGCTCGCGATCCGACAGCGTCCGCGGCGGGGGTTCCTGCTTCGCGCAACCGGGCGCTGAGAGCGCGCACGCCGCGAAGGCGAGCGCCACGAACGTGCGTACGAAGCCTTTCATGTTCGCCTCCATGCAGGGTGGGTGCGCGGAACGCGGAAGACATTCCGCTACGCGCCGCATTATTCCCGACCCTGCGTCGTGATGCACGGCGGCCGCGCGCCTTCACGAAACAACCCACCCGCTGAAGAGGGCCCCGCGTGCGGCGGCCGCGCGCGGCTTCTGATACTTTCCGCCGATGCGCCTGATCCTCGCGTTGCTCGTCGTCGTGTGCGGACTCGTGCTGTTCACCGGACTCGACCGCACGGGGTTGCTCGACACGCGCGAGGCGCGCGACGGCCAGGTCGCGCGCGAAGTCGCCGCGACGCGCGAGGTGATCACGCCGCTGCTCGGGACCGAGCCGCTGTTCGAGAAACCAATCCTCGCCTACGGACCCGACGCCACGCTGCGCGTGCTGTCGCGCTATCCCGAACTCTACTCGCGGGTTCTGCGCGCGATCGTCGCGGTGATGCTCGTGATGGTGGTGGGCTCGGTGGCGGCCGTGCACTTCGGCGCGCGTGCGGGGCTGATCGCGAGCGGGGTGCTGCTGACGTGCTTCGTGCTGCCGCACGCCGCGCGCATGGACGGCACGCAGTTGCTCGCGACACTGTTCGCGTGGCTCGGCGTGGTGGGCTTTGCCGACGCGCTGTTCGACGCGCGACCCGGGCGCGCGGTGAGACTCGTGTTCGCATATGCCGCGCTCGGACTCGCGTTCATCACCGGCGGCCCGCTGCCGGCGTTGTGGCCACTCGGCGCGGTGGCGCTCTATCTCGGCCTGCGGCGGCGCAACGACCTGTGGTCGCGCCTCCAGCCGCTCGCGGGCCTCACGCTCGTACTCGGCATGGGCGTGCCGTGGTACGGCGCGATGATCGAGCGCCACGGCGGCCCGTTTCTCGAGCACGTCGCGTTCTTCCCGTACGCCGTCGAACCGCGCGGCCCGATCTTCTCGGGGCCATTGCTCATGTTGAGCTATGTGGTGATCGGCCTGTTTCCGTGGAGCACGCTGTTGCCGGGCGCGATCCTGCACGCGGCCACCTGGTGGCGCCGGGGCGGTACCCGGCCCGAGCTGGAGCGTGTGCGCGAGGGCCGCGAGGAAAACGCGGCGCACTTCTTCATCGCGTGCCTCGTCATGGCCGCGGCCCCGCTGCTGCTCTACCCGACGCCGCCGCTCACGGCGATCCTGCCGGCCGCCCCCGCCGCCGCGCTCTTGTGCGCGCGGCTGCTGGACCATGCGTTCGAGAACGCCGAGCGCGTGCGGGCGCCGATCGAACGCGCGGTCGTGATGATGGCGCTGATCGGAACCATGAGTGCGATCATGGTGGTGCTCGCCGCCGGCGCGTTGCGTGGCGCGGCGACGGAATTGCGGCTGGTGGGCACGGTGCTGTTCGCCACGTCGTGGGCGCCGTTCCTCGCGAACTTCATGGGTCGTCGCGTGCTCGCCGCGCTGCTGCTGCTGCTGCCGGTCGCGATCGGAGCTCCGGTGGTCACGATCAAGCTGCTGCCCGCGATGGAGAACTATCTGAGCACGCGTCCGGTGGCGATCGCGATGGAAACGGTGGCCCCCGAGCGCGCGACGCTGGTGCTGATCGACCCACCGCCGCCATCGCTGCGTCTGTACGGCGAGCACAATCTCGTCGTCGCCGATTCGCTGCGAAGCTCGCTGCTCGCGGAACGGTCGGCCGACGGCCTCGCCTACCTCGCGTTCCGTCCCGCGCGTGAGCACGATGCGGCGCGCGAGGCACACAGCCCGATCGAGATCCTGCTGCGCACACCGGCGCTGGTGCTCGCGCGCGTCCACCCGCGCTGATCCATCGGCGCGGTCAGCGGACGATCAGCAGCTTGCCCGTCAGCACGCCTTCGTCCGCCACCACGCGATAGAAGTAGGCGCCGGGCTCCATTCGCGTCGCACCGTCGGCGAGCGACAAAGGGAATCGGTGACGACCCGCATCCATGACCCGCGAAGTGCACGGCGCCGCGACCGGGCGCCCTTCGAGGTCATAGAGTCGAACGTCCACCGTGCCGCGCCGCGTGAGCACCAGCTCGATCGTCCCGTGATTCCGGAGCGGATTGGGAGAAATTGCCGCGGAGAAACCTCCGGCCACGATCGCGGAATCCGGTTGCGAGACGCTCACGGACCCGGGCAACCGGACGATCGAGACATCATCGATCTGGAATACCTCGGGGGATGCGATCTGGTAATCCTTGATTTCGAATTCGAGCGTCGAGCCGGCCGTGAGCGTGCGGATCTCGGCCGAGATCTTTTGCCAAGCGGGAGACAGCGCCACGGTCGGCGAGAAGACGGTGGTGCCCTGTTGGACACCGTTCAGGAATTCGCGGATCACAAGTTTTGAGTTGCCGGTGCTGGATGCAGAACGCACCCACGCCGAATACTGATAGACGGTCCCGCCCGCAGGCACCGTCACCCAGTTCGGGTCGTCTCCGAGTCCGATCGTCGTCGATCCCGTCGCTCGAACTTCGGCGCAGAACGCGCCGCTGTGTCCGCCTCCGACGCGCGCGACGGTCGCGAGCCCGTACGCTACCCACCCCGTGAGGGCGCCTTCGAACCCGCCGTTTCCGCAGACATTGGCGGCACCGGCTCCGACCAGGAACGTCGTGAGCGCGGATCCGGTCATCGAATTGGAGGCGGTGAACGAAACGGGATATCCGGACGCACGCGCGTTCGACGCGGCGGGCGTCCACGTGAGCGTACCGCCGGTGCGTGTGGGGTTGGTCACGAAAGTGGCGTTGCTGCCCGCGGGCAACTGCGACAGATCGGCCGTCAGCGCCGTGATCGCATCGCCGTCGGGATCGGCAGCCGTGACCGTGACGGTTACGCGCTCCCCCGGCGCGGCGTTGACCGTGTCGGGTGCGGTGACGTTCGGGGCGCGATTGGCCGTGATATGGATCGTGACGCGCGCCGTGTCGGTCGCGCCGTACGCGTCCATCACGATCACCGCCGCCGAGTGATCTCCAGGGCCATACGTATGCGTGATCATCGGTGTCTTTTGCGAAGGTGGCGCGGGCGTTCCGTCACCGAAGTCGAACGTGTAAGTGATGATGTTTCCGTCGGCATCCGTGGTGGCCGTGGCGTCCAACTGTATGAGCTGAGGGGCAACGCCCTGCGTCAGGTTCGAGCGCAGCGCGGCGACCGGATACAGGTTGCGATACTCGGTCGCGCCCAGATCCGCATAGGCCGGCGGTCCCGCGCCTGCGTTTGTCGTCGCGGGATCGTCGAATCGCGACTGATTCACGCAGTCGCTCGACGGGCACGCCACCGGCGCCGCCGTGGCCGCGTCGATTGCGGGTGAACCGGCGCGCAGCCGAAAGTCACCCGTCGACGGGTTGAAAAATCGCGGGCTCTCGGAGCGTGAATGAAGATCGAGACCGGACGCAGATCGGTATTCAGCCAGGCTCCCGAACTGGAATCCGCGGAACTTGATGGGCTTCTGGGACGTCGAGTTCCAGATGATGTTGTAGTCCGATTCGAATCCTTCGGCGGATGCGTCTTCCACCCACAGATTGTATTCGTTGGTGGTCAGGCCGTTGTTGATCGCGATGCAATTGAACATCGCTCCGCGCTTGGACACACCTTCAAACGAGAATCCATCGCGCAAGTTGCCCTGGGCGACGTCGTGGAAGTGTCGGATATTGGTCGCGCGCACGTGATCGAAGCCGTGATCGCCGTTCGCCCAGCTCACGTTGTTGCGCGAGAGCCCGTTCGAGGCTCCGTTGACGAACTGGAGACCGGAGTCCTGATTGTGATGGAACCGGTTGTTCTCGACGACGCATTCGGACGACCCGTCGATGTCGACGCCATTCGCAGCGCGCACGCTGGGACGCGCATTGCGGAACGACTCGTTGTTCGCGATCCGGCAGCGCGCGGAGCCGCTCTTCACGATGATGCCGTGGTCGCCATTGTCGCTGACCTTGTTGCGCGACAGTTCCACATCGGGCGCCGCGGTCACGTCGATGCCGTACTTGTAAGCGAAGCGGATCGTGCAGTCGCGAACGATGGCCTCGGGGCCGCCTACCAGCACCGCGCGATCGTCGGTGCGGTTGATCTCGAGCCCTTCGACGATCACCTGCGCGCCCGAGATGTAGATTCCGGTCGGTCGGCGACCGACTTCACATGCATGCGATCCCGGGTTGTCCCCGATGTTCACATAGAGGCCTTCACCCGAGACCCATCGAAACGTCTGCAGCGGCAACGTCGCCGGCAAGGCGGGTCCAGGCGACAGGCGGGCGCCGTCGATGAACACCTGCAACGGCTGCCATGTGACCGCTGCCGCGAGGTGGACGCCGCCGGAGGTCGCGGTCCACTGCGCGGGGACCGAGAAACCTTCCGATCCGGTGACGATGGCGCCGGGACCAGACGCCTTGAGGACGATCGGCAGGTCCGGCGTTCCCGAAGCCGACAACGTCACGGTCTCGCGATAGGTGCCCGGCCGCACGATGATCGTATTGCCTGCGGATCCGAATGCCGTGACCGCGCCCTGGATCGTGCGGCACGGAACCTCGCTGGTTCCGGGACCGGAGTCACTCGCGCCGGGCCGGCTCGGATCGACATAGTAGTCGCGTGCTTCAGCACGGGATGCGATGACCTGCAACGTGAGCGCCGTGATCAGGAAGCATGCAACCCGGGGAACGATCGTTCGCATGCTCAACGGACCACCAGCACCTTTCCGGTCAGCACACCCTCGTCCGCGACGACGCGATAGAAGTAGGCGCCGGGCGCGACTCGGGTCCTGGGGTCCGCCAATGACACGGCGATCCGGTGATGGCCCGCATCCATGACGCTCGAAGCGCAGGGCGATGCGACGGAGCGGCCTTCGAGGTCATAGATCTGAACGTCCACCGAACCCCGGCGCGTGAGCACGAGATCGAGGGTGCCCTCGCTCCGGATGGGATTGGGTGTGATCGCGGCGGAGAAACGGTCGAGTACCGGCGACAGGTTTGCGCGGGAAACTCGTCCATCTCCGCCAGACTCGGAAGCAACGCGGACAATCGCGACGTCGTCGATCTGGAAGACTTCCGGCGACGTGGCCTGGTAGTCCTTGATCTCGAACTCGAGTGTGGAGCCGGCTTTGAGCGTGCGGATGTCGGCCGAGATCATCTGCCACTCCGGAGACAGGCGGACCGCCGTCGAATAGACCGTCACGCCCTGCTGCGTGCCGCTCAGGAATTCGCGGATCACGAGTTTCGCGCTGCCGGTGCTCGCGGCCGAACGCACCCATGCGGAATACCGATAGACGATTCCCGCCGCGGGCACCGTCACCCAGTTCGGCAGGTCTCCGAGCCCGATGGTCGTGGACCCGGTCGCGCGGACCTCGGCGCAGAACGCGCCGCTGTGCCCGCCTTCGACGCGCGCAATCGTCGCGGGCCCGTACGCTCCCCAGCCGCTTACCCCGGACTCGAACCCGGCATTGCCGCACAGATTGGATTCGGTTCCGGCGCCGACAAAGATCGTGGTGCCTGCCGAGCCGCCCATCGCGTTCGACGCGGTGAACATCACGCGATAACCCGACGCGCGCGCATCGGACGCGACCGGCGTCCATGTGAGTGTTCCGCCGGTACGCGCGAGGTTCACGACGAAGCTCGCGTTGCTCCCCGCCGGCAGCAGCGATAGGTCCGCCACGAGTGCCGTGAGCGGATCGCCGTCGGGATCCGCGGCGGAGACGGACATCGTGAGTCGTTCGCCGGGGGTTGCGTTGGCGGTGACGGGCGCGGTGATGATCGGAGCGTGATCGGCCGCGGCGTCGGTGACGTCGGCGACCTGAACATCGTCGATCTCGAAATCCTCGCCGGCCAAGCCGACCGCGCCTTTGATCTCGAATTCGATCGATGAGCCGGGCCGGACGGTCGTGAGCTCCGCCGCGACCGGCTGCCACACCGGCGACAGCCGGACGGCCGCGGAGATGGCACCGGGTCCTTGCAGCATCCCCGACAGGTATTCACGCAGCTGAATCTTGACCGTGCCCGTGCTCGACGCGGAGCGAACCCACGCGGAGTACTGGTAACGGATGCCCGCCGCGGGCACGTTCGAAACGACATTCGGATGATCCGCGAGCCCGACCGCCTGCGCCGCTCCCGCGAACACGGCGACCGATGACGATCCGCTGTGACCTCCGACCACGCGCGCGACACTCGCCGGACCGTACGCTTCCCAGCCGCTGAGATCGGATTCCATGCCCGGGTTCGCGCACAGGTTCTGGGCGATCGTGATCGCAGTCTGTGCTGTGTCCTTCGCGCCGAAGGCATCGGTGACGATCACGGTCGCGGTGTGAACGCCCGCGCCGTAGACATGCGTGATGAGCGGCGACAACTGCGCGGCCACCACGGGCGATCCGTCGCCGAAGTCGAATGTATAGGACACCACACCTCCGTCGGCGTCCGACGACGACGCGGCGTCGAACTCGACCGCCTGCGGCGCGATGCCATGCGTCAGGTTCGAGCGCACGGCGACGACCGGTGCCGCGTTGCGGTACTCGCTCGCTCCGAGATCCGCATAGTCCGGTGAACCCGAGCCCGCATTCGCCGTCGCGGGATCGTCGAAACGTGATTGATCCGCGGCGTCGAGCAACGGGTACGACGCAGAGTCGGCCGTGGCCGCGTCGATCGCGGGCGAACCCGCCCGCAGGCGAAAGTCGCCGGCTGCCGCGTTCATGAACCGCGCGTCCTGCGCGCGCGAGTGACGGTCGAGACCCGATGAGGAACTGTATTCGGCCAGGTTCAGGAACTGGAATCCACGAAACTTGATCGGCTTCTGCGGTGTCGAATTCCAGAAAATGTTGTAGTCGGAGACGAATCCTTCCGACGAAGCCTCGTCCACCCACAGATTGAACTCCCGGGTTGCGAGGCCGTTGTCGGTCGCGATGCAGTTGTTCAGTGATCCACCGCCCGAGAAACCTTCGAATGAAAATCCATCCCGGGCATTGGCATGCGCGACGTCGTGGAAATGCCGGATGCCGGTCGTTCGGACATGGTCGAAGCCGTGATCGCCGTTCGCCCAGCTCGCGTTGTTGCGCGACAGGCCGTTGTTCGCGCCGTTGACGAACTGCATGCCGGAATCCTGATTGTGATGGAACCGGTTGTTCTCGACGACGCAGTCGATCGATCCATCGACATCGAGACCATTCGCCGCCCGCGCGCCCGGGCGCGCGTTGCGGAACGACTCGTTGTACGCAATCCGGCAGCGCGTGGATTCCTTCTTCACAATGATGCCGTGGTCGCCATTGTCGCTGACCGTGTTGCTCAGCAACTGCACATCGGGGGCCGACGTCACATCGATGCCGTACTTGTTCGCGAAGCGGATCGTGCACTCACGGATGATGGCGTGCGCACCGCCCACCAACACGGCACGGTCGTCGTGGCGGTTGATCTCGAATCCTTCGACGATTCCGTACACACCCGAGAGGAAGATGCCGGTGGCCCGCCGGCCGACTTCGCAGGCGTGCGATCCCGGGTTGTCCCCGACGTTCACATAGAGGCCTTCGCCGGGAATCCATCGGAATGTTTGAGGCGGAAGCGGCGCCGGCAGTGCGGGAGCGGGAGCGAGCCGCACTCCGTCGATGAACACCTGAAACGGTTGCCACGTGACGGCGGCGGCGAGATGGACGCCGTCGGCGATCGGCGCCCACTGGGCGGGGACCGAGTAGTCGTCGGTGCCGGTCACGATCACTCCGGGTTCGGACGCCTTGAGCACGATCGGAGCGTTCAAAGTTCCCGAAGCCGCCAACGTCACAGTCTCGCGATAGGTCCCGGGGCGCACGATGATGATGTTGCCCGCGGATCCGAACGCGGTGACCGCGCCCTGGATCGTGCGGCACGGAATGTCGATGGTGCCGGGGCCGAAGTCACTCGCGCCTGGCCGGGCCGGATCGACGTAGTAGACACCGGCGCTCCCGCTCGACGCGATCGTGGACGCCGCGAGTACGGCGAACGCGACCCGGGCAGCGAACGCAAGCCGTTCGAACGAACGCCGCTTGATTTCGAAAGAGCACCTATGACGACACAACGACATTCGAACGAACCTCGATGAGTCCGCGCCTTGATGGCTGCAGAACGACGGGAACGATGTATTTGCGCGGCGCTGCGACTCCACATCCGTGTAAGTTCTACCGATCGAGAGTGACGGACGTACCACGTCGCCTGCCGCGATATCGCCGTAACCTGTGTGGGCGAAAGAAGCTGGCACCGACTCGACCGGCGATCTTCGAAGCGTTCTGCGTTCACTACCGCAAGTCTTGAGCCGCCGCCTCCCGCAGTGTTCACGTCGGCCGCGACACTCGAAGTCCGGGCATCGCCGCCGCCGGATTCGCACCGGGCAGCAGCTATGGATGTCCGCATCGGAGCGCCCGTCCGGCGGCCCACATTCACTTCCGATTTCGTCCGTCGCCCGGCGTGGCCGCGTGGCATAGTGCCCCCATGCCACTCGACACCGACGCCTGCTATCGCGCCTTCACCAGCAAGGACCGCCGCTTCGACGGCCGCTTCGTGACCGCCGTCGTCACGACCGGTGTCTACTGCCGGCCCGGCTGCCCGGCGCGGCTGCCCGCGCGGCGCAACGTGCGGTTCTATGCGCACGCCGCCGCCGCCGAGGCGGCGGGCTTCCGTCCCTGTTTGCGGTGCCGCCCCGAGACCTCGCCCGGCACCGCGGCGTGGAACGGAACGTCGGCGACGGTCACGCGCGCGTTGCGGCTGATCGACGAAGGCGCGATGGACGGCGCCGGCGTCGAGGCGCTCGCCGGCCGGCTCGGCGTGACGTCACGCTGGCTGCGGCAATTGTTCACCGAGCAACTCGGCGCCTCGCCGCTCGCGGTCGCGCGCACGCGGCGCGTGCACTTCGCGCGGCGCCTGCTGGATCAGACTTCGCTCCCGCTGGTGGACGTCGCGGTGGCGTCGGGATTCGGCAGCGCGCGGAGATTGCACGACGCGATCCGCGCCACGTTCCATCGCGCGCCGGGTGACTTGCGGCGCCGGCAGCGCATCGAGTTCGTCGCGGGCCCGCGCGGGAACGTGCTGCTCGAATCCGATGACGCGAGCTTCGAGAGTCCGATCACGCTGCGCCTCGCCGCGCGCGCACCGTTCGACGCGGAACCGATCATCCGTTTTCTCGGAATGCGCGCGATCCCCGGCATCGAGCAGTCCGCGCCCGGCCGCTATGCGCGCAGTATCCGCATCGACGGAACGACCGGCGTGATCGAAGCGCACGCGATCTCCGGCGAGCCCGCGCTGCGGCTGATCGCGCGGCTCCCATCGCGACGTCCGCTGCTCGCCGTCGCGACACGCGTCGGACGCCTGTTCGATCTCGACTCCGACGCCGTCGCGATCGCCGCACACCTGCGACGCGATCCGCGCCTCGCGCGCGTCGTGCCGCGCGCCGGCGTGCGCGTGCCGGGCACGTGGGAGCCGTTCGAGATCGGCGTGCGCGCGATGCTCGGACAGCAGATCTCGGTCGCCGCCGCGCGCACACTCGCCGGACGGCTCGTGCGCCTGTGCGGCACACCGCTCGCAACACCGCACGAATCGATCACGCACGTGTTCCCCGAAGCCGCGGCTGTGGCGAGCGCCGATCTCGCCTCGATCGGTTTGCCGCGCGTGCGCCAGGCAGCGTTGCGCGGATTCGCCGAGGCCGTCGCGGAACGCCGCATCGATTTCCGCGCGATGCACGATCTCGACACCGCCGTCGAACAACTCACCGCATTGCCGGGCATCGGCCCGTGGACCGCGAATTACATCGCGATGCGCGCGCTGGGCGAACCCGACGCGTTTCCGGCATCGGACCTCGGCGTGCTCAAAGCGCTCGCGCGCGCCGACGGAACGTTGCCCACCGAACGTGAAGCCATCGAGCGCGCGGCACGCTGGCGGCCGTGGCGCGCGTACGCGGTGATCGCACTATGGACGCACGCTCCCGAGGAGGAATGATGACGATGGATCTGACGGAACCCCGCACCGCGACGAAGGTGCTCGATGTGACCACGCTCGAGACTCCGGTCGGGCAGGTGACGCTGTTCGGCCGCGGCGAAGCGCTGGTCGGGCTCGAGTTCAGCGACCGCGCCTCGCGCGTGAGCGGACTCAATCGCCACCTCGAGCGCGCCCTCGGCGGATTCACTGCGCGGCCCCACGACGATCCCGCCGGTGCCGCGACGCGGCTGCGCGCGTACTTCGCCGGTGATCTCGATGCACTCGAACGCCAGCCGGTCGAGTTCCACGGAACGCCGTTCCAGATCCGCGTTTGGCAGGCGCTGCGCGACATTCGTAGCGGGCGCACGGAATCCTACGGCGCGCTCGCCGCGCGCGTCGGCGCGCCCAACGCCCAGCGCGCGGTCGGTGCCGCCAACGGCCGCAATCCGATCGCGCTGTTCGTGCCGTGTCATCGCGTGATCGCGTCGGACGGAACGCTGCACGGATACGGCGGCGGGCTCCATCGCAAGGCATGGCTGCTCACGCACGAAGGCGCGGTGGCCGGTGAGCTGGCGCTGGATACGACACCACGATGAACTGAAGCGACCTCGTCACACACCTGGAGCCAGCTATGGACTTCGGTCTCAACCAACTCCCTGCCCGCAACGCGGACACCGGCCTGATCCACGTGGTCATCGAGACCCCGCGCGGCAGCCGCAACAAGTACAAGTATGACGATGCGCTCGGCCTGTGCATCCTGTACAAGCAACTCCCGCGCGGAGCCGCGTTCCCATTCGACTTCGGGTTCATCCCGTCGACTCGCGCCGAAGACGGCGATCCGCTCGATGTCATGGTCATCAACGATGAACCCACGTTTACCGGATGCCTCGTCACGGTCCGGCTGCTCGGAGCGATCCAGGCGAAAGAGATCGGCCCGAAGGGTACGGTGCGAAACGACCGGCTGATCGGAGTGCCCGAGACCGAGAAGATCCGCCCGCACCAACGCTCGCTCGCGGACCTCGCCCCCGGAGTCCTCGACGACGTGGAGCACTTCTTCGTTTCGTACAACGTCGCGGAAGGACGCAGGTTCGAAGTGCTCGGCCGCTGCGATGCCGCGGATGCCGGCCGCCTCGTGGACGCGGCGACGACGGTACGGACGAAGTAGCCGATCCATTTCCGCCATGGACGGAGTCGGTCGCGCGCGGGTGCGGATCTCGTTAACATGTCCGGGTGCGCATCCTGCTCTGGTTCCGCAAGGACCTCCGCCTCGAAGACAACACCGCCCTCCACGAAGCCGCGCGTGATGCAGGTGACGATATCGTGCCGTTCTACGCCAGCGAGCCTTCGCTGCTCGCGCGCGAGGACATCGCGGCCGTGCGCGTGCGCCATGTGCTCGATTCGCTGTCGGAGCTGAGCGAGGCGATTCGGCGCAACGGATCGCATCTGGCGCTCGATCACGGTGAAGCCGTCACGACCGTGTTGAAGGCCGCGCAGACAGCAAAGGCCGACGCCGTTTACTGGAACGACGAATACGAGCCGTCGCTGATCGAGCGTGACGACGCCGTCGAGCGCGTGCTGCGCGCGGCGGGCATCGCGGTGAAGCGGTTTCACGACCGGTTGCTGGTGCCGCCTGGAAGCGTTCTGAGCGGAGCGGGAACGCCGTTCGTCGTGTATTCGCCGTTTCGCAAGGCGTGCGAGCGTTTGCCGATCGGATCGCCACTGCCCGCGGTCGAGCGTTTCGCGAAGCACGAACTGCCCGAGCGATCGCTCGGCACGCTCGAGCGGCTCGGCTTCGTCTCGCATCAGGAACACTGGCCCGGCGGAACGCGTGCCGCGCACCGGCGGTTGCGGCGCTTCGTCGGCGGCACCGGACCCGTGCCCGGCAGTGGCCTTGCGTTGTATGCGACCCATCGCGACTTTCCCGCCGTGCCCGCGATCTCGCGACTTTCGGCCGACCTCAAGTTCGGAACGCTGTCGCCGCGTCAGATCGTGCGCAACATCCGCGATGCCGCGACCGCGGATCCTCGACTCGCCGCCGCCGCCGACAAGTACATTCAGGAGTTGCGCTGGCGCGACTTCTACGCGCACGTGATGTTCCACTTCCCGCACTGCGAGCACTCGGCGTTCCGCGAACGCTACACCGCGCTCGCGTGGGAGAACGATCCCGGGCGCTTCGACGCGTGGTGCGCCGGGCGCACGGGATACCCCATTGTCGATGCCGGCATGCGTGAGCTCTTGCGCAGCGGATTCATGCACAACCGTGTGCGCATGATCGTCGCATCGTTCCTCACCAAAGACCTGCTCACGGACTGGAAGCTCGGCGAGCGCCACTTTATGCGGCATCTGGTCGACGGCGATCTCGCGAGCAACAACGGCGGCTGGCAGTGGGCCGCATCGACTGGCACCGACCCGCAACCGTACTTCCGGATCTTCAATCCCACGCTGCAGGGCGAGCGCTTCGACGCTGAAGGTGCGTACGTGCGCCGCTGGGTGCCCGAGCTGGCGAACGTGCCGGCGAAGTGGATCCATCATCCGTGGGACGCGGCGCCGTTGGAACTGGCGGCGGCCGGAGTGACGCTCGACGAACAGTATCCGGCGCCGATCGTCGATCACCACACGCAGCGGGATCGGGCGCTTGCGATGTTCCAGGCGGTAGATAAGGTGGGAGCGCCGTGATTCGCACTCCTCCTACGCCGCGATCGCAGCCGCACGGGCTCTGAAAGATTGCGGCTCGGGAACTGATGCTCCACCTCTGGACCAGTCACCTGCATCCGGTTCCACTTCCCGAAGGCCATCCATTTCCCGCGGCGAAGTACGCGCCGATGGTCGAGCGCCTGATCGCCGAGGAGCTGGTCGCCGAGGCGCATCTGCATCTTTCGGAGCCCGCGCCGCTCGAGTGGATCCATCGCGTCCACGATCCTTCTTATGTCGCGAACATTCTCGAAGGCTCGCTGACCGACGCTGAGGTGCGTATCCTCGGGCTGCCTTGGTCGCCGCAACTCGTCACGCGCGCGCGGGCAGCGCTCTACGGGACCGTGATGGCGGCGCGCACCGCACTCGTGCACGGAATCGCCGGCAATCTCGCCGGCGGATCGCATCACGCGTTTCGCGATCGCGCCGAAGCGTACTGCCTGTTCAACGATCTTGCGGTCGTGATCGAGTTGCTGCGCGACGAAGGCCGCGTGCGCCGTCCGTTCGTGCTCGACCTCGACGTCCACCAAGGCAACGGCACCGCGGCAATTTTCGCGGGTGATCCCGCCGTGTTCACGTACTCGATCCACTCGGAGCACAACTATCCGGCGCGGAAAGAGGCGGGCTCGCAGGACATCCCGCTGCCCGACGGCTGTCGTGACGACGAGTACCTTGCCGCCCTCGATGCGACCGTGCCCGCCGCACTCGATCGGCACGCGCCCGACTTCGTGCTGTATCAGGCTGGCGTCGATGCGCTCGAGCAGGATCGATTCGGAAGGCTGGCACTCACGCACGAAGGGCTCGCGGCGCGGGATGAGCGCGTGTTCCGCTGGCTCGAAGAGCGTCGGTTGCCGGTTGTCGTGACGCTCGGCGGAGGCTACGGGCGTCCGCTCGAACTCAGCGTCGAGGCGCATGTAAACGTGTGGCGCGCCGCGGCGGCGGCGCTGCGACGGCAGGCGGTTCGCGACTCGCCGTGAAAACCCTTCCCGACCGGAACTCCTCACGCTGAACTCGGAACGAACTGTCTTCACGGACAGTTGGCGACGATCCATCGGCGAGGAACGTCAGCCGTGAACGTGCGCGACGCTGCGATCACGCCGTGGTCGATGCGCCGCGTGAGACTGTCATCGTCCAATTGGCGCAACAGAAGAAGATCTAAAGATCTACGCCGACCTTCGGTCGGCGTAGTACATGTGCACGATCCTCGCATTCTCCCGCCTCCCCGAACACTCTAGAGGGAGGTGAAGGATCATGAAGCAGGGACGCAATTGGATCTCCGCGTGTGCGCTGGTCGCGTGCATGGCGGGGGCGGCATGGATGGGTGTGCTCGCGGATGCTTCCGTCGCTCACGCGGCGGCGGCGAAGGCGGCAACGAAGTCCGAGGCCTCGAAGTCGAAGAATGCCCGGCAGTTTTCGGGTTACGTCACGGCACTCGACAAGTCGTCGCTCACGGTGGAGAAGCGCGGCAAGCTGGCGAAGACCGTGGTGTTCTCCCGGCATGCCGAGATGAAGACGACGGGCGATCTCGAGAAGGACGCGCGGGTCACGGTGTACTACCGCGACGAGGACGGTCAGCCGACGGCGCATCGGGTGGTGGTGAAGCCGGCCAAGGGTGGCTCGTCGAGCGGTCGAGCGGCGGGCTCCAGCACGGCGACGCGCAGCGGCCGATGAGGCGAAGTGGCGGGACGGGCGTGCTTTCGCGCCCGTTCCGGCCACTTGAACTGCGTGCCTCCGGACCGCCATGATCGTCGGGCTCCATCCCCACCTACGCAGGAGGAAGCGCCTTGAGCGGGTCCCCGAACCGTGTCATTCGTGTGTTGAACTGCAGGCCCTTGGCGATGTGTGTCGTGCTCGGGCTCCTGGTGCCGGGTTTCAAGGCCGCTGGTGCCGCGGGCCAGGGCAAGGACGATCTGCCGCCGTATCATTCGCCGCAGCCGATCACCGAGCCGAAGCTGTTCAGCGACGCGCAGGTTTCGACGACGGATTTCGAGTCGCATCCGGCGTTCGATGCGAAGATGCGCGTGGTCTACTTCGTGAAGAGCACGCCGGACCGGCGCTTCGGGACAATTTTGATTTCGCGCTACGCGGGCGCGTGGAGCATGCCGACGCTGCCGCCGTTCTCGGGCAAGTACTCGGACCAGTCACCGTTCATCACGGCGGACGGTGCCCGGTTGTTCTACAGCTCGAACCGGCCGGCCGAGGACTATCAGGGCGCGGCCGCGAAGCCGGACTTCGATCTGTGGGTGCTCGAGCGCAAAAGCGACAGCACGTGGTCGGATCCGAAGAGCGTGGGTGCCGCCGTAAACGGCCCCTCCAACGACGTCTCCCCTTCGATCGCTGCGGACGGCACGCTCTACTTCAGCTCGGATCGGGCGGGCGGTGGCGGCGGTCGTGATCTATGGCGATCCCGGTTCGTGAATGGTGCCTACGCCGCGGCGGAGCATCTCTCCGACTCGCTCAACAGCGCGGGCAACGATTCCGATCCGTGCATTGCTGCCGATCAGAGCTACGTGATCTTCAGCTCCGATCGCGCGGGCGGACGCGGGGGTTCGGACCTGTACGTTTCGTATCGCCGCGGTGAGCGCTGGTCCAAGCCGGTCAATCTCGGTGAGCCGGTGAACTCGGCGGCGGATGAGCTGTCGCCGTGCATTTCACCGGATGGCGAGTACTTCTTCTGGGCGAGCTGTCGCAACTTCGTCGAAACCACTCGCGATCGTCCGTGGGAATATCCGGAGCTGCTCGCTCGCCTGCGCCGCACGCGCAACGGGCTCGGCGACCTCTACCAGATCGATCGTTCCGCGCTCGGGCTCCGTCCGTGAGCGTTGCGGCCCGGGGCGCCGCGCGGCGGCTCTCTCCTGCTCGCGTGCTGGCTGAGCTGGAACGCATCCACGCCGAATTTGGACCGGAGGTCGAGCCGCGCAAGCTGGCGTTGCTCGGACGGCTCCTGAACGCGCGGCTCGCGACGGCCGACTCGGTGCTGCGCTATCACGAAGCGCTGTGCTTCCTCGCGGCCTATCCCGACAGCGCGCGCATCGACGCGCAGGTGCGCGTGAATCTCGCGGCGTTCGAGTCGCGCGCCGACGTTCGCCGTCATGCGGAGGCACTCGCGAGTTCGGGGCTCGCGGGCACGCCGATCGACTATCGCTTCTTCTGGCCCATGGCCCGCTGGCTCGCCGCGCGCTGGCCGCGGTCGCTGCGGCTCGACTGGGATGAATTCGAGAACGCGGACCGGCTCGAAGCGCTGCTGGGTCTGCTCGTGCTGCCCGCCGAGTTTCCGGCGCTCGATGAGTTCACGCGCACGCCGCGCGAGTGGCTCGCGCACATGAAGGGCGACGATGAGACGGACGCGGCGTGCCTGGTGCGACGCTTCGGTGAGTTGCCGATGGACGATCGCGCGCGTGAGGCGATCTACGATGGCCTCGATGTTCCGATGCGCATCGTGCCGGGCGCAGACACACCGTCGCGCACCCGTGCGCGCACGGAGCGTGTGTTCGATGCTGCACGCAGTACCGCGCGCGGAACAAGCCGTCGCCCGCGCGATCCGATCCACTACACGACCGCCCCGCTCGATCGCCGCCGCCCCGATCTCGCGGCCGAGATCGCCCGCCCGCCCGCAATCCGCCTGCTGTCACCCGCGACGGGCCGCGAGCTGGTCGAGCTGGCGCGAGCCTCGATGGTCACGCGCCAGCGCGACCTCGACGCGTTCGCGTATGCCGATGCGCGCGATGTGCGGATGATCGATGCGGGCGACGGCGTGCAGTTCGCGTGCATGGGCATGATTCCCGAGCGCCGCCTCATGTTCGAGTCGGTGTACGGGTTCCTTACGCTCAAGAACGGCGTGCCGGTGGGTTACGTGCTGACGAGCGCGCTGTTCGGTTCGTCGGAGGTCGCCTACAACGTGTTCGACACGTATCGCGGCGGCGAGGCGGCGCGCATCTACGGCCGCGTCATCGCGGCGACGGCACTCCTGTTCGGCAGCGACACGTTCACGATCTATCCATATCAGCTCGGCGAGGACAACGACGAAGCGCTCGAGTCGGGCGCGTGGTGGTTCTACTGGAAGCTCGGCTTCCGTCCGCGCGACCCGAAAGTGTCGAGCCTCGCGCGCCGAGAGGTCGCGAGCATGAAGCGGCGTCCGAGCCACCGCTCGAGCATCGCCACGCTCCGCCGCCTGGCGCGCGCCAACGTCTATTGGAACGCTGGCCCCGATCGCGAAGATGTGATCGGTCGGCTCGCGCTCGCGAACGTGGGCGATGCGGTGACGCGGGCGGTAGCGCGCCGCTTCGGATCACGCCGCGAAGAAGCGGCCGACGTCTGCGCGCGCGAGGCGATGACGCTGCTCGGCGTGCGCACGCTCGCCGGATGGAGTCCGTACGAACGCGCGTGGTGGCGGCGCTGGGCTCCGCTCGTGTGCGTGCTGCCGGGAGTCGCGCGCTGGAATCCGGCCGCGCGCCGCGCGCTGGTGCAGGTGATCCGCGCCAAGGGCGGTGTGCGCGAGGACGAGTTCGTGCGCCGCTTCGACGCGCATCGGCCGCTGAGGGCCGCAATCATCAAACTCAGCGCTACTCCAGGATGACGAACTTTCCGACCCGCACTCCTTCGGGAGCGCTCAGGCGATAGAAGTACGCGCCGCGCGGCCATCGCTCCTCGCCACCGCCGAGCGTCACGCGATGGTGCCCTGCTCCGAGCGAAGTCTCGATCGGCGCCGACATCTGGCGTCCGCGCACGTCGAATACGAGCACGTTCACCACGCCCGGCCGCGTGAGGGCGAATTCCAGCGTCGCCGGACCGCGCGAGGGATTGCGGGCGACCGAAGCCGTGAATTCCCTAGAGCCCGGCATCGCGACCGCACCCGCACGAGCCGCAAGGACAGGTTCGACCCCGATGCGCGTGATCGAGAAGTCATCGATCTGGAACACTTCGGAGCTGTTCGCGGGAAAGTCCTTCACTTCGGTTTCGATCACCGAGCCCGTCCGCAGCGTGATGAAGTCGGCGGTGATCTGCTGCCACGTCGGCGATAGCGTCACGCCCGGCGTCAGCACGGCCACGCCCTGCAGGACGCCGTTCAGATACTCGCGCACTTGAAGTTTCGCGGTTCCGCGGTGAGTCGCCGAACGCACCCAGGCGCTGTAGCGATAGCGCGTGCCGGGACCGGGAACGCCCTCGACCCAGTTCGGCTGGTCGCCCATGCCGATCGTCGCGGAGCCGCTCGCGCGAACCTCCATGCAGTAGCTTCCGCTGCGGCCGCCCGCGACGCGTTGCAACGTTGCGTTGCCATAGGGTTCCCAACCCGAGATCCCGCTCTCGAATCCTGGATTGCCGCACAGATTCGGGCCGCCGCCACCGCCCGCGTCGCCGACGGTGATCAAAGTGCTCGCCACGCCCGAGCGGTCGTTGGTCGCGGTGAACGTCACCGTGTACGGCGCGGCACGACCGTCGCTTGCCGAAGGCGTCCACGTGAGCGTGCCCGCCGTGTTCGAGCCGTTGCGCGTGAACACCGCACCGTGTCCGGCCGGCAGCGCCGACAGGTCTGCGGTGAACGATAGGATCGGATCGCCGTCGGCATCGGATGCGGAAACGTTCACCGTCAGCGGCTGTCCCTCGGTGATCGAGACGGTGGCCGGAGCCGAAACGACCGGCGGCGTGTCGGAGGCCACGGGCGTCACGAGCATGATCGACACGTCGTCGATCTGGAATCGCTCACCGCTTGTTACGGGATAGTCGCGAATCTCCATGTCGAGCGTCGAGCCGTTACCCTCGGTCGTGATGTCCACCGCCAGCAACTGCCACGACGACGACAACGTCACATCCGGCGAGTACTTGGACGAGCCCAACTGTGACGACGCATTGAACTCGCGCAGCTTGATGCGCGCGATCCCGCGGCTCGATGCCGATCGAACCCAGGCGGTGAATCGATAGGTGGTGCCGGCCGCGAGAGCGTTCGCGACCCAGTCGGGCTCGTCGCGGGTGCCGAACGTGGAGGACCCCGAGGCGCGCGCTTCGAGGCAATACGATCCGCTGCGCCCGCCGGCGACGCGCTCGAGCGTCGCACCGCCATAAGCATCCCAGCCGCTGGCACTGCTCTCGAAGCCCGGATTGCCGCACAGGTTGCCGACCGGCGGCGGAAGGACGATCGCGCGGAATTCGTGCGCGCCGAGGTCCGCGAAGGCCGGTGTCCCGTCACCGGTGTCGGCAGTGGACGGATCGTCGATGCGCGCATCACCTTCGCGATCGTTCGGCGGCCATCCCGCTGCACCGCCCACGGCGGCATCGATCGCCGGCGAACCGGCGCGCAAACGAAAGTCGCCTTGCGGCGCGTCGACGAATCGCGGATCGAGTTGAACCGAGCGGCGGTCGCGCCCGGTGGCGGACGCGTATGCCGAAATCAATGCGTACTGCGTGTCGATGAATTTGACCGGATTGCGAGAGGTCGAGTTCCAGAACAGATTGTGATCCGAGACGAATCCGGCATCGGAGTCGCGCTCGACCCACAGATCGAACTCAGCGGTTGCGAGCCCGTTGTCGACCGCGATGCAGTTGTACATCGCACCGCCGCCGGAATTGCCCTCGAAGGAGAATCCGTCTTTGTAGTTGTCCCACGCGACATCGTGAAAGTGGCGCGTGCGCATCGAACGCACGTGATCGAACCCGTGATCGCCGTTGTTCCAGCTCAGGTTGTTGCGCGACAGGCCGTCGTGCGAACCGTTGTAGAACTGGATACCCGAATCCTGATTGTCATAGCACTGGTTGAGTTCCACGGTGCAGCCGGTTGCGCCGTCGAGCGCGATACCGGCGGCCGCGCGCGTCGTCGGACGTGCGTTGCGAAAGCTTTCGTTGTCGCGGATCACCGTCCCCGCCGCGGTGTGAACGAAGATTCCATGATCACCGTTGTCACTGACCCGGTTGCCGGCGATCAGGACATCGGCTGCACCTCCGACATCGATGCCCGCTTTGTATGCGAAGGTGACGGTGTTGTTCACGATCTCCGCGCGGTTCGCGCCCGCGACGATTCCGACTGCGCGGTCCTCGGTGCGCGTGAAGGCGAGGCCATCGAGCGTGACGTAGGCGCCCGACACGAAGATGCCGGTCGTCCTGCGTCCGACTTCGCATCCGCGCAGTCCGGGGTTGCCGCCACCTGCGTTCACGTAGAGTCCCACGCCCGAGACGTAACGATACGATCGCGCAGGCAGCGAAGGCGGCGACGCGGTCGATGGCGTGAGTCGCGCACCGTCGGCGAACACCTGCAGAGGCGCCCAGGTGACGCTCGATGCCAGATACACGTCGCTCGCGATCGCACTCCAGCGGCTGGTCGAGCCGAAGTCGTCGGCGCCCGAGATGACGGCACCGGGACCACTGGCCTGCAGCACGATGCGACTCGAGGCGGAGCCCGAAGCCGAGATCGTCACGCTCTCACGATAAATCGCGGGGCGAACGATGATCGTATTGCCGGCGGAAGCGCGCGCGGACACGGCCGCCTGCAGGGTTCGATAAGGCGTGGAGCTGGTGCCCGGTCCGACGTCGGTGGCGCCGGCGTTGGTTCCGTCGACGTAGTAGGTCGCAGCCGCCACCGAGGCGGCACACGCAACGAGCACGACCGCGGACGCCACGAGTGCCTTCGTGAACGCGCGAGCGCGGATACCGGCCGTACGCATCCGGGCCCGGGCCGTGAAGGTCGAGGTGTCGTGCATGATGATGATTGCCCCGCGCCCAGCTTGATCCGCGGCGTGACCCCGCAACGACCGGACGGACGTCCGGCAGGGTCATGGCCGCGCGGCGCCGGCTCGTTCACCCGGGTCTGGAAACTCACGGGGAAACCGGCCGCCCACTCCGCGTGATCGGCCGGGAACGCTCGCGACTGAAGGGGACATGGCAGGGTGGGGCGTGGCCCGGACGGGCACTGCTTCAATCGGGCAGGAAGCCCGGATTCACTCCAGTACGACGAAGCGTCCGGACTTCATGCCTTCGGAGGCGCGCACGCGGTAGAAATAAGTTCCCACCGGCATCCGGCGCGAATCGCCGTGCGCGCGAATCGCGACTTCGTGACGTCCGCCCGTCATCAGCGGCTCGTCCATCGGACGGCTAACGACGCGGCCCTCGAGGTCGAACAACTCGACCTTCACCGGCCCCGGCCGCGTGAGCGTGAAGTGCAGCACACCGGAGCCGTGCACGGGGTTCGTCACCCACGCGCCGAAGGTCAGCGCGGGCGCGCCGGAAGACGATTCGACCCGCGCCTGTGCCGACGGCAATGCCGCGTTCACGACTTTCACGACCGAGATGTCGTCGACCTGGAAGATCTCGCCGGTCACGATCGGATAGTCGTTGAACTCGATTTCGAGCGACGAGCCCGCGGCGCGCGTCACGTAGTCGAACGTGACGAGCTGCCACGCCTGCGTCAGCGCGAGACCCGGCGACATGGCGGTCGAACCCTGCTGAACGCCGCCGAGATACTCCTTCACCTTGATCTTCGCCGAGCCGTGATGGAGCGCCGAGCGCACCCACATCGAAAGCCGGTACGTGATGTTCGCGGCGGCCACGGTCGGAACGATGTTCGGATTGTCCGCGATGCCGCCGGTGCTCGAAGTTGAGTTACGCACTTCGAGGCAGAAGCTGCCGCTGTGGCCGCCCGCGGTGCGCACCAGTGTCGTGCTGCCGACTCTGATCCAGCCGGTAACGTCAGTTTCGAATCCACCGTTGGCCACGAGGTTCGTGCCGCCGCCGCCGCCACCACCGCCCGCCGGCACGTCCGTCACGGTGATCGCCGTGGCCGCGGTTCCACTGAGCGCGTTGGTCGCGGTGAACGTCACGGAATAGGCGGCCGCACGGCCGTCGTTCGCGGTCGGGGTCCACGTCAGAGTGCCCGCGGTCTTCGCCGCGTTTGCCGTGAACACGGCGTTGTGGCCGGCCGGCAGGTTCGACAGATCCGCGGTGAGTGCGGTGATCGCGTGACCGTCCGGATCGGCGGCGGTGACCGACACGGTCATCAGTGCACCCTCGGCGACACTGGCCGTGGCCGCGGCGGACACCACCGGCGCGCGATCCGCCACGGTACCGCTCGACGAGGTGATCGAGACATCGTCCATCTGGAAGATCTCGGCGGTGACGATCGGATACTCGTTCACGGACAGGTCGAGCGTCGATCCGGCGCGCACGGTCGTGTAGTTCACCGTCACGAGCTGCCACGTGGGTGACAGCGTCACGATGTTCGAATAAGCGGTCGATCCATACTGCGTGGTGCCGACGTACTCCTTCACCTTGAGTTTCACTTCGCCGCGATGCACCGCCGAGCGCACCCAGGCGCTGATCGTGAACGGCGCGCCGGCAGTGGGAACGTTGGCGATCCAGTTTGGACTGTCGGTCGCGCCGAACGAACCGGTCGACGGTGCGCGCATCTCGAGGCAGAAGCCGCCGCTGCGCCCACCCGCGACGCGCGCGAGCACGGCGCTGCCGACGCTGCTCCAGCCGGTCGTGTTGCTCTCGAAGCCAGGGTTGCCGACGAGATTGCTCGCGGTCACCGTCACGCTACGGGTTGCGGTCGCAGTCGCACCGTGATCGTCGGTCACCGTCACCGTAATGACGTAGGTGCCCGCGCTCGCGTAGGTGTGCGTGGCCGTGGCTCCGGGCCGCGGGCCGACGGCGGCCCCTTCGCCGAAGTTGAACGTGTAACTGCTCACCACACCGTCGGCATCGCTCGATCCGCCCGCGTCCGCGGTGACGACATGCGGCGCACCGCCCGATGCGGGCGTGACCGCGAGCACCGCGTTCGGGCGCGCGTTCACGTACACCTGCGTCATCGACGAGCCCGAAAGCGCATTCGTGGCGGTGAAGGTGATGTCGTAGGGCGCGAGACGTCCCGCTCCCAGCGGAGCCGTCCACTCGAACGAGCCCGACGTGTTCGCCGCGTTCGAGCTGAACGTCGCGCCCGCCGGCAGACCCGAAGCCGTCAGCGAGGCAATCGCATCGCCGTCGGCGTCCGCGGCCGTCACGCCGAATGCGAAGCTCGAGTTCTCGTTGACGTGCAACGCGGCAGGCGCCGTCACGACCGGAGCGCGATCGTGCGACACGGCCGTCACGCGCGTCGCGCTGAGCGCGTTCGACGCCGTGAACGTGATGACGAACGGACCGTGTCCGTCGCCGGCGGCCGGGGTCCACGTCAGTGTGCCCGCGGTGTGTTCCGCGTTGGGCACGAATGTCGCGGGGTTCCCAGGCGGCAGCGCGGACAGATCCGCCTCGAGTGCAATGATTGCATCGCCATCCGAATCGGCGGCGGTGATCTCGAGCGTCAGCGTTCCCCCGGCCGCGACACTCGCGGTCGCGGATGCGGTGATGACGGGCGGCGCGTCGGCCTGGCCCACGTCGATGCTGGTGCCCGCGGTGGCCGCGAGGCCCGCGTTCGCGTGGAACGTCACGGTGTAAGGCCCCGGTGCGTCCGCGAACGTCGGCGTCCACGTGAGCGTTCCGGCGCTATGCGAGGCGTTGGGCGTGAACACCGCGTCGTGGCCGGCCGGCAGCCCGGACAGATCCGCAGTGAATGAGTTGAACGCGTCGCCGTCGGGATCGGTCGCGCTCAAGGACAGCGACAACGTCTGGCGCTCGTTCACGCTCACGACCGGTTCCACGCTGATCACGGGATGGCGGTCGACGGCAATCGACGTGGTCGAGGTGCCGGACATGAGGTTCGTCGCGTGGAACACGACGTCATAGGGACCGGGCGCGTCCGCCGCCGACGGAGTCCAGGTCAGCGTGCCCCCGGTGTTGCCGTCGTCCGCCACGAACGCCGCGTCGTGGAGCGCGGGCAGTGCGGAGAGATCCGCGGTGAGCAGCGCGATCGGATCGCCATCCGGATCCGTGGCGTCGATGTGCATGGTGAACGGCGCGCCTTCGGGCGCGCGCCGCGTTGTGGGTGCCGAGATCGACGGCGCGCGATCGACATTCGCAACGATGACGCTGGTCTGGGTGCTCGCGCTGAGACCGTTGTGCGCCGTGAACGTGACGGCGTAGCTGCCGGCGTCATCGAACGACGGCGTCCACGCGAGCGTGCCGCTCGTGTTGCCGGCCGCGGGCGTGAAGCTGGCGTTGCTGCCGGCCGGAAGCGCCGACAGGTCCGCGACCAGCGAAGTGATGGGATCGTCGTCGGGATCGGACACGGTGACGGCAACCGACACTGGCTGCTGTTCCAGCGTAGTCGCCACCGGCAACGCGGAGACGACCGGCGCGCGATCGATCACGACCTGCGTCGTGGCGCTCCCGCTCAAAGCGTTCGAAGCGGTGAAGGTGACCGTATACGGATCGAACAGCGAGTCGAGCGGCTGCGGCGTCCACGTGAGCGTCCCTCCCGTGTTCGAAGCATTGGCGACGAACTCGGCGTCGTTCAGCAACGGAAACGCGGAGAGGTCGGCGGTGAGCGACGTGATGGCATCGCCATCGGGATCGAACGCGCTCATCACGAACGTGAGCTGCCCGCCTTCCGGAGCTGCGGCATTCGGCGCGGCGACGACCGATGGCGCGCGATCGACATTGTCGACGTGAAGGACCGTGCTCGCGGCACCGGAGCCCGACCACTCGATGATGCCGCCGCCCACGGGTGCCGCGGTCGAACCGCCGGACCTCGCGACGAAGTCGACCGTGAAGTCGCCGGCATCCTGGAATCCCGGAGTCCAGGTCAGCGTGCCCCCGGTGTGGGTGCCGTTCGGCGTGAACACTGCACCATGGCCCGGGGGAAGATGTGAAAAGTCCGCGGACAGCGTTACGATCTCATCCGAATCGGGATCGTGTGCCGTCACGCTCAACGACACCGCATCGCCCTCGGTGGCGTTGGCGGACGGCGTCACGGTCACGACCGGCAGCCGGTCGATACGCACCGAGGTCGTGGTACTCCCGCTCAGCGCATTGGCGGCGGTGAATCCAACGACATAGGGGCCCGGCGCATCGATGGCGCCCGGCGTCCACGTCAGCGTTCCCGTCGCGTTCGACGCACCCGGCGTGAACACGGCGTCGTGTCCGCCGGGCAAACCCGACAGATCCGCGACCAGCGTGCCGATCGCATCGCCGTCGGAATCGGCGGCGGCAATCGCGAGCGTGAGTTGCTGCATCTCCGGAGTGACGACCAGTGCCGGCGCCGATATGGCGGGCGCGCGATCGATGTTCACGACGCTCACGAGCGTGGTGTCGCGGCCGCTGAGATTGTTGCCGGCAGTGAAGATGATCGGGTACGGACCTCCGGCGTCTGCAAACGTCGGAGTCCACGTGAACGTGCCCGCGGTGTTCGATGCATTCTTCGTGAACGTCGCGCCATGACCGGCGGGCAGGCCGGACAAATCCGCGGTCAGGTTCGCGATCGCGTCGCTGTCGGGATCGGACGCGGTGACGGCCACGCTGATCGCGCTGTTCTCGTTGCCCGAAACACTCGCCGGGGACATCGCGATCGGCGCGCGATCGATGTTCGCGATCGTGATCGCGGTCGTCGCGGTGGCGGCCAGCGCATTGGTCGCAGTGAACGTGACGGAGTACGGCGTTGCGCGCGAGTGCGTGAACGCCGGCGTCCAGGTCAGCGTGCCCGAGGTGTTCGCCGCGTTCTTCGTGAACGTCGCGCCGTGCCCGGCCGGCAGGGCGGACAGATCCGCGACGAGGTTCGTGATCGCGTGGCCATCCGGATCGCTCGCGGTGACGGTGACGATCACCGGCGTGCCTTCCGCGCCTCCGACCGATGCGGGTGCGGACACGGTCGGCGCGCGGTCGACCGCCGCACCGGGCGAGCCGAATTCGTAGGGGCCGCGATCGGCGAACGTGACCGGACCGCTGCCCGTGTTTGCGACCGAGGTGACATCGAAGCGCGCCGCGCCGAGCACGTCCGCCGACGGCCAGCCCGTGATCGACGTGATCGCGTTGTCGATCGCGGGCGAGCCGGTCGAGAGCCGGAAGTTTCCGGAGCCGGCGTTCGCGAACAGCGGGTTCAGCTGCAGCGAATGCGCGTCGCGGCCGGTCGCCGAGGAGTACGACGCCACCGACGAATAGATCGAGATGAACTTCACCGGTTTCTGGCTGGTCGAGTTCCAGAACAGGTTGTAGTCGGAGACGAAACCGGTGGCAGACGCCGTGTCGACCCACAGATCGTATTCGTTGGTCGTGATCCCGTTGTCGACGGCGATGCTGTTGTAGAGCTTGCCGCCGGGCGAATCGCCCTCGAACGAGAATCCGTCCTTGTAGTTGCCGTAGGCGAGATTGTGGATGTGGACCACGCCGGTGCTGCGCACGTGGTCGTAGCCGTGATCGCCGTTGTTCCAGCTCACGTTGTTCCGGCTCAGGCAGTCGTTGGAACCGCTGTAGAACTGGATGCCCGAGTCCTGATTGTCGTGGCAGTTGTTGCCGTCGACCGTGCAACCCGGCGAATCGTAGATGTTGATCCCGTTGGCCGCCCGCTGCGCCGGGCGCGCGTTGCGGAAGCATTCGTTGTTTTTCACGAGGCTCGAGGTCGTGCCCGTGACATAGATGCCGTGGTCGTTGCTGTCCCCGACGATGTTGCCGGCGATCAAGGCGCCGGTGCTCGCGCTGAGCCGAAGTCCGTACTTGTTGGCGAACGTGACGGTGCAGTTCTGGACCGTGAGGTTCTGGCCGCCGGCCTGAATGCCGACGTCCTCGGTGCGCGTGACGGTGAACCCGTCGAGGGTCACGTAGGCCCCGCTCACGTCGAACCCGTTCGCGCGGCGACCGACTTCACACGCGCGCGCCGCGGGATTGCCGCCGCCGACATTCACGTACAGGCCGGTTCCGCTCACATAGCGGAACGTGTTGCTCCCGAGCGACGCCGCCGCATCGGTCGACGGCGTGAGGCGCGCGCCGTTGGCGAACACCTGTGCCGGCGCCCAGGTGACGCTGGTCGCGAGGTAGATGTTGCCCGTGTACTGCGTCCACTTCGCGGTCGCGCCGAAGTCATCGGAACCCGCGACGATCACACCGGGCTCCGCCTGCACGACGACCGGGCTCGCGGCGGTTCCGGTAGCCGAAAACTTCACGATCTCACGATAGACCCCAGGCTTGACCACGATCGTGTTGCCGGCCGCGGCGCGCGCCGATACGGCGGCCTTGATCGTCTTGTACGGCGTGCCGATCGTGCCGGGGCCGGAGTCGGTCGCGCCTGGATGCGTTCCGTCGACGTAGTAGGTCAAGGCAAACGCGCTCGTCGCCGCGAGCAGAAGGGCCGCCGAACCGGCCACCGCGCACAGCGCGCGGCGTACGACCCGGGATTTCGTCATGACGTTCGACAGCAGGTGCTGGGGCGCCTGTTCGATGAGCATGGAGACCGCTTCGAGAGAGGGGGGGCTCACGACGTGGACTGTTTGCGTTTGATGTGTGCAGGGTTCGGTGGGCAGCCGGGTCCGGGCCTTGCGGCCCGGCCCGCTTCGCGCACGCGGGGGACCCGTGCGGCTGCCACTGCGGGCGCCCGGACCACTACGGCCGGGCGCCAACCGTCATCCGATCATTCGAGCACCACGAAGCGTCCGATCTTCACGCCTTCCGCAGCGCTCAGCCGGTAGAAGTAGGCGCCGGCCGGCATCTGCTGCGCACCGTCCTTCGAGCGGATCGCGAGCTGGTGACGACCGATCGACATCGACGGCTCGTCGAGCGGACGGCTCACGACACGACCCGCGAGGTCGAAGAGCTCGACCCGGACCGGACCCGCCTTGGTCAGCGTGAAGTTCATCACGCCGCTCGCGTGCACCGGATTCATCATCGTGACTCCGAATGCGAGCGCACCCTGGTCCATCACGTCCGCCGGCGTCTGTGCCAGCGGCTGAGCGGAGTTGGTCACGACCGTGATCGAGACGTCGTCGAGTTGGAAGATCTCCTGCGTCACGACCGGATAACCGGCCACTTCGATGTCGATCGTCGAACCGGCACGCACCGAGGTGTAGTCGACCGTCAACAGCTGCCAGGTCGCCGACAACGTGATGACCGGCGAGTAGATCGTCGAACCCTGCTGCGTGGTGCCCACGAACTCCTTGACCTTGAGCTTCGTCGTGCCGCGATGGACCGCGGAACGGATCCAGGCGCTCACCCGGTATTTGGTGCCGATCGCAGGGACGCTCGCGACCCAGTTCGGGTTGTCGTTCACGCCATAGCTGGACGTCGAAGGCGCCTTCACTTCCATGCAGAAGCTGCCGGTGCGCCCGCCTGCGACACGCGTCAGCGTGGCGCTGCCGGTACCGGCCCAGCCGGTGAGATTGGTCTCGAAGCCGGGGTTACCCACCAGGTTACTGCCCCCTGCCGGCACATCGACCACCGTGATCGCGGTGGTCGCCGATCCCGACAGCGCATTGGTCGCGGTGAACGTCACGTTGTACGGAGCGACACGGCCGTCGGCAGAGGTCGGGGTCCACGTCAGCGTGCCCCCGGTCTTCGTCCCGTTCGCCACGAACGTGGCGTTGTGACCCGCCGGCAAGTTCACGAAGCTCGCGACGAGCGTCGTGATGGCGTCGCTGTCCGGATCCGCCGCCGTGATCGCGACAGTGATCACCGAGCCTTCGTTGCCGCTCGCGGTCGCCGCGGCCGTCACCACCGGCACCCGGTCCACGTTGGTCACCGTGATCGCGGTGCTCGCCGATCCGCTCGCTGCATTCGCCGCGGTGAACGTGACGGTGTAGGGAGCGACGCGACCGTGACTGAAGGTCGGCGTCCACGTCAGCGTGCCCTGGGTCTTCGCCGCGTTCGCAACGAACGTCGCGTTGTGACCCGCCGGCAGGCCCGTCACGTTCGCGGTCAGCGAAGTGATCGGATCGCTGTCCGGGTCCGAAGCGTTGACGACGATCGACAGCTGCTGATTCTCGTTCACGGTCGCCGTCGCCGGAGCCGTGACCACCGGCGGGTTCGTCACGGCGATCGCCGTCGTGCCCTGACCCGAGAGTGTATTGGTGGCGGTGAACGTCACGTTGTACGGCCCGGGGCCGTCCGCGTTCTGCGGCGTCCAGGTCAGCGTGCCCGAAGTCTTCGACGCGTTCGGCGTGAACACTGCGTTGTTGCCGGCCGGCAGGTTCGTCAGATTCGCGGCGAGCGTGGTGATCGCGTCACCGTCCGGATCCGCCGCGGTGATCACGAGCGACATCTGCACGTTCTTCTGCGCCGCTGCCGTGGCGCCCGCCGTCACGACCGGAGCGCGGTCGACATTGTTGACCGTGATCGAGGTCGAGGCCGAACCCGACAGCGCGTTCGCCGCCGTGAACGTGACCGAGTACGGATTCACCCGGCCGTCCGAGAACGTCGGAGTCCACGTCAGCGTGCCCGCGGTCTTCGTGCCATTCGGCGTGAATACCGCGTTGTGGCCCGCCGGGAGTCCGGTCACGTTCGCCGTCAGCGACGTGATCGCCTCCGCGTCCGACGCGGTGACGTTCACGGTCAGAAGCCCGTTCTCGTTCACCGACGCCGTTGCCGGCGCAATCACTACCGGCGGATTGTCCACGGTTCCGTTGAGTCGCGTGATCGACACGTCGTCGACCTGGAAGATCTCCTGCGTCACGACCGGATAACCCGCCACTTCGAGGTCGATGGTCGAGCCCGAGCGCAGGCTGGTGTAGTCCACGGTCAGCAGCTGCCACGTGGCCGACAGTGTGAGAACCGGTGAATAGACCGTCGAGCCCTGCTGCGTGCTGCCCACGAACTCCTTCACCTTGAGCTTGATCGTGCCCCGATGGCTCGCCGAGCGCACCCACGCGCTCAGCCGGTACTGCGTTCCGATCGCCGGAACGCTCGCAACCCAGTTGGGGTTGTCGTTCACGCCGTAGCTCGAGGTCGACGGCGCCTTCACTTCCATGCAGAAGCTGCCACTGCGCCCACCCGTGACACGCGTCAGTGTCGCGCTGCCGACAGGCGACCAGCCCGTCAGGTTGGTCTCGAAGCCAGGGTTGCCGACCAGATTGGACGGAGCATTGCTCACGGTCACGGCCGCCGTCGCGGTCGCGGTGGCGCCGAGGTTGTCGGTCACCGTCACCGTCGCCGTCCAGTTGCCGGCCGTATAGGTGTGGTTCGTGATCGCCGAAGCCTGAGGTCCGACGACCGGCGAACCGTCACCGAAGTTGAACGTGTAGGAGGCGATCGAACCGTTGTCGGTCGATCCGCCCGCGTTGAGCTGGGCGTTGACCGACACGTTGCCCGACGACGGGCTCGCGACCAGCGCCGCGACCGGCGGCGGATTGATCGAGATCGCCGTGCTCGCAGAACCCGACAGCGCATTCGCCGCCGTGAAGCTGACGTTGTAAGGCGCCACCCGGCCGGTGCCGGCCGCGGGCGTCCAGCTGAACGAGCCCGACGTGTTGCTACCGTTCGGTACGAACGTCGCGTTGTGGCCCGCCGGCAAGTTGGTGAGCGTCGGGGTGAACGAGGTGATCGCGTCACCATCCGGATCGGCGGCCGTCGCCGTGAAGCTGATGAGCGTCGCTTCGTTGCCACCCGCGGTCGACGTGACCGTCACGACCGGTGCGCGGTCGACGTTGGTCACCGTGATCGCGCTCGAGGCCGAACCCGGCTGGCTGTTGGTCGCCGTGAACGTCACCGAGTACGGCGTGATGTTGCCGTCGGCGTACGTCGGCGTCCACGTCAGCGTGCCGCCGGTGTTGGAGCCGTTGGGCGTGAACGATGCGTTGTGTCCCGCCGGCAGACCCGTGAGCGTCGCGGTCAGTGAAGTGATCGCGTCACCATCGGGATCCGAAGCGGTCACCGGCAGCGACAGCTGCTGGTTTTCGTTCACCGTGGCCGTCGCGTTCACCGTGACGACCGGCGCGCGATCGTTGGTCACTGAAGTGCTCGCCGAGCCCGAGAGCGCGTTCGTCGCGGTGAAGGACACCGTGAACGGACCGTGCGCGTCACCCGGCTGCGGCGTCCAGGTCAGCGTGCCGCCCGTGTTGCCGCCATCGGCGACGAACGCGGCGTTGCCGGCCGGAAGCGACGAGAAGTTCGCGACCAGCGTCGTGATGGCTTCACCGTCCGGATCGGACACCGACACGTGCATCGAGAGCGGCGCGGTCGGACCCGTGAACACCGACGCCGGGGCCGTGACGACCGGAGCGCGGTCGACGTTGCCGACCGTGATGCTGGTGGTCGCGGTTCCATTCTGTGAAGGACTGCCCGAGACGGCCGTGAACGTTACCGAGTACGGACCCGGCGCAGCCGTGTACGGCGGCGTGAACGTCAGCGTGCCGCCCGTGTTGGTGCCGTTCGGCGTGAACGACTTGTTGAGGCCCGGCAGCGCCGACAGATCGGCGGTCAGCGAGCTGATCGCGTCGTTGTCGGCATCCGCCGCCGTGATCGCGAAGTTGAGCTGCAGGTTCTCGTTGATGCTGGTGCTGGCCGCGGCCGTCACGACCGGCGGACGGTTGATCGTCACCGACGTGCTGCCGCTGCCGCTCAGGGCGTTCGCCGCCGTGAACGTGATCGAATACGGACCCGGCGCTTCCGAGAGCAGCGGCGTCCAGGTCAGGGTTCCACCGGTGTTCGTTCCGTTCGGCGTGAACGACGCGTTGTTGCCGGCCGGAAGATTCGTGAGGTTCGCGAGCAGGCTGCCGATCGCTTCACCGTCGGGATCCGACGCCGAAACCGCGACCGAGAGCTGCGTGCCGACACGCGCGGGCGACAGCGCCGGAACCGAGACCACCGGAGCGCGGTCGGAGTTGTTGACCGTGATCTGGGTGCTCGACGTTCCCGACAGCGTGTTCGTCGCGGTGAAGGACACCGTGTAAGGACCCGGCGCGTCGTTGAACGTCGGCGTCCACAGCAGCGTGCCGGCGGTCTTGTTCGCGTTGGGCGTGAACACCGCGTTGTGGCCCGCCGGCAGGCCGGTCAGGTTCGCGGTGAGCGAGATGATCGGCTGGCCCGGATCGGGGTCGGCCGCCGTGATGCTGAACGAGAGCTGCTGGTTTTCGGTCACGCTGGTCGAGGCCGCGGCGGTGACGACCGGCGCGCGATCGACCGTGATGACCGTGTTCTTGTTGGTGCTCGACAGCGCATTGTGCGCCGCGAAGATCACCGTGTACGGGCTGTTGAGTCCGTCGCCCGCCTGGGGCGTCCACGTAAAGGTGCCCGACAGGTTGTTCCCGGCAGGCGTGAGCACGGCATTGTGTCCGGCCGGAAGGCCCGTGGTGTTGAGCGACAGCGACGTGATCGCGTCACCGTCGGGATCCGACGCCGTCACGACGAACGAAAGCTGTGTGCCCTCGGCGACCAGCGCGGTGGCCTGCGCGGTCGTGACCGGAGCGCGGTCGACGTTGTTGACGGTGATTGTGGTCGTCACGCTGGTCGAGAGGCCTCCGACATTCGCCTCGTGCCCGACCGCGACCGCCCCGAGTGCGGGGGCACCCGAGACGGCGGTGAACGTGACCAGATAAGGACCGGGCGCGTTGCTGAAGTTCGGCGTCCAGGTCAGCGTGCCACCCGAGTTGTCGACCGCGGGAACGAACGAGCCGTTCCCTGCCGGCAGACCGCTGAGGTCGGCGGTGAGGGAGCTGATCGGCGTGCCGTCGGGATCCGACGCGGTCACACCGACCGTCAGCACCTGATTCTCATCGACGCTCACGTTGGTGAGCACGGCGACGACCGGGTGACGGTCGATCGTCACGACGGTGGTGTCCTTGCCCGACAACGCATTCGTCGCGGTGAAGATGATCGAGTACGGACCCGGCGCCTCGCCCGGCGTCGGCGTCCACGTGAGCGTTCCCGCGGTGCGCGTACCGTTCGGCGTGAACACGGCGTTGTTTCCGCCCGGCAGGCCGGTGAGATCCGCGCTCAGCGCGGTGATGGCGTCGCCGTCCGCGTCGGACGCCGAGACGTCGAACGACAGCGCGGCGTTTTCGGCGATCGACTTCGTTGCGGGCGCCACGACGACCGGCGCGCGATCGACGTTGACGACCGCGACCGACGTCGCAGCGGAATCGGTCAGCGTGTTGGTGGCGATGAAGCGCACGACGTACGGACCGGGCGCGTCACTGTAAGTGGGCGTCCAGGTGAACGTGCCGCCGGTCAGCTCGGCGTTCGGCGTGAACACCGCGTTGTGACCCGCCGGCAGACCCGACAGTCTCGCGGTCAGCGAGGTGATCGGCGCGCCATCGGGATCGGTCGCGATGACACCGATCGAAAGCTGCTGGTTCTCGTTCACGCTCGCGTTCGTGAGCGCAGTGACGACCGGACGGTGATCGACCGAGATCTGCGTGGTCGATGCGACACCGGTCAGCGTGTTCGCCGCGGTGAACGTCACCGCATAGGGGCCGGCGTCGGCAGGATTCGGCGTCCAGCTCAGCGTACCGCCGGTCTTCGTGCCGTTCGCGACGAACGACGCGTTGTTGCCGGCCGGCAGCGCCGAGAAGTCGGCGGTGAGGCTCGTGATCGCGTCACCGTCCGGATCGGCCGCCGTGATGACGAGCGCGAACGGCGCGCTCTCGGGAGCCAGAGCGGTCGCGGCGGCCGTGACGGCCGGCGCGCGGTCGACGTTGTTGACCGAGACCGACGTGGTGCCGCTGCCGCTCAGCACGTTGGTCGCGGTGATCGTGATGCTGTAGGCGGACGGGGCGTCGTTGAAGCTCGGCGTCCACGTCAGCGTGCCTCCGGTGTTGGTCCCGTTGGGAACGAACGCGGCGTTGTGGCCGGCCGGGAGGTTTGTGAAGTTGGCGGTCAGCGAAGTGATCGCCTGGCCATCGGGATCGCTCGCCGTGACCGGAATCGACACCTGCTGACCCTCATTGGTGCTGAAGCTCGCCCCCACGTTCACGACCGGACGGCGGTCGACGTTGATCGACGTGCCGGCGTTGCCGTTGAGCGCGTTCGAAGCGAGGAAGTTGACCGTGTAGGGGCTGTTGAGCCCGTCGTTGGTGAGCGGCGTCCAGGTCAGCGTGCCCGTGAGGTTGTTGGCACCCGGAGTGAACGACGCGTTGTTCCCGCCCGGAAGTCCGTTCAGGTTCGCGCTGAGTGTCGTGATCGCGTCGCCATCGGGATCGACGATCGTGATGCTGACGGTGAGCGGCTGATTCTCCCCGACGTTGACCGTCGCGGGTGCGGTAATCACGGGAGCGCGGTCGATGTTCACGACCGTGATCGCCGTGGTGGCGGCACCGCTCGTCGAGCTGGTGGCGGTGAACGTCACCGAATACGAGCCCGAGTCGGCATAAGTGGGAGTCCACACCAGCGATCCGCCGGTGTTGGTTCCGTTCGGCGTGAACACAGCCCCCGGTGGCAGCGTGCTCGAGGTCAGCGAGACGATCGTCTCGCCTTCGGGCTCCGACGCCGTGATGGCGAGCGACAGCAAGGCATTCTCGTTGACCGTCGCGGTCGGGACGACCGTCACGATCGGATCACGATTCACGTTCGTGACGTGAATCGAGGTCGAGGCGTTTCCGCTCAACGTGTTGGCACCCGTGAACGTCACGCTGTACGTGCCCGAGTCCGAATACGCCGGGGTCCACGTCAGCGTGCCCCCAGAGTTGCTGCCGTTGGGCGTGAACACCGCGTTGTGGCCGGCCGGCAGGCCGGTCAGATTCGCGGTCAGCGAGGTGATCGGCTGCCCGTCCGGGTCTGCCGCGGAAACGTCGAGCGACAGGAGCTGGCCTTCCAGGACGTCGACGCTCGAAGGCGCCGCCACGATCGGCGTCTGGTCGAACTGGTTGACCGTGACCGACGTGGTCGCGGTGCCCGACAGCGCGTTGGTCGCGGTGAACACAATGTCGTAGCTGCCCGGACCGTCATCGACGGTGGGCGTCCACGTGAGCGTGCCCGCGGTCCTGGTCGCGTTCGGCGTGAAGACGGCGTTGTTGCCGACCGGCAGGTTCGACAGATCCGCCGTCAGCGACGAGATCAGATCGCCGTCGAGATCGGCCGCCGTGATGCTGAACGTGAGCAGCTGGGTTTCGGTGACCGACGCGGTTGCCGCGGCCGTTACGGTCGGCGCGCGATCGACGTTGCTGACGAGCACCGGGACGATCGTCGAACCGCCGCCGCCGGCATTGGTGGCGATGAAGGTGACGTTGTATGCCGCGGCACGGGCGTCGTTCTGGGTCGGCGTCCACGTGAAGGTACCCGAGGTCTTGGTTCCGTTCGGAACGAAGGCCGCGTTGTGCCCCGCGGGCAGCGCCGACATGTCGGCGACGAATGAGTCGATCGGCTGGCCGTCGGGATCAGAAGCGGTGACCACGAAGCTGATCGGGCTGACTTCGGCACCTGAAGCAGACGCCGGTCCGTTCACGATCGGATTCGAGACCGCGAGTTGCTGGACGATGACGTTGTCGATGTTGAACTTCTCGCCGGCGACGATCGGAGAGTCGAGGACGTTGAAGTCGATCGAGGAATTGACACCGAGCGGCGTGTAGTCGATGAAGAGCTTCTGCCACGTGGTGGACAGCGTCACGCTGTTCGAATACGAGGTCCCGAGCGAAGCATTGGCGCTCGAGAACTCACGCAGCCGAATCCGCGCGACACCGCGATGGACGTCCGAGCGCACCCACGCTTCGAAGTGGAACAGCGTTCCGAGCGGGCCCGAGTTGGTCACCACGTTCGGAGAGTCATTGATACCGAACATCACGGTGCCCGTCGCAGCTCCACGTGACAGTACCGACTTCGTGCCGATCTGGCCGCCCGTGACGAGCGTGTCGGTGGCGGCGGTGGTGCCCGCCGAAGGCGTAGGACTCCAACCGGTCAGATTGGTCTCGAACGACGAATTGGTCACCATGTTGCCGCCGGTTCCCAGCGCCTGCACCGTGATCGAGGGGGAAATCGAGCTGCCGCCACGATTGTCGGTGGCGATCACCTGGACCGGCCACGTGCCGACGGCATAAGTGTGGGTCGCGCTCGAGGAGACCTGGGGTCCGACGATCGTGCCGTCGCCGAAATCGAACTGGTAGGACACGATGCTGCCATCGGGATCGCTGGACGATGATGCGTTCGCGGTCACGAGCAGCGGCGCATTGCCCGAGCGCGGAGTCACCGACAGCGCCGCGTTCGGCAGCAGGTTCGGTTTGGTGACCGTAATCGAAGACGTCGTGGAGCCGCTCAGCGCGTTCGACGCCGTGAAAGTGATGTCGTACGGAACAACGTTCGACATGCCTGAGGCCGGGGTCCAGGTCAATGTCCCTGAAGTGTTTGCGCCGTTCGTGACAAACGTGGCGTTGTGTCCGGGCGGAAGAAGCGAAAGATCCGCTGACAGTGAGGTGATCGGGTTGCCGTCAGGGTCGCTGACGGAAACGACGACCTGAACCACCTGGCCCTCGTCGAGCGTGAACGTTACCGGATTCGCAACAACGACCGGCGGGCGGTCACCCTGGATGACCGTGTCGATCTTCGAGGCGACGGTGGCCTGGCCGAGATTGTCGACGACCGTGAGGCTCGCCGTGTACGTGCCCCCGGTGGGATAGATGTGGCTGGAGGTCGGACTCAGCTGCGGTCCGACGCTGAAGCCGTCACCGAAGTTGAACCAGTACGCGACGATCGAGCCGTCGGGATCGCTGGAACCCGAACCGTTCATAAGAACGTTGAGCGGCGTGGTACCGCGCGTCGGACTGAGCACGAGCGACGCCACCGGGACCGAGCCCGCGGGGCGATATTCGTACGCGCCGATGTCGGAGTAGGACGGCGAGCCGGTGCCGGTGTTCGACACACCCGAAACGTCCTGACGAGCGAGTCCGTCGTGATCGGTGGACGACCAGCCCGACTGCCCGCCGATCGCGGCGTCGACCAGCGGCGAACCCGCCATCGGCCGGAAGTTCGCCATGCTCGGGAAGATCCACTTGGGATCGACTTGTTTCGAGTGCGAGTCCAGGCTCGGGAACGCCGCGCGATAGGCCGCGAGTGAGGCGTACTTCGTGGTGTTGATCTTGATCGGATCGACACCCGCGCCTGCCGGCGAGTTCCAGATGACGTTGTAGTCCGAGACGAAACCGGTCAGCGAGGCCGCATCGACCCACAGGTTCACTTCGTTCGAGGCGAGACCATTGTCGACCGCGATGCAGTTCATCATCGTGCAGCCGCTGGAGCTGCCTTCGATCGAGAACCCATCTTTGAAGTTCATGTAAGCGATGTTGTTGAAGTGCTTCACGCCGGTGCTGGCGATATGGTCGTAGCCGTGATCGCCGTTCTCATAGCTGATGTTGTTCCGGCAAATGCCGTTGTGCGATCCGTTGTAGAACTGGATGCCCGAGTCCTGATTGTCGTGGCACTTGTTGTTCTCGACGGTGCAGCTCGTCGAAGCGTTGATGTTGATTCCGTTCGCGGCCCGCGCGGACGGACGCGCGTTGTTATAGGACTCGTTGCCGCGCACGATGGAGCTGTTGCTGCCGCCGGTGACGAAGATGCCGTGGTCGTTGTTGTCGCCGACGATGTTCTTGATCAGCTGGGTGCTGGTGGCGCCGTCGGCCTGGATGCCGAACTTGTTCGCGAACGTCACCGTGCAGTTCTGGACGATCACGCCGGTCGGCGACGGCGGAATCGAAACCGCCTTGTCGTCGGTCTGGGTCACCGTGAGTCCGTCGAGCGTGATGTAGCTCTGGCCGATCACCACGCCGTTCGCGCGATGGCCGACGCCGATCGCCTGCAATCCCGGATTGCCTCCGCCGACGTTCACGTACAGACCAATGCCCGCGACGAAACGGTACGTGTTGGAGGGCAGAGACGAAGGCGCGCTCGCGGAACTCACGAGGCGCGCGCCGTTCTTGAACACCTGACCCGGCGCCCAGTTCACGCTGGACGCGAGGTAGACGTTTCCGGCGATGTTCACCCACTTGTTCACGCCGGAGAAGTCGTCGCTACCGCTGATGATCACTCCCGGTGCGCTCGCCTGCATCACGATGCGGCTGCCCGAGCTTCCGGCCGCGGGGAACGTCACCGTCTCGCGATAGACCGAGGGCTTCACGATGATCGTGTTGCCCGCCGTCGCGCGCGCAGTGACCGCCGCCTGGATCGTCTTGTAGGGAACCGACACCGAGCCCGAACCCGCATCGGTCGCGCTGGGATTCGCGGCGTCGACGTAGTACGTCGCCGCGAATGCGGACGATGTGGAGAGAACGACCGCCATCGCGGCCCACGCCATCAAGCGTAGCCGGACAGCAACGGACCGCGCGGCCGTACGGACTCGCGGGGCCTTCGAAATGAAGACCGAGGAGAGCATCATGTTTGGTAACCCCGTGAAAGGATGAAGGAGCACAGGAGCGAATGGTCACCAATCGTGTCGCCGTTTCGAACAGGCTGAGTAAACGGAACACGACTCTAGGCGGGGACGAGTTTAATACAGCGGTGCCGAAGAATGAACAACAAAGTTTCGTTTGGACCGCGTCTTTATTGGGCGAAGTGCGCTTTCACCCCCAGCGGATGGGTTTGCTGACCCCAATAATTTCGTCAGGTTTTCCGACGGTTGCTGTGGGGCAACGTCTTGAAGGTCCGGCGAACGCGCCTCGTAAGGGGACTCGCGCTCCCGACCATGGAAGGGCCGCGAAAAAAAATACGCGCGTGGCCGCGATTCGGATCGGCGGGGGTGAAACGAAGGGCCGCGGGGCCGCGACCTCCGGACTAGAAGATGCGCTTGCCCATCAGGCTCTGAGCGAGCTCGGCGGCGAGGATGCCGGTCATGTTCTGCGTATCGAGGACCGGGTTCACTTCGACCAGATCGATCGCAACGATCTGAGCACGGTCGCTGAGCAGCTCCATCGCCAGATGAGCCTCGCGATACGTGATGCCGCCCCACACCGGAGTTCCGGTTCCCGGCGCATCCTCGGGGTCCACGACATCGAGATCGAACGAGAGATGGACCCCCGCGGTCCCGTCGCTCGCGACCCGGATCGCCTCGTCCACGACGTCACGCATGCCGCGCTCGTCGAGGTCTCTCATGGTGTAGACGGTGACGCCGCTCTTCTTCAAGATGTCGCGCTCCCCGGCATCGATATCCCGGATGCCGATCAGCACGGTGTTGCGGGCCAGCACTTTGGGAGAGCGACCCCCGAGATTGACGAGGGCCGGGTCGCCGATCCCGAGAGAAACGGCCAGCGACATCCCGTGGATGTTGCCGGACGGCGTCGATTCGGGGGTGTTGGCATCCCCGTGGGCGTCGAACCAGATCAGCCCGAGCGTTTCCTTGCGGGTGGCGAAATATCCGGTCGAGCCGGCCACCGAGCCGATAGCAATACTGTGGTCGCCCCCGAGGACCAGCGGGAGCCGCCCCTTCTTGAGGCTCGCGTGGACCGCCTTGCGCAGGTCGTCGCACGCCGCCAGAATCGGCGCCTTGTAACGAAGTTTGCCTTCACCGACCTTCTGGGTCTCGGGAATCATGACGTCCAGGTCCCCGATGTCGAGGACCTTGTGGCCGAGGGCTTCGAGGCGGGCCTCGAGGTCGGCAACGCGGATCGCCGAGGGACCCATGTCGACACCTCGGCGACCGGCGCCGAGGTCGACAGGGACGCCGATCACATCTATGGAGCGCTTTTTAGTGGTCATGAGCGGGACACTCTATCAGCGGCATAAGGGGGGCGCCACCGTGCGCGCGGCCACCCCGGACTTCCCATGTCCGCGATGATGGCGGCCCGGTTGGGGGTGATCGCCGTCCTCCTGCTGGCGGTCAGGGACACCCCGGCGACCGAAAACGCGAGCCGGGGCGAAGGTGCCCGCGGGCGCGTCCTGTTTCGCGACGACTTCTCCAATGGGGCCGGCCCGGGGTGGAGTTACGACCGCACCGGCGTGTGGACGGTCGAAGACGGGCACCTGCGGGCCGAACTTCCGGCCGAGAAGCAGCAGCGCTCGTTCGCGTTTGCCGGCTCGGAGGAGTGGTCCGACTACGTGGTCGACCTCGACGTGTGCGGGGTGAAGGGCGCCGACAAGGGGATTGCGGTCCGGGTGGCCGGCGAGAAGAAGGGCGTCGGGTTCGACCTGCGCGGCGGGCGTTATAACGATCTGCTGATGTACCGCGGCTTCGAACACTGGGACAAGGCGGAAGTCCCGAACGTGAACGGCACCTGGTACCACCTGCGGATCGAAGCGCGCAAGAACCGTTACCGCGTGTCCGTCGACGGCAAACTCGCGATCGACTTCACCGACGAGTCCAACACCCGCCCGCGCGGCCGCATCGCGCTCGCCGCCTACACCGGCGGCATCGGGGCGTGCACGGTGCTGTACGACAACGTCGAGGTGCGGGCACTGAAGTAGGCGCTTGCTCGCGCGGCCGGCTTCTCCCCTACGCGCGCTTGCGCTTCCACAGGCCGCCGATCAACCCGTCACACGAGTAGCGTCCCGGCCCCGTGAACAGAAGTGCGGTGGCGGCGACACCGAACACGATCGCCAGTTCCTTCTTGGAGAACGGATCGGCCGCGTGCTGCACGAACACCGCGACCAGCGTGAAGATGATGATCGGCACGCAGGCGAGCCGCGTGAGGAATCCGAGCCCCACCAGCACGGCGCACACGACCTCGGCGAACACGACCAGCGTGAGGCTCGTCGCACTCCCGAGCCCGATCGGATCGGCGAAGGTCTGCGAGCGCGCCGCGAAATTCGCGAGCTTGGGCCAGCCATGGGCGAAGAACAGCAGAGAAGCGACTCCGAGTCGCAGAATCAGCAGGCCGATCGAGGTGTTGCGGTCCTGGTTGGTGCCCAGCATTTATTCCTCCTCCGGCAGGCTGATGAAAGACCCGAGTGCAAGGCGCGAGGGAGACGACGAGCGAGACGTGTCCGCAGGACACTTCGCAGCGAGGAGCGACCGAGCAACGCAGCAATCGGGTTTTTCATCTGCCTGCCGCGCGGCGCTCTCCCAGCAATCGCAACCCATTTAGAATAACAATGACCGTGCTGCCTTCGTGCCCCGACACGGCGACCGGCAGCTTGAGCGCTCCGAGCGGCGTGTACTGCCCGAGGAACACCATCGCCACCAGCACCGCCATCACGCCGACGGCGATCACGAGATTCTGGCGCACGATTGCGCGCGCCTTGCGGCTCAGCCGGATCGCGTACGGGAGTGCCGTGAGATCATCGCCCATCAGCACGACGTCCGCGCTCTCCATCGCCGCGTCGCTGCCGATGCCGCCCATCGCGATGCCGACGCTCGCGCGCGCGAGCGCGGGCGCGTCGTTCACGCCGTCGCCGACCATGGCGACCGCGCCGAATTGCTTCTCGAGATCCGCGATCACCTGAACCTTGCCCTCGGGCAGCAGCGCACCGTGGTGCGCATCGACGCTCGTGCGCCGCGCGATCGCCTCGACCGTGTGCACGCTGTCGCCGGAGAGGACGACGATCTTTGAGATCCCCTCCTGCTTGAGCTGGGCGACCACATTGGCCGACGAGGGCCGCAGCTTGTCGGCCGCCGCGATCACGCCCCACTCGCTGCCGCGGCGCACGATCATCGCGGTGCGCGCCTCGCGGTTGAGCCGCTCGCGGTGTTCGAGGGCTGCGGCCGGCACTTGCACGCCGAGCTGCTCGAACAACTCCGGCGTTCCGATCTCCACACTGGTACCGCCGACCTGGGCGACCAGACCCTTGCCGAGATGCGAGACCAACTGCTCGGCCGGGGCGAACACGATGCCGCGCTCGTCCGCGGCGCGCACCACCGCCTGAGCCAGCGGATGCTGCGAGCGCTTCTCAGCACTCGCCGCCCACCCGAGCACGTCGCGCTCGTTCAAGCTGCCGATCGGAACGATGTCGGTCACTTCGAAGCGTCCGTGCGTGAGCGTGCCCGTCTTGTCGAACGCCAGCGCCTTCACACGCCCGAGTGCTTCGATGAAGCGGCCGCCCTTGAACAGCACGCCGTTGCGCGCGGCGTTGGCGATCGCCGACAGGATCGTCGCCGGAGTGGCGATCACGAGCGCGCACGGCGAGGCGACGACCAGCAGCGTCATCGCGCGATAGAACGAGGCCGAGAACTCGTGCCCCAGGACGAACGGCGGGATCACGATCATCAGCCCGGCCGCGATCATCACCGCAACCGTGTAGTAGCGACCGACCCATTCGGCAACTTCCTCGGTCTGCGACTTCTGCTCCTGCGCCTCCTGTACCAGCTTCACGATGCGCGCGAGGGCCGTGTCCTCCGCCATGCGCGTCGAGCGCACTTCGATCGCACCCTGCTGGTTCAGCGTGGCCGCGAACACGCGGTCGCCGACTTCCTTGGAGACCGGCACCGATTCGCCCGTGAGATGGCTCTGATCGACCAGCGAGGCACCCGTGACCACGACGCCATCGACCGGAATCGCCTCGCCCGGTTTCACGATCACGCGCTCACCGACCTCGACCGACTCGGCCTCGACTTCGATCTCGCGCCCGCCGCGCACCACGAGCGCCCGCGACGGCCGCAACTTGAGCAGCGCATGCAGCGCGCGGCGCGTGCGGCCCATCGTGTAGACCTCGAGCGTGTTGCTGAGCGAGAACAGGAACATCAGCGTGGCGGCTTCGAAGATGTAGCCGATCCAGCCCGCGCCCGCGGCCGCGAGCAACATGAGCAGGTTCACATCGAAGCGGAACTTCGCGAGCGACTTCGCCGTCGAGCGCAGCGCGAACCAGCTGCCCGCGAGTGCCGACGCGATGAACGCTCCGGTATGCCACGCCGCCGGCAGCCCCGCCCGCTCGAGCGCCATGCCGATCAACAGCAGACCGAGGCACAGCCCGGTGAGCGTCACCATCGCGCGATTCTTGGCGAGGTGCGCCTGCTCCGCGTGCGACATGCGCGCACCCCACGGCTTGCGCGTGCCGAACGGACGCACGAGCTCCGCACTGTCCGCGGGGACCGTTCGGCGCGTGACCCCGATTCGGCCTTCGGTCGCGATCGGAAGGATGTGCGAGGCGACCGCGTCCGGTACGCGCCCGATGCGAAGCGCGCACTCCTCGCACGAGCCCGCGACCTCGCGGCGCTCGCAATGCGTCACGCGCTGCGCGAACAGCGCGCCGACTTCTTCGGCGAGCTGATTGAGCTCTTCGGTCGAGACGTGCGCCGGCTGATAGCGCACGATCAGCTGCCGCTCGCGGAAGTCGGCCTCGATCGCGACGATGCCCGGGCTCATGCGCAGGCGGTCGGACAGGATCTCGAGGCAGCCCTCGCCCTGCGGAACCGCGAAGTGCTCGGAGTGCTCGGGCTCGACGCCCGTGGCGGGAGAGTTGGAGGTCATGGGGGCGACCTTAGCACAGGGGTTCGCGAAGACGGTTTGAGTCGGGAACCGAGGCAATTCGCCGGCGACTCCGTGATGCTCCGGGTGGAAACGATGCGGGCAAGTGCGCCCCTGGCCCCGAGCCCGACGAGTGCCCGTAGAACCGGAAGGTCGTGGGCGGGAGCGGCACCCACGACCCTCCACCAGATCCCTGTGCGAGGACTACGCTGCAGGGCCCCATCGATCGGTCGCGACTTTTGCCAGCTAGTTGGTGCGCGCTGCAATCACGTTGGTATACGCCGAGTACCCTGCGCCGTTCGCCGCCCGCACCTTGAACCGGTGCCACGTTGCCTGACGCAGGCCCGTGACCTTCAGCTGCGTGACGTTGGGCCCCGTCACTCCGATGTTCTTCCAGGTGACCCCAACGTCGTAACTGATGGCGACGCGAAACTGATCTTCGTTGTTGCTGTTGTCGTTCCACGCCAGCGTGATCGAACCGGTGGAAGCGGCCACTGCCCGCAGGTTGCTCGGCGCCTTGGGAGGCGTAACCGGAAGGGGAGTCGCACGACTTTGCACGATCCGGTTGACCGTGCCGCTCGGTACTCCCTGAATCTGTCCGTTGCTGGCCGAAGCCACCAGAGCAGCAGCTACCTGAGACGGAGTTGCGGAGGGATGAGTCTCGAGGTAGAGCGCGGCCGCGCCCGTCACATGCGGCGCCGCCATAGACGTTCCGCTCAGCGTGAGCGTTCCGCCGTTCAGTCCGGTGGACGTGATCCCCGTCCCCGGCGCCAATAGATCAACAGTCGCCCCGAAGCCGGAGAAGGCGCTCCAAGTGTCGGTGGAAGTGGTCGCTGCAACGGTGATCGCCTCGGCGACTCGCGCCGGACTCACGTTGATGGCGTCCACCGCGCCGTTGCCCGCAGCGAGCACGTACGTCACACCCGAGGCAATGGATCTGCGTACGGCATCGTCGAGAGCGATATTCACGGCCCCACCGAGTGAAAGATTCGCAACGGCTGGAGCGCCGGCGTGATGAGCGGTGACGAAGTCTATGCCCGCGATCACACCGGATGCCGTGCCACCGCCGGACGCGTTAAGTACACGAACGGAGATGAGCGTGACGCCCTTTGCGACTCCGAAGACCGCGCCGCCGATCGTACCGGCGACATGCGAACCATGGCCATGCTCGTCACGACCGGTGGTGCCGATGAAATCGGCGCCAAAGATCGCTCGGCCTCCGTAGTCGGCATTCGAGTAATCGATTCCCGTGTCGAGTACGTACACGCGGACGCCCGTACCACGGACATCGTACGTGTACGAACGATCGAGCGGCTTTGCTGGTTGATCGACACGGTCGAGTCCCCACGACGGCGGATTCGCCTGGACGTCATAGGCCCCGACCCGCTGGTCCTGAACGATGTAATGGACGCGCGGATCACGCCGCACGCCAATCAATTCAGCGCCGCTAAGCGTGGCCGAGAAGCCGTTGAGCGAGTTCGAGTAGCGGTGCTTGGCCTTCAGGCGATGCTTCACGACCACATCCATCACGGCTTGGTTGGCATCCACGGCCTTCTTGAAGACGACGATGTACGCATCCGGAATCGCGGTTTCGATGGGACTTAGGACCAGTGGAGCCTCACCAGGCTGGCCCGCTTTGACCGAAGGCGAACCCGATGGCTCGCCTACGAACGGTGCTTGGTGGTGTGAGGGAGTCATCTCGATCGGAGCCGTTGGGTGCGAGCAATTGGCCAGACTGAGAGAGAGTAGAGCTGCCATTGACATTCCAAGAGTGCGCTTCATGTGTCCTCCTGCTCGGTTGGCCGGTGGGGCTTCACGAGCGTTAGTGGGTCTTCCATCCAAGTCATTCGAGGACGTCGTGTAACCGCGTCGTCCCGAGTCAGAATCGCGCGCTTGCATCGGTCTCATCGGTAGATTTGTTTCAATTGTCCCCAAGTCACCGGGACGACTGCCGTGGAAGGACAGCTGGCGACCCTGTGCTGAATAGTTGCGATGCGTACGCACATATCCGAAACAGCGCATTCAGGAGCGTAGTCGTAGCTCGCGACCATCGTGCCGCTCGCGGTGTCACCGGAGCGGACGATGTCGAAGGTAACGTTCACGAACGCGGGACAGACCGGACCTGCGGTAGTCCCAGAGCAGCGGATATGAATCTCGGTATCCGTGGCCGTTGCGGTGCAGACCAGAGGATCCGGTTCACTTTCGATCGGTTCAGCGGCGAACAGCGAGTCGCACCGCTCCTCCGTGTATAGAACCGAGCCTGAAGCGCAGTCTTTGCCGACGTCGACGCTGCTCCAAAGTCCTGCCCAGGCCGCAGGTAGCGGAGTATTGATAACGTTGCGCATTGATCGCGACAGGACCACCGATACCGGACGCTCGGCGGCCGGAGACTTCGAAGCCATGAGCGACAGCACCATTACGGTGAATAGCGTGGCATTGCGCATGGTGACTACCTTTCTGTAGACCGCAGTAGACGGACGACGATCAGTGTGCGAGTTCGCTAATTCGGGATGGCTCGCCAGTGATGCGTGGTTACGGCCGAAGGCTTGCGACCAGCACTCGAAGATTGTTTGCCGTCCTGGCGGAGGTGTTGATCGTGCTCGCGAGCTGGCCCATTGAGTTCTTCAGAGCCATCTCGACCTTCAAGAGCTTGATCTTCCCGGTGATACCTCTGAAGTCCCGCTCAGCCGACTGCATCAGTCCCGGGACTCGCGAGGCAAGACTCGGCATTCGCTCCGCTTGGAGCACCGCCAACGACAGGACTGCTTCGAGCCGATTGGCCTCTTTCTGCAGTTCGGCGAGCGCGTCGCCATGGCCGCCACCGGTGTTCTCCAGCTCCTCCAGCGCCTCTGGCCACTGTTCGGGATCGGAGGAAACTTCCAACTCCCCTCCGGCAGCGACAGCGAGCGTCCGCCCGAATCGAATGGTCAGGCTGTCGGCCAGGGCGATGGTGCCTTTCGCCACCGCGACCTCGAGGAAGAACGACGCGTACGGCTCCCGATCGCAGGCGTAGACGCGCACTCCATCGAGCACACCACCGGGATCGAGCGCATTGAGCTCGCTGGTGTACGCCGAAAGGGGCAGGGTCTGCAGCTCAGGGATGATCCCCGCATCTGCAGTGTTCATCGCCATCAGCGACAGCAGTGCACCAACTGCGAGCTTCGTGTTCATGGTTGCCCTCGTTCCCGAAGAGGTTGCTGGCGATTCGGCGGGCCGGTTTGGCTCGCCTTCGCCCTTCTCGTCGGGGCGGAGTGGCAGGTGTGACACGATCTCCAATCGTGGGCGCCCGGATGTATTCATGAGTGTCGTTGTTTGGAGCGGGGCGAGCAGCGCGGTTACTGAGGCTGCCGGGTGACCACGATCGGATGGTGGCCGCGAGCTCTATGCGTGGCTCGGCCCCCGTGGTCACAAGGGGGGTCTGAGATTGGGTGTTACGCGCCGAGCGCCGAAGGCGGTCGGGACTACGAGATATCCGTTCGTTCATCACCGCGGAATGATCGTGTCGCAATGCCGAAGCGCTAGCGGAGCTCGAAGTCGTAGCGAGATTCGTCCGGTGGGGTGCCGTCAACCCGGAAGCGCAGGACGTATCGGCCCGGCTTCATTTCATGGTCGCGGCGGATGACGATGTCTCGCGGCGCGCCTTCCGGGAACAACGCCGAGAGTGTTGTTCGGAGGCTCCGCACGGTTCGGTCGGCTGGATCGAGGATGTCGATTTCGAGACGATGGCCTGCAGCAAGCGCAAGCGAGCGTGGTGGCCGGAAACGGATCTCACTCGTCTCGGGATTGAATGCAACGGCCGGCGGCTCCGCAATGCTGCCCTGGCGCACGTTCTCTACCAGGTTGGTCGCACCGTCCGTCCCGGGACCGAGCGCGAGGAGCTCGGGGGCGGGTGCAGGCCGGCCTGGCCGCTCGCGGGGAACCTCCGGCGTTGGTGAAGGCCTGGGACGCGGCGTCAGGCTGGTGGTGTCCCGCGATGCGATCGGCGGGTGCGAGGTGGGCCGGAACTTCAGGTAGACAAATAGGACAATGAGTGAAGCGGCCGACGCGAAGGCGGCTGCGCCGATATGGCGGGGCGACCACACTGCGCGATGCCGCGGGAACGGGATTGTAGCTGAGCGATCGGGTCGAAGCGGAGCTTTGGCCGAAGGGGCCTGGGGCGTTACGGTGGTAAGTAGCGTTGGGTCATGACCCAGGGCGACTAGCTCCGCGCGGCATGTCGCACAGCTTTCAATGTGTCTCGCGACCAGCGGGCGCAGAAGGCCATCGAGGTGCGGTGCACGACGGTCCCAGATGGCCAGGAGGGACGACGGGATGTGCTCGCCGCCGTCGTCCTCGGAGAACTCGGGATTACGTGCGGTCGCAGCTTGGGCGCGACACGCCTCGCAGATGTCCAAATGCTGCTCAAGGCGGGTTGCAGCATCAGGATCCAACACGCCGGCCGCCCATGCCGCCAGCGTCGCCCGCACCCACTCGTGCGTCGGGCCCCGATTGGCGCTCACGTGACGACCCCTTCGAAGTCGGAGAGCAACTGGGCCAGCCGGCCGTGATCGGCGCGCGCGGCGGAGATGAAGGCATGCTGGCAGCGGTGCCATCGCTGTGCGATCGAGTTCGGCTTCTCAGCGGGTCCCTCGACCGTCGCCTCAAGGTTGGAGACTTCCTTCCAGCTCCGCCCCGCAAAGTAGTGTTTGGCGAGCGCTGCGCACCGTGGCTTGTTCGCGCGAAACCACTCGCTGACAGCGAAACGAACTAGCGCCAGATCCGCCGGGTCGACACCACGTTTCTCGACTAAGGCGGCGATGGGCTCGTTGTCGATCGGTGTCTCGCCACCTCTTCGCTTCAATCGGCTCTCTTTGCGGTCGAGGAAGTCGAGCCATGCGCGCTCAGCGATGCTCATCATCACCGCCTCGAAGTTGTGCGCCTCGTTGCCCTTTCTTGCCCAGCGGTCCAAGCGCACCCAGGCATCCATCGCCACATCCTCCTGGTCGTCGGCGAAACGACCTCGAGCCAGCCCACCGACGCGTCGCTTCAGGAATTCGAACTCGCGACGGTGATTCCTGAGGCCTTCGGTCATGGCGGGACCTCCGGGAATGACCGGTTTCGGACGGACTCGCCGTCATAGACTCGTCGGACCAATCGCGATTAGATGACGCTAATAGTCGCGTTCGGCGGACGGCCAGTGGAGCGAATGGTGCCGAGGCATTCTAGAGTTCGTGCTCCTGCCCGTCACCGCAGAAGCACGAACCGCCGCTGACGTATTTCACTGCCCACCGTCAGCCGGCTGAAATAAACACCGGGTTCGGTTCTCCGACCTCGCGTGCGCGAGCCCTCCCATCGCACCGTGTGCCACCCCGCGCGATGCTTGCCGTCCGCGATTGTGCCGACCACTCGCCCTTGAACGTCGAAAATCTGTAGGCGCACCCGCGCCGCAGCCGGTAAGCCGAAGCGCACCGTGACGGCGTCGAGTGCCGGATTGGGCCAAGGGGCGGCGAGCTCGATCGCAACCGGCGCTGCGACAGGCGCATCGACCGAAGAACTGAGCGAGACCCGTTCACTCATTGCGAGTACGCCCTTCACGCGCGACCCTCCAAGCGCACTCTCGATCTCGACGACGGCTAGGCGAGCGCTGTCTGTGGGAACCGCGGGAACTGTCCACATGACCTGGCCGTTGTGCGGCAGTCCGTTCCCGATCAGCGACCAACTCCGGCCGTCGTTCACCGACTGGAAGAACGCTACCGACGTCGCACCGGGGCTGCGCGCCGTGTCGTAGGTAACCCGGAGCGAGGTACCCCAGCGGAACGTCTCGCCGCCAGTCGGATACTTGATGCGGCCGGTGCGATACCGCGTCGTGTCTCGGGCGACGAGAATGCGAGCGCCGAGCTCGCCGCTCACCGCGACCGACACCGCGTCACCCTCGTCCAGGGCCGCCGGAATCCGGGTGCGGTCGAACGGGACGATTAGCTCAGGGAGACCGTCGTGGTCCGCGTCGCCATCTAACACCGTTCCGGCCGGGTCGATCGGAATCAGCGCGCCCAGCCGGAGGGTGTTGACGTCTATGCTGTCAGTCCCGAAGCCCACGGGAAGCTCAATGTGCGCCGCTGCCCAGCGCGAAAACGCGGAGAGATCGAACTCGTCGAGCGGCATCGCGAGCTCAGCGATCACCGGTGGTTGCATGTCGAAGTCGATACGCTCGATCATCGAAGATCCCGTGCTGGTCACGAGTGCGAAGCGCCCCAACGGATCCATTGTGATCGCCTGCGCGTCGGCCGCGACAGGGACGGACTGGATCAATTCGAAACCGATCGTCGGTTCGAGCGTCGACGCCGAACGACCGCCCCCCGTCCCACCGGACACCGAGTACAAGTAGACCGTATTGAGCTTGGCCGAATGGACGAGGAGGCCTGAGCCGGAAGGCGTCGAGCGGATCTGTGTGAAAGGCGCCGGGCCTTTGATCTCGTTGCGGATCGTGCCGAACGTGGGACTACCCCGATCGGTGTCGATCGCGACCAGGGATCCATGTCCCGTGATGCCCGCCATGTACGTTCCCGGCGTCAGATTGCGATTCGTGAGCTCGTTCCTCTTCGCAATCAGCTTCGCGCGCTCCGAAGACACCAGGCCGGACCGGACCGGCACCTTCTTCACGGCCTTGGTCGCCAGATCGACGATGGTCGCGCCGTCTGGAGTGGATAGGAACAGCAGACCGCCGTCGGTGATGGTGACGCTAGACGGCGGGGCCGTCGATCCGCCGCCCTTCGGCTTGGCTACGCCGTCCGAGAGATAGTCTGCACCGATCGCGTAAACAAATTCCGCTCCGCTCTCGAGGAACACCAGTAGGTCGAGACGGCCGCCCTCGTAGTAGAACCCGAGGTGTTTCGGCGTGCCATTCAGCTGGAACGTACCGATCGTGGCGATGTCGTCGACGTCCTCGTAGGAAATAACGCTCACGTCCTGGCTGCCGCGATTCGCGACGTACGCGATCTTCTGGTGGGGATGGAGGGCGATGCGCACCGGGTCGTCGCCCGCTGGCACGGTCCGAAGCCAGGTCAGAGCCAGGTTGGACACCGAGTAGACGTCGACGTCGTCCCACTCGGGGTTGACGATCCAGGCGAACTTCCCTGACGGATCGATCGCGATGTCGCGCCCTCCGGGGCCGGAATGCGCAGGGACGAGATGCTTCTCCCCTTTGCTCGGCGGCCCCGGCTGGATCACGTGATAGTCGAGGATGTTGCTCGCCCCCGCAGATCCCGAAACGGCTCGAAGCTGGAAACTACCAGCGGCGATGTCGGCCGGCACGAAGGCGACAATCTGATCCTCGCGCGCCTGATCGACCACGAGCTGGCGGCCCTCCAGCGTCACCGCGTTGGCGGTCGCGAGGGGCTGGAAACCGCGTCCTGAGATCTTGATGCGAGCACCTGGTGTCGCCGCGACGGGCTCCACGCCGAGAATCTGCACGGCGGGCGGATCCTCGGTAGTGAACTGGAGCTCTACCGAGTCGAGGAGCGCCTGGCCGTCGAGATCGCGACCCGCGTTCAACTGCAATGTGCACGGCGTCGAGAATGGCAGCAGCTGCTTGGGTTGAACGATGAATCGGCGCGCCTCGTCGACATCGTCGACCGTGATCTCAATGGGATCGCCGCCGACCAGAAGCCGCATCCCGTCTCGCACAGTAGGCGCGTCCATCATCTGATTGAAGCGGACGAAGAAACGTGAGGCGACTGGAACCGGGTCGCTTCCGTCCGGTCCTACTTCGATGACCGTTGGCTCCGTGGCCTCATCGGTCGCGCTGGCGGTTGCGGTGATCTGGATGCCGGGCCCGAGACCGAGCACCTCGACCTGGATGCTTTGTTCCCCCGCGGTGCTGCCTAGCGTCCAGGGAACGCGTACGCCGCCGGTCACGTCGGTGACGCGAACCACGCTCGTCTCGACGGGTGCACCGACCCAGCCCTGGCCGGCGTTGCCGAGCGTCACGCGCACCGGGACGCCGTCCGCCGGACGTCCCTGGGGATCGGCGACGTGCACGAGAATGGGGAATGGCAGCGTTTGCCCAAGCCCTGCGCTCTGCCGGGCTCCCGATACCGCGATGACATCAATCGGCCGAACGCTGTGAAGCTGGATCGAGTCGCGATTGGCGGGCGCGCGCGAGGCGAGACTGCCTCCGGTGTACGCGATCCACACCTGCCGGCCGACTGCGGACGCGCACATCAACGCCGGCTCGCTGGGAGTCGCAAGGAACGCCACCGATCCGGCACCCGACGTATTCACGAGGGCTAGATCCTGCGTTCCCAAGCGTCGTCCCAGCACGACGTCTCCGCTCGTGCTCGCGTCGAGATCACGCACGCCGCCCGGCGCCGCGTTGGGGATGTAGAAGGACTGCGCCGCCGCCGCCGGGTTCCACGCGCCGATTCCGCCGCCGGTGAGCGCAAAGGCGACGCGCTGCCCGTTGCGGGTGGCGGCCACCGACACCACGGGATCGCCTGCGCGCACCGGGCCGGACGCCGACACCGTTCCACCGCTGGCGAGCAGCTGCCAAACTCGGTCCTCGCCGCCGACCACGAGCTTCGTTCCATCGCGCGTGGGTGCGATCGACTCGGGCCGATGCGTTCCGAACCCGGCCGTGTCGACCACCGCGCCGGTGGTGGGGTCGATCCACCTCACGCGCGCGTCGAGCGAGGACGCGGCGTACATCCACCGCCCCAGAGGATCGGCGGCGAGCGCGCTGACCCGGCCCGCGACGGCGTTCGCGAGCGTCTGCGCCAGCGCGGGTGGGGTCACCGTGACGTCCACGATCGCAATGGACCCTTGGGCGCCGTCGTGCGAGCCGATCCACAGGCGTGTCCCGTCGCGGCTGAACGACGCGCAGGTCGGCGTGAATCCCAGCGGTAGCGCGAGCGATCCGCGCCAGCGTCCGAAAACCGCAGGCGCGGCATCGGTCGCGTCGAAGATCTCGACGGCCGCGGGCAGCGGGCAGCCCGAGACCGACTGGCTCGCGTACACCGCCGCCACGCGCCTGCCGTCGGGGGACGGGCTCAGCACTCGGAGCG
>JANLWX010000225.1:0-31713 GCA_031364845.1 Candidatus Eiseniibacteriota bacterium
CCAGTTCACCCACATCCGCCGACCGAAACCCAAACATCCCTGGAAACAATCCGCCACCCTCAACGCTCCAGCGAAAACTGCCGGTGCAGGGAGGACATAATCACTTTGCAATTAGGCGGACATAATCACCTTGCAACGACACGACGGAGCGCGGATTAGTAATGGATCGCCAACCGCGCGCTGGCGATCGTCCAGGTCTCTTTTTCGAGGAACACCGCGAGCACGCCGAACTCCACACCCGCGCGCACCGGAGAGTGGGTCGACGTCTTGATCAGCGTGAGGTCGAGCGCGGCACCCGGCGCCATCTCTTCGACCGCATACGGCGTGAACTCCAACCCGCCGCCTGAGGTCGCGAGTTCGGCCTTGGCGCTCACCAGCGCGGGGCCGAACGACACTCGCCCGAGCGGGCCGAATCCTGCCGGCGTCCAGTGGAGCTTGAGCGAGGTCTCGAACAGGCTGTAGTCGAGGTTCGCGATCTGGGCGTCCTGTTCGAGCATCCGGCTGCCGAGCAGCGCGAAGCCGACGTCCACGCCCAGCCGCAGCGCGGGTGCCACCGGATAGTCGATCCCGCCCGCGACCGAGAGCGAGCCGCCGGGCGAATCGGTAACGATCAGGTGCGAGTAGCCGAGCGACAGATGGCCGCCGAGCGAACCTTCTTCCGCCGCATGAGCGGAAGGGGAAACGAACGCGAGTGCCGCGAGCGCCAGCGCAGCCGCAACGAAACGAAGTTCACGCATTGAATCGGATCTCCAGGCAATCGCCATCGTGCACTTCGTAGTCGCGTCCTTCGAGCCGCAATTGCCCGGCGGTGCGCGCGCCGGCAGTGCCGCCGAGTTCCACGAGCTTCTTCCAGTCGATCACTTCCGCGCGGATGAAGCCGCGGGCGAGGTCCGAATGGATCTCGCCCGCCGCGTCCACCGCGAATTCGCCGCGCCTGATCGTCCACGCCCGCACTTCGTCGGGACCGACGGTGAAGAACGAGATCAGCCCCAGCAATTCGTAGCATCCGCGGATCAGCAGCGACAGTCCGTCCTCGGTCATGCCGAGTTCGGCGCGGAACGCCGTTCGCTCCTCCGCGGGCAACGCCACGATCTCGCGCTCGAGGTTCGCCTGCAACGCCACCGAACGCGTCTCAGGACCGGGTTCGGGGGGCGTACTCTTCGAGTGCTCGTCCTGGTTGTACACCACCAGCAGCGGTTTCCGCGTCAGCAACTGGAATCCGCTGAGGATTTTTTCCTCCTCGGCGTCGAACGTCTCGGCGCGCAGCGCGTGCTCGGCTTCGAGCATCGTCTTGCAGCGTCCGAGCACCACGTGCTCGCGTTCGCCCTGCTTCTTGCCGATCCGCAGTTCCTTCTCGATGCGCTCCATGCGGGTTTCGACGATCGCGAGGTCGTTCACGATCAACTCGGTCTCGAGATCGCGCAGGTCACGCGCGGAATCGACGCCCTTGATCGACGGCACGGCGGGGTTCTCGAAGTCCCGGATCACGGCCACCAGCATGTCGCAGTTGCGCACGCCCGAGAACAGATCGGGACCCTTCGCGGCCACTCGCGCGCTCGTGTGTCCGGCGGCGGCGCTGTCCACGAACTGGATCTGCGTATAGGTGGTCTTCTTCGGTTTGAACAGGAGTGCGAGACGGTCGATGCGATCATCGGGGACCCGCACCATGCCCACGTGATCGCGTGATCCGCCGCCGGCGGCAGCACTGCCCGCGCCCTGCGTGAGGATCTCGAACACGGTGGACTTGCCCGATTGCGGGAGCCCAAGAATTCCGACGCGCTTCATGCGGGAGCAGGTCTCCGGGAGGCGGATGCGGCGCTTGCCTGGCGCACATGCGATCGCCCGCAGGATTCTGCCCTGCGGGCGATTACAGGCCGGAAGACTAGGGCGCGCTCGCGCGGAGTGTCAATCGCTCTTGCGCCCTGCGCGGTACTCGAGAGCGAGCGCGGCCTGCAGTTGCGCGCTCACGGTGACCGGCACTTCCACTTCGCGGTCGGACTGATAGAGAACGATCGTCTTCTTCACCGAGTCGACGAGAAAACGGCAATCGCGACACTGGGTGAGATGCTGTTCGATCGTGCGGCACAGTTCCGCGCGGGACTCTGGGTCCAGAAATTCTGCCAGCTGCTCCATCACCTCGCTGCAATCCACTGATACTCTCCGGGGCGGACCGGGAAACCAACTCGCAGCCACTCGATTGAGCGGCCATCGCGACCCCACGAAGCGGCCGATGAACGCTAGGACGATTGATCTGAACCAACGTCCCGGGCATCAGATGCAGGCGCCGAGGACATAGATTTGCAAAAATCTGACGGGAACCCAAGAAATTTCTCACTCGGCGGTCACACCCGCCGAAATTGCTGCAAAACGACCGATGTTGTTGCGGCTCCAGCAACAATACTCGAAAACCTTGAAGTAATGGTGACCCGTGTTGGGATCGAACCAACGACACCCTGATTAAAAGTCAGGTGCTCTACCGACTGAGCTAACGGGTCACGTGCACATTCGAGCATCCTGACTGCTGCCCGCATCCTCTCATAAGCCACGCGGCGGGCGCGGAGCAAACAGACCGGCGGTCAGCGGCGCGCCACCTCGGCCTCGCGCCCTGCCCCCACCGACACGATCGCGATCGGCACCCCGACCTCGGCTTCGAGCCATTCGAGGTAGTCGCGCGCGTTCGCAGGCAGGTCCCGCCAGTGCCGGGCGCCGGTGGTGGGCGTCTTCCAGCCGGGGAACGTGCGCGCGACCGGACGGCAGCGTTCGAGCTGCGAAGCACTCGCGGGGAAGCCGGTCACCGGCCGGCCGTCGATTTCGTAGCCGGTCACCGCCTGGATCGTATCGAATTCATCGAGCACGTCGAGTTTCGTGATCACCAACTCATCGAAGCCGTTGATGCGCGCGGCATATTGGAGTGCCGGCAGATCGTGCCATCCGCAGCGGCGCGGGCGCCCGGTGGTGGCACCGTACTCCTCGCCCGCCTCGCGCAGCCGCGCGGCTTCCGCGTCCGGCATCTCGCTCGGAAACGGGCCATGGCCCACGCGGGTCGCGTACGCCTTGCTCACGCCGATCACGCGATCGATTGCGGTGGGTCCGAGCCCCACGCCGAGCGGTGCCCCGGCGGCCGATGCGGCCGACGAGGTCACGAACGGATAGGTGCCGTGGTCCAGATCGAGCAGTGTGCCCTGGGCACCCTCCAACAGCACGTTGCGGCCCGCGCGCAACGCGGTGTGCAGTTCGAGCGAGACGTCGCACACCATCGGCTCGATCCAGCGCGAGACCTCGCGCAGTTCGTCGTAGACGTCGGAGGCGCGCGTGGCTTCGAGTCCCGCCGCCGGAAACTCGCGGCGCAGGCGTTCGAGGTTGCGCTCGACGGCATCGATGAAGGTTCCGGAGTCGAACAGATCGGCGATGCGCAGTCCGGTGCGCGCGGCTTTGTCGCGATACGCGTATCCGATGCCGCGGCCGGTGGTGCCGATCGCGCCCGCCTGCTGTTCGGAGATCGCCTCCACCGCGCGGTGGTAGGGCAGGATCAAGTGCGCCGCCGGGCTCACGCCGATACGGCCTTCGAGCGAAACGCCGAGCGTTTCGAGGTGGTCGACCTCGGCCCGGAAGCGCAGCAGATCGATCACGACGCCGTTGCCCACCAGGCACCGCGTGCGTTCGTGAAGGATCCCCGACGGCACGAGATGCAGGACGATCGTCTCGCCGTTCCAGATCACGCTGTGGCCCGCGTTGGGGCCGCCCTGATAGCGCGCGACCACATCGGAGCGCGCGCTCAGCGCATCGACGATCTTTCCCTTGCCCTCGTCGCCCCACTGGGCGCCGACCACCACGGTGCACGGCACTCGCGTCCCTCCTCCTCGAAAAAGCCGCGGGACGCTATCAGAGCGGGCACCCTTGGAGCAACGACGCGCGAATCCAAAATGGAAATCGGGGCTGGCGACTTCGGCACCGGCCCCGCAATTGAAATCGCCGGCGGAGGAATCAGCGTCGCGCGAGGGTCTCGATCACGCGTTCGGCGACTTCGACTCCGGCGCGGTCCTGCGCCTCGCGCGTCGCGGCACCGAGGTGCGGTGTCGCGATCACATTCGGCAGCGTGAGCAGCGGATGCTCGCCCGGGGGCTCGGTGGCGAACACATCGAGCGCGGCACCTCGCAGCGCGCCGGCATTCAGCGCATCGAGCAGTGCCGTCTCATCGACGATTCCCCCACGCGCGCAATTGACCAGCACCGCGTCGGGCTTCATGAGCGAAAGCTGGGCCTTGCCGATCAGGCCGCGCGTCGCCGCAACGAGCGGAACGTGAAGCGAGAGGTAGTCGACCTCAGGCAGCATCGCTTCCAGCGTCTTCTCGCGCACCCATCCGAATTCGGGCGGCCACGGATGGACCATCGGGTCGGAGGCGGAGACTTCGAGATCGAACGCGCGCGCGCGCATCGCGACTGCGCGTCCGATGTGGCCGAAGCCGACCAGACCGAGCCGTTTGCCCGCGATCTCGCGTCCCGAATATTTCGACTTCTCCCAGCGACCGTTTCGCAGATCGGTCGCGGCCGGAGCGAGGTGCCGTTCGAGCGCGAGCAGCAGTCCCAGCGTGAGCTCGGCGACCGAGATGGTGTTGGCGGCGGGCGCGTTGAGCACCGCGATCCCGCGCTCACGCGCGGCTTTCACGTCGACGTTGTCGAGGCCGGTGCCCGCGCGGGCGACTACTTTGAGGCCCGGCGTCTCGAGCACTTCCGCGGTGACCTTCGTGGCGCCCCGCACCAGCAGCGCGTCGGAGCCGGCGAGAGCCGCGACCAGTTCCGCGCCCTGCAATCCGCTCTTCTCGACCACATCGAAACCGGCGGCCTTCAGACGATCGACGGCCGCTGGCGCGAGCTTTTCGGCGATGAATGCCTTCACTCGCGACCCGATTCCGTTTGGCCGCAGCGGCGCACGACGGCGGTCACGCGGCGTCCCACGCCGAACGCGCGACGTCCACCGCACCCGCGCTCGGCTTGCCGTTGGCGGTCGCGATTTCTTCGAGCGCGCTCACCATCGCGACGATGTCCGAGAGGTCGTAGGCGCCCATGTGGCCGACGCGGAAGATCTTGCCCTTCAGGTGATCCTGGCCCCCGGCCACGACCATGCCGTGCACGTCGCGCAGGCGCTTGACCACGGTCGAGCCGTCGATACCCGCCGGCGGCGTGAACGCCGTCACCGCGTGCGACGGGCTGGAGGAGAACAACGCGTAGCCGGCGGCCTTGCCGCCGGCGCGCATCGCGCGCGCGAGCCGGCGATGACGCGTGTGGACCGCGTCGAGGCCTTCTTCCTTGATCATCAACAGCGCTTCCTCGAGCGCCAGGATCAGACTCACCGCCGGCGTGAACGCCGACTCTCCGATCGGGGCACTCTTGCGCGCCTTGCGCAGGTCGAAATACATGCGCGGAAGTCCGCGCTCGATGGCGGACGCCGCCCACGGGGCGAGGCTGACCGTCGCCACGCCGGGCGGCGCCATCAAACCCTTCTGCGAACCGCACACCACCACGTCGATGCCCCACGCGTCCTGCGGCAGCGGATGCACGCCGAGGCTCGTGATCGCGTCGATGACGAGCCGCTTGCCGCGCGCCTTCGTGATCTTGGCGAACGCTTCGACATCATGGATCGCGCCGGTCGAGGTCTCGCTGTGGGTTGCGAACACGGTGGTGATCGAAGGATCGCGCGCCAGCGCGGCCTCGACCAGTGCGGGGTCGACCGCCTTGCCCCACTCGGCATCGACCGAGTCGTGCGGCACGCCGAAGGCGTCGAGCAGGTTCTTCCAGCGCTCACCGAACTTGCCGCCGATCACCGCGAGCGCCTTCTCCCCCGGCGACATCAGATTCGTGACCGCGGCTTCCATCGCACCGGTGCCCGAGGCGGCGAGCAGGAACACTTCACCCTCGGTCTGGTGCAGCTCGCGCATCGAGTTCGTGACGCGCTGGAAGGTCGCGCGGAACACTTCGGTGCGATGGTGCGGAGGAATCTGCGACAGCGCGCGCAGCACGCGTGCCGGAATCTCGACCGGGCCCGGCGTGAACAGCCGCATACGGGTGAACGTCCGGGTGGCGGGCGCGGCAGAGGGCGTGACGGTCATCGGTTCGGCTCCTTCAATGAGCGTAATGCGCGGAATCGCCGGGCTCGCCGGTCGGGGCCGGCTCCGCAGCGGCTGCGGGTGGACGATCGAGCGCGCGCTCGAGCACCTGATCCATGCTGTCGACCAGGACGAACTCCAGGCTCGCGCGCACTTCGTCGGGAATCTCGACCAGATCCTTCTCGTTCGCGCGCGGCAGCAGGATCGTCTTGATCCCGGCGCGCCGCGCGGCGACTGCCTTCTCGTTGAGTCCGCCGATCGGCAGCACGCTGCCGCGCAGCGTGATCTCGCCGGTCATCGCCACGTCGGCACGCGTCGGCACTCCGGTGAGCGCGCTGATCAGTGCCACCGCCATCGTGATGCCGGCGGAGGGGCCGTCCTTGGGCATCGCGCCCTCGGGGACGTGAACGTGGATGTCGATGTCGCGATAGAACCACTTGTCGAGGCCCAGTTCCGCAGCGCGCGACCGCGCATACGACAGCGCCGCCTGCCCCGACTCGCGCATCACGTCGCCGAGTTTGCCGGTCAGCTGCAGTTCGCCCTTGCCCGGCAGGATGCTGACTTCGATCGTGAGCACATCTCCGCCGGTCTCGGTCCACGCGAGGCCGTTCGCCACGCCGATGCGCGCATGCTGTTCGACGACGGTGTCGAGGTAACGCGTGGGTCCGATCCACTTGTGGAGCACGGCTTCGGTGATGGAGACCGGGTGCTTGAACTTGCCGGCCGCCTTCTTCTTCGCGACCTTGCGGCACAGCCCTGCGATCTCGCGCTCGAGGCTGCGCACGCCCGCTTCACGCGTGTAACGGTTCACCAGCGCGCGCAGCAGCGGAAGCCCGAGCTTGATGTCGCCCGGCTCGAGTCCGGCGGACGCGATCTGCTTGGGCACCAGGAACCGGCGCGCGATCTCCACCTTCTCGTTCTCGAGATAGCCCGGCAGCCGGATGATCTCCATGCGGTCGGCGAGGGCCGGCGGGATCGAGTACATCGAGTTCGCGGTGCAGATGAACATGACCTGGCTGAGATCGAAATCGACTTCCAGATAATGGTCGTTGAACGTGTGGTTCTGCTCCGGATCGAGCACCTCGAGCAGCGCCGCCGCCGGATCGCCGCGGAAATCGCTGCCGAGCTTGTCGATCTCATCGAGCAGGAACACCGGATTCTTCGCACCCGCGCGGCGCATGCTCTGGATCACGCGTCCCGGCATCGAGCCGATGTACGTGCGCCGGTGGCCGCGGATCTCCGCTTCGTCGCGCACGCCGCCCAGGGCCACGCGAATGAAGCGCCGCCCGAGCGCGCGCGCGATCGACTTGCCGAGCGAGGTCTTGCCCACGCCGGGCGGGCCGACGAAGCACAGGATCGGGCCGCGATTCTTGCCGGTCAGCTTCAGCACCGCGAGATACTCGACGATCCGCTCCTTCACCTTGCGCAGGCCGAAATGATCCTCATCGAGCACCTTCTCGACCTGATCGATGTCGATCGGATCGCGCGTGAGCTTGCTCCACGGCAGCGCGCACAGCCAGTCGAGGTAGTTGCGCACCACCGTCGCCTCGGGCGACATGAAGCTCATCTTCGAGAGCCGGTCGAGCTCCTTCATCGCTTTCGCCACCACCTCGCGCGGCATGCGCGCCTTCTTGATGGCGGCGGTCATCTCGTCGATCTCGCTCGCGAACTCGTTCTGGTGACCGAGTTCCTTGCGGATCGCCTTCAGCTGCTCGTTGAGATAGAACTCCTTCTGATTCTTGTGCACCTGCGAGCGCACCTGGCCTTCGATCTTGCGCTCGAGCTTCACGATTTCGAGTTCGCCCGCGAGCAGGTCGGAGAGCGCCTTCAGGCGCTCGCTCGCGCCTTCCACCTCGAGCAGCCGCTGCTTCTTGGGCACCTTGACCAGCAGCTGGGCCGCCACCGTGTGCGCGAGCGCCGCCGGATCGGTGATGTTGTTCGCCGTCAGCAGCACTTCGTCGGGGATGCGCCGGTTCAAGTGCACGTAGTCGGCGAACAGCGCGAGCACGTGGCGCATCTGGGCCTCGACCTCGGCGCCCGCGAGGCGCATCTCGTCGATCACCTTCACGCGCACGGCGTACGAATCGCCCGACCAGCGGAACACTTCGACGCGGCAGCGGCAGATGCCCTCGACCAGCACGCGCATCGTGCCGTCGGGCAGCCGGAACAATTGCAGCACGCGCACGACGGTGCCGACCGGGTAGAGCTCTTCGTGCGAGGGATCGGCGACTTCGCCGCGGCGCTGCGCGGTGACGAACAGCATGCGATCGCGCGAGACCGCCTTCTCGATCGCGTTGATCGAAGGCTGGCGCCCGACCAGCAGCGGAATCGTCATGTACGGGAACACGACCACGTCGCGCAGCGGAAGCAGCGGCAGGCGGTCGGGGAATTCGAACGTCTCATCGCCGCGCGCGACACTCAACTGCTGGACCGGTTCGCGTTCCGTTCGCCGCGCGCGTGCGGTGGCGGGCTTCTTCGCGGATCGCGACGGCGGTTCGGGCGTGACCGGCGTCGGACGGGCCTTGCGGCTCTTCTTGCGGACAGGGGTCACTGATGGCTCCTCGAGGCGCGTCCGGGGCGCGGCGACTCCGGTTGCGTGCCTTATCTACAGAAACGGGCGGCCGCGAGTGGCGGCCGCCCGCGAGATCCTAGGCTTCTTTTCGTTTCTTCTCGCGCTCGCCGCGGAACGTCAGCAGCGGCGGAGCACCGCCGCCGATGCACTCCTTGGAGATCGTGCAGCCGATCACATCGGCGCGCGAGGGAATGTCGTACATCACATCCAGCATCGCTTCTTCGATCACCGCGCGCAAGCCGCGCGCTCCGGTGCCGCGTTTGATGGCGGCCACGGCGATCGCATGCAGCGCGTCCTCGGTGAAGTCGAGCTTGACGCCTTCCATCTCGAAGAAACGCTGGTACTGCTTGGTGATCGCGTTCTTGGGGACGGTGAGGATGTTCACCAGTGCCGACTCGTCGAGATGGTCCAGCACGCCGACCACCGGCAGACGGCCGACGAGCTCCGGAATCAGGCCGTAGCGCAGCAGATCCTCGGGCTCGCACAGCGACATCAGCTTGCTGACGTCCTTGTCCTTCTTGCTCTTGATCTCGGCGCCGAAGCCGATGATCTTCTCGCCCACCCGGCGCTCCACGATCTTCTCGAGGCCTTCGAATGCGCCACCGCAGATGAACAGGATGTCCTTGGTGTTGACCTCGATGTACTTCTGCTGCGGATGCTTGCGTCCACCCTGCGGCGGGACGTTCGCGACCGTGCCTTCGAGGATCTTGAGCAGCGCCTGCTGCACGCCTTCGCCCGAAACGTCGCGGGTGATACTCGGGTTCTCGCTCTTGCGCGAGATCTTGTCGATCTCGTCGATGTAGACGATGCCGTGCTCGGCGTTCACCAGGTTGAAGTCCGCCGACTGCAGCAGTCGCACGAGGATGTTCTCGACGTCCTCGCCGACGTAGCCGGCTTCGGTCAGGCTCGTCGCATCGACGATCGCGAACGGGACCTTGAGGAAGCGCGCGAGCGTGCGGGCGAGCAGCGTCTTGCCGGTGCCGGTCGGCCCGATCAGCAGGATGTTCGACTTCTCGAGTTCGACCTCGCCCGGAGGCGGCGGCGAGTAAATGCGCTTGTAGTGGTTGTACACGGCCACCGCGAGCGTCTTCTTCGCCTTGTTCTGCCCGACGACGTAGTCGTCCAGGATGCGCTTGATCTCGGTCGGCTTCGGAAGCTGCCCCGACGTCGCCGGCTGTTCACGCTCGAGTTCACCCTCGAGGATGTCGTTGCACAGTTTGACGCACTCGCTGCAGATGTAGACCGAGGGCCCCGAGACCAGACGTGCGACTTCGTCCTGCCCGCGCCCGCAGAACGAGCAACGAATCGGATGCGGCGTGGCGATGCGCTTCTTCATGGAGATCCTCGCGGGGCCGGATTACTTACGCTTGTCGATGATGTCGTCGATGATGCCGTACGTCTTGGCTTCCTCGGCCGACATGAAATTGTCGCGGTCGGTGTCTTTCAGGATCGAGTCGATCGTGCGTCCGGTGTGGTGCCCGAGAATTCCGTTCAGGCGCTCGCGCATCTTCAGCATTTCGCGCGTGTAGATCTCGATGTCCGTGGCCTGTCCCTGCGTTCCGCCGAGCGGCTGGTGGATCATGATGCGGGAGTTCGGCAGCGCGGAGCGCTTGCCTTTGGCGCCCGCCGCGAGCAGCACCGCGGCCATGCTCGCCGCCTGACCCATGCACAGCGTGGCGATGTCGGGCTTCACGAACTGCATCGTATCGTAGATGGCAAGTCCCGCCGTGACCATTCCGCCCGGGCTGTGGATGTAAATGTTGATGTCCCGGTCCGGATCCTCGCCCTCAAGGAAGATCATCTGCGCGATCACCAGATTCGCGATGTTGTCGTCGATCGGCGTCCCGATGAAGATGATGCGGTCCTTGAGCAGCCGCGAATAGATGTCGTAGGCGCGCTCGCCCCGGCCCGTTTGCTCGACGACGATGGGAACTAGACCCATAACCCTTCACTCCTCCCTGAAGTGCCTTTCAGCTGCCCGACAAGACCGTCTCTTCCTGAATTTCGGCCGCATTGATCAACCAGTCCAGCGCCTTGCGCTCGCGCAGTGAATCGCGCAGTGCCTCACGCCGTTCCGCCGCCTGATACCGCGCCCGCACCCTCGCCGCCTGACGCGGCTCCGACTGGGCCATGCGCGAAATCTCTTCGGCAACCTCTTCGTCGCTCGCCTCGAGCTGCTCCTGCCGTGCGACCGCGTCCAGCAGCACCGAGCGCATCAGCGACCGCTCGACTCCCGGCCGGTAGCGCGGTTCGAGTTCCGTCCGCAGCGCATCCGGCACGTTCTGCGAACCCACCGCATCGGCGATCACGCGCTCGAGCATCCAGTCCACCCAGCGCACCGGCAGTTCCACCGTATTGCGCTGCAGCAGCTCGTTCGCAATCATGTCGTCCATCTCTCGCTGCATTCGGACGCGCTCTTCACCTTCGAGGTTCAGGCGGACCCGGGAGCGCAGCTCTTCGAGCGACCCCAGTCCGAACACGTCCTTCGCAAGGGTATCGTCCAGCGGACGCAGCTTCTTCTCCTGGATTTTCCTGATCTTCACCACGTAGCGGGCCTGCTTTCCCGCCAGATCCCCGCCCGGATAGTCCGCGGGATAGGTCACATCGATCGTGCGCTCCTGGCCCGCGGTCGCACCCATCAGCCCGTTCTCGAGGTCGGGCATCAGATCGGGCGCCCCGAGTTCGATCCGGCGCGCCTTGGCGCGCGAAGACGCGAGCCGGCGGCCATTGGCATCGAGACGGGTCGAATCGAGCAGCACGATGTCGCCGCGCTGGGCCGGGCGGTCGAGATCCACGAACACCGCCGACTGCTCGAGCAGATCCTGGATCACGGCGTCGACGGCGGCATCGTCCACCGGCTTCGCCGAGCGGCGCGCCTTGAGCCCGCGGTAGTCCTTGGCCTCGACTTCGGGCTTCACGTCGACCACGACTTCGAACTTGAGCGGCTGACCGGGACCGAAGCGCAGGTTGCGCACGAGCGGAGTGACGATCGGACTGAGCTGCGCCTGGTCGATCGCCTCACCCGCGAGCCGCGGCACGAACGTCTCGATGAACTCCTGCTCGACGCGGTCCGCGAAGTGCTGCCGCACCATTTCGAGCGGGACCCGTCCACGCCGGAACCCGGGCATGGTCGCGCGCCGCTGCACCTGGTGCGAAACCTCGTCGAGCTTCTGATCCACTTCCTCGACCGGGACATCGATGTCGAGTGTGTGCTGCCAGGTGCCGGTCGAGCGGGCCGTTACGTTCATTGCTTTGAGCTCCCCCGTCGCCGGAGGGGCCCCGGCGCCGTTCAGTGGACAGGCAGGGACGTGCGAGAGGGGGGATTTGAACCCCCACGAGTTTCCCCACTGGATTCTAAGTCCAGCGCGTCTGCCAGTTCCGCCACTCTCGCTTACACGTCGTGCGCAGACATCGGACGCTTCACGTCCAGCGGCACTTCATGCGCGACGTTCGTCCGCGAAGAAGGCGTGATTCAATGGTTTGGCGGCAGTATAGCACAGGGCTGAAGCGCTCCCGGCGTGTCCGCCGCGCGTCAGAACGCCGCCGTGACCGTCGCCACGACGCGATCGTCGAACGAGTTGGGGGAACCCTCCCGCTTGAGCGTTCGGTGCAGCACACCGAAGTCGATCCGCGAGCGGTCGAAGCTCCAGCCGATGCCGAGTCCGAAGATTCCGGCGTCCGGCTCCGGCACGTCGTCCTCGTGTTCCTGCCCGATTCCGAAACGCACCGTCCACGGGTCGCGATCGTCGTGGAACTCGCCGCCTACGCTCCATTGGTATCCCGCACCCGAGCGGACATCGAAGCCCGTCCACTCGCGCGCTCCGCGGCCACCCGCGCCGGCCAGCAGGCGGAACCCCTGAGTGATCCGGTAGCTCGCCGAGGCGCCGGCCTCGATGCCGGATTCGCGCTCGGCCGACACCGCAGCCAGGCTGTCGCCCGACAGAAGCGCAAAGCTCTGTTCGCCCTCAACCGTGATCGCGGGAACGAAACGCGCACCGGCTCCGAAGCAGAACACACCCTGCTCCGCGCGGTCCTCGCCGAAGCGCAGGCCGGCCTGCCCACCGAACCCGGTGCCGGAGAAGTCGACATGCCGCAGTCCCGCATCGGGCGACCCGGACTCTTCCTTCACCTCGTAGACATCGTTGCGGCGCGTGAACTCGCCCGCGGCCCCGACCCGTAATTCTCCCCATGACTGCGAGATGGCGAGGCCCGCGCGCAGTTCACGCGAACTCGAGTGGCTCACGACCACGGCCGGCTGGACCGGTCCGCCCAGCTCTCCGCGGGTGAACGCATTGTCCTCGAGCCGCAGCACCGGCTGGCTCGCATACGCCACCAGCCCGAACCCGCCCGCCGGCAGCGCCAGCCAGCCACCGCCGAAGTCGATGAACGCACCCTGCTCGTCGTACTGGCGATTGTCGGCGCGCAGGTCCTGGCGGCTCATGCGCTGCAGCACGCCCGAGGCGACGAGCCCGCGAACAGGCAGAGCTGCGGGATTGTCGAAAGGCTGGCTGCCGAGCCAGCGATCGGACAGCGCAAGGCCCGCGGACATTGCGGAACCGGGGGCGTGCCCGGAGCCCGGAAATGACCACAACTCGGGGTTGAGCGGGGATGGCGGAGCCGCGAGGGCTGCGGGCGATGTCGCCGCGGCGAGGAGCAGGGCGAGTAGTGTCGGGACGGCGGCGGGCATGGTTGGAAGAAGGCGCATTCAGGCTCCGAATTTGTCGAGCCGCCCGGCGTTCGCCAAGAGTATAGGCATGAGGTCCTTGCTTGCCAACACTCCGAGGCTTCCTCCGCGGGCGGTCCGCTCGTGAAATCGCGGGGCGCCGTCGGCCCCGCACATCGCCCCGTGCACCAGCAGCGGCACCGGGTGCCACGAGTGGCCCTTCATCGAAACCGGCGTCGAATGGTCGCCCGTGATCGCGATCACGTCGGGCTTCAGCGCCAGCAAAGCCGGGAACGCGCGATCGACCGCTTCGATCGCCGCGACCTTGGCGGCGAAGTTCCCGTCCTCCCCCGCCATGTCGGTGCCCTTGATGTGGACGAACACGAAGTCGTGCGCGGCCGCCACGCGGCCGACCTCGCGGAACGCATCTTCGGGCGCCTCGCCAACCGGGAACAGATCCATGCCCGCGAGCTCGGCCACGCCGCGGTACATCGGATAGGCCGCGACCGCGGCGGCGCGCAGCTGATAGCGCTCGGGATACGTGCGCAGCGTCGGACGCGCCGACAGCCCACGCATGAGGGCGGCGTTCGCCGGATGCTCCTCACCGAGCACTTCATGCGCCGCGGCGACGAAGGCGTTCACGATGCGCGCGGTCTTCTCGGCGCGCGGGTCGTCCGTGAGCGCTCGCGAAGGCGGAATCGGCTTTCCTTCCTTGTGCGGATCCGCGTCACTCACTTCGCCCGCGAGGCCCGGCCCGCGGAACACGGCGACGAAGCGATGGCCCTTGCCCGCCTGCAGCACGACGTCGACGTCTTCGAACCGCGAAGCCTTCGTCGCGAGCAGCGCGACGAGCCGCGCACACACGTCGGTCGCGATGCGGCCCGCGCGCCGATCGGTGACGATGTCCTGGGCGTCGAGCGTGCAGAAGTTTGCGCGCGCGGCGACATCGCCGGGGCGCAGTTCGATTCCTGCGCCGAGCGCTTCGAGCACCCCGCGCCCGACCTGAGTCGCGACCGGGTCGTACCCGAACAGCGCGAGGTGCCCCGGGCCGCTGCCCGGCGTGATCCCGGGAGCGACCGGCAGAATCCGGCCGAGTGCCGCTGTCGGAACGATCGTGTCGAGGTTCGGCGTGCGCGCGGCCTCGAGCGGCGTCATGCCGCCGTGCTCGGCGTGCGGCAGATCTCCGACCCCGTCGAGCACCAGCATCACGATCTTCGTTTCATTCTTGAGGACCAGGGATTCGAACGGCTCGAATGACACAGTGAGCACTCCAGGTCGTAGGAAGGTTCCGCGGGACGCGCCGACAGTAGCGGAAACGTCAGTTGCAGAACATCTCGCCGCTGCGGAACGAACCTCCACCGAGCGCAGCCTGAATCAGGATGCTCATGTCCGAGGGGTTGACGGTGTTGCTGCAGTTGTAGTCCGAACGACCTTCGATGTCGGCGCCGAAGGAGTCGGGAAGGAACAGCGAGAGGTCCGCGGGATTCACGCCTCCGCCGCCATTGAGATCGAATGCGGCCACGTTGATCGTTCCGAGGTTCGCGGATCCGGCGTACACGGTGGCGCACTTGAAGCCCGCGGCGGCCGGCCCTCCGGAGCCTGCGGTGGCGGCTCCCACGATACGAAAGACGGCGATACCGTTCGCGTCGGTCGTCGCGAGAATCCGGGTACCGTTTGCATCGCATTCGACACGAAGGCCCGGATGAGGCTGATCGGCCGCGATCCGAATGTCGGGTCGGCAAGCGCGAAAGTCGATCATCACCTCGCAGTCCGGCACTGGATTCTGGGCGAGGTCGCGGACGCGGATGATGAACTCGCCGCGGGTATCCACGATGCCTGCCGTTGCGCCGACGAGGGTGATGCCACAGGGCACCTGGCTGTCATGTGAGGGGCCGAGGCATTCGGCGTCGATCGTCGTCGATGCGAGCGACACCGCGAGCACCGCGACGACGAAGCCGCTGGGTGTGAATCGGAACTTGAACGATCGGCGGATCATGACGGCGTCCTCACTGCATCCTTCGATGTCGGCGCGGGTGATCATATGCCCGCAAGGCGGCTACGAACGCGGTAACTGTAGCAGAGCCCGGTGACGCGGCATCACCTCACGCCCCGCGCGTTGAGTGCTGTCGGAGTGACGGCGCCGCGACGGATCGCGTATCCTGCGCGCCCGCGAGGTTCACGAACTTCATCACCACGTCCTCCGCATTCCTGCATCACTGCGGGGCGCAGCGACAGAATCCGAAAGGCGATCGATCATGGCCATACAGAAAGTGGGCGTCGTCGGCTGCGGTCTCATGGGCAGCGGTATCGCGCAGATCAGCGCGCAGGCCGGATTCCCGACCGTGGTCCGCGAGGTGTCGCAGGAGGCGCTCGACAAGGGCGTCGGCTCCATCATGAAGTTCATGCAGGGCGGCGTCGATCGGGGCAAGGTGTCGCAGTTCGACCTCGACAAGGTGAAGGAGAATCTGAAGGGCACGACGAAACTCGAGGATCTTGCCGGGTGCGACATCGTGATCGAGGCGATCGTCGAGAACATCGGCGCCAAAAAAGAACTGCTCTCGGCGCTCGACGGCCTGTGCGGGCCCGAAACGATCTTCGCCTCCAACACGTCGAGCCTCTCGGTCACCGAGATGAGCACGTTCGTGAAGCGCCCGGACCGTGTGATCGGACTCCACTTCTTCAATCCGGTCCCGCTCATGAAGCTGGTCGAGGTCGTGAGCACGGTGCGCACGAACCCCGACGCGCTCCAGGCGGCGCGCGCGTGGTGCATGGCGGTCGGCAAGACGGTCGTGAGCTGCGGCGATTCGACCGGATTCGTCGTGAACCGCCTGCTGGTGCCTTACATGGTCGACGCGGTGCGCGTGTTCGAGCAGGGCCTCGCGAGCCGCGACGACATCGACAACGCGATGAAGCTCGGCTGCGGATATCCGATGGGTCCGCTGTTCCTCACCGACTACGTCGGGCTCGACACGACGTACTACATCTGCCAGATCATGTTCGAGGAGTTCAAGGAGCCGCGCTTCGCGGCACCCCCGCTGCTCAAGCGCATGGTGCTCGCCGGACTCCACGGACGAAAGACCGGCCGCGGGTTCTACGACTGGACCACGACGCCGCCGTCGTGATCTTCCTCACGTTGGCCGTCATGAGCGCGCGTCCAGCATCCGTGCCGCGATGCCTGTGAGTCTCGATCCCGATCGCCGCGGCCGCGAGGTCGCGGCGATCTTTCTCGAACACGCGCCGCGGTTGTTCGAGGATCTGATCGCCTCCGACGTGTGGACGCGCACCGGCAAGGCCGCAGCGCCGGAGCACGCGCGGCGCGAGTGGGAAGCATTCGCGCTCTACGCGTGCGTGCGCGGACTGGTGGCGGGCGGCGGGTTCAATCGCGAAACCGCGGCCGCGATCGACGCGCTGCACGATGGGGTCGCCGAAGCATGGCGCACGCAATCAAGGGACGAGTCCGCCGAGCGCGCGCACGTCTCCGAGCGCTACGCCGAGTACGGTGAGATCGGACAGGCCGGCGGCGCCTCGGGCGCGGAGTCGGTCACGCTCAGACTCGGCGCTGCTGCCGCGCGCCACATGACGGGTGCGGAACCTGGTGAGGATCCGGGCGAACTGGCGGAACTGATCGGCGCGCTGCACGAGTCGCTGGCGGAGTCGGTGACGGAGCATCTGCGCCGCGCGTGAAGCGCCGCAGTTCACTGACAATAGTTCCCGCCGCTGTTCACCGAACCCGCACCGAAAGAGAGCTGAAGCAGGAGGCTGAGATCGGTCGGTGAAATGGTATTGCTGCAGTTGTAGTCCGTGCGGCCTTCGAAGTCGCCGTCGAACAGGTCGACGAGGAACCTCGAGATGTCGGCAGGATTCGCGCCGCCGCTGCCATCGAGATCGCACGCGGCAACGTTGATCGTACCGAGGATCTGGCCGCCTCCATACACGGAGGCGCACTTGAATCCGGCCGCGGTGGCACCGGGCGTCGCCGCGCCCACGATGCGGGCATTGAGCACTCCGTTGGCGTCGGTGGTTCCGTAGACACGCGCACCGTTCGCGTCGCACTCGACGCGGAGTCCCGGATGCGGCTGGGTCAGCGAGATACGGATGTCGGGATCGCACGCGCCGAAGTCGATCATCACTTCACAGTTGGGCGCGGGATTGAAGGCGAGATCGCGCAGCACGATCGTGAATTGTCCGAGCGGATCCGCGATCCCGCCGGTCGTTCCGACGAGCGTTATCCCGCATGGGATGTCGCTGTTCGGAACTCCGCCCGATCCCGGACATTCGGCGCGAACCTCGGCAGAGACGAGCACGGCCCCAAGAAGGGCACAGAAGAAGAGCGCCGGATGACCTACGGGCGGGCAGGAATGGCGGACCATGTTCGCATCCTCCGACGGCGGGGTTGAGGGCGGCCGAGCGTTTTGGCCCGGTATTTTCGCTGCGGAAAGTCTAGCGAAACGTTTTCGCTTTTCAACGGCGAATCACCCCGATCGCCCCAGATTCTCGAGCAATTTTCCCGCAAGCGAGTATCCGTACCATCCCTGATCGCGCACCGCGCCCAGGCGCTCGTAGAACGCGATCGACGGCTCGTTCCAGTCGAGCACGTCCCACGCGACACGCGCGCAGTTGCGTTCGACCGCGAGTGCGGCCAGCGCGCGCATGAGCGCGAAGCCCGCTCCCGATGCACGACTTGCGGCCGTCACGCACAGGTCCTCGAGCCAGATCACCGGTTGCCCGCGGAAGCTCGAGTAGCACCCGTAGAACAACGCGTACCCGACGATCGCGCCTTCGGCTTCCGCGACCAGCGCTTCGACTCTCGGCCACGCACCGGGATCGAACAATTGCGCGGCGAGACGGTCGGGATCGTTGCTCAGGATCGCTTCGAGGCGCTCGTAGACGGCCAGCTCGCGCACCAGTTCGAAGATCCGGGGCACGTCCTCGCGGCGCGCCGCGCGCACCCGCGGCGCCTCAGCCGCGCTCACTCGCCGATCACCTTCACCAGCACACGCTTCGCGCGCCGCCCGTCGAACTCGCCGTAGAAGATCTGCTCCCAGCGCCCGAAGTCGAGCACGCCGTTGGTGATCGCCACCACGACTTCGCGCCCCATGATCTGGCGCTTGAGGTGCGCGTCGGCGTTGTCCTCGCCGGTGTCGTTGTGGCGGTAGTGATCGACCGGCGCGTGCGGAGCGAGCTGCTCGAGCCAGCGCTCGTAGTCGTGATGGAGTCCGCCTTCGTCGTCGTTGATGAACACGCTCGCCGTGATGTGCATCGCGTTCACCAGCACGAGCCCTTCGCGCACGCCGCTCGCCCGCACGATGCGCTCGACTTCAGGGGTGAGGTTCACGAATCCGCGCCGCGAGGGAACATTCAGAGTCAGGTACTCGGTCTTGGATTTCATGGAATCCCAAATGACAGAAGTCATGGCCGTCCGCCCCGGAAGCAGAGTCTCGACGAAGCCTACACGGACGTGCTCGCCTGGGTTTCCACCAGTAGCTTTTTCAAAGCTCCATGATCCACCGGCTTCACCATGTGAGCGTTGAAGCCGGCGTTGGCAGAGTGCACGCGGTCCTGGTCCTGGCCCCATCCCGTCATCGCGACCAGGATCGTATTCTTCCCCCACGGCTGTTCCCGAATGCGACTTGCCACTTCGTAGCCGTTCAGCTTCGGAAGTCCGATGTCGAGGAGTACGACGTCGGGTCGAAATGCTTCTGCCTCATCCAGCGCTTCGAGACCGTCGTGGGCCGTGCGAACGTCGTGGTCATCGAGGCTCAACAGCATCGCGAGCGATTCGGCAGAGTCACGATTGTCATCCACCACCAGAACGCGGCGGGGAGTCACAGCAGTCTCGCTGCTTGGGGATCCCTGAGGTGGCGATGTCGCGGCGGAGACATGAACGTCCATCGGGAGGTGCACGACGAACTCGGAACCTTGTCCGACCCCGGGGCTGTGCGCTTCGATGACGCCGTGGTGCAGCTCCACCATGGTTCTCACCAATGACAGGCCGATTCCCAATCCGCCCGCCGACCGTTCCATCGAAGCGTCGATCTGCGTGAACATCTCGAAGATTCGCGGGAGGTCTCTGGCCGCGATGCCGATGCCATTGTCACGAACGCGGATCACTGCCTGCCCGCCTTCGCGCTCCACCGTGAGCCAGATGTGGCCGCCCGGATCGGTGAACTTGCAGGCATTGCTGAGCAGGTTGCCCAGCACCTGCGCCATTCGAGCGGGATCGGCGTGAAGATAGATGGGTTGCGGCGGCAAACTGATCGTCAGTTCCTGACTACGGCTCTCACAGCTGGTGCGGATGGTCTCGACGGCGTCGTGGACGACCGACCCCATTTCGACCCGACCGAGGCGGAGCTCGATCTTGCCCCGGCTGACGCGGGACACCTCCAGCAAATCGTCGACCAGCCGAACCATCTGAGCGACCTGACGCTCGATGATCTCGGTTGCCGAACGAGACTTCGTATCCCCCCGACCTATCCCATCTGCCCCATCCGCGCCGGCAGTGTGCCGCAAAATCTGAAGTGCGTTGTGAATGGGTGCGAGCGGGTTGCGCAGCTCGTGAGCCAGCATCGCCAGGAACTCGGTCTTGTGGTGATTGGATTCAGACAAATCGGCGGCGTTCTGTCGCAACTCGTCCGTGAGGCGCACTCGTTCGGAAATGTCGATGAAGTAGCACACCACCCCGTACTTTCCATCGGGCAAAATGATGCGATGGACCTGCCAGTCGTAGTACTCGTGCTTACCGGTGTCGAAGCGCCGCTCCGAGAATTCAGGGGACAGATACGGCTCGCCGGTTTCGAGTGTGTGTTGAAAACGCGCGACAGCCTCTTTCCCGACCTGGTCACCCCACAGGATGGTGAGCACTTCGGTGAGATCACGTCCGATCAGATGATCGATGTCGCCGAAAACCGGAAGGGCTTTCTGGCTCACGAGTCTCAAACGGAGATTGTCGTCCACCATGTACATGCCGACCGGGGACGCGTCGAACAGTGCCTCGAACTGCATGGTGCCCCGGCGCAAGGCATCCTCGGCATGCTTCATCACATCCACATCGACCAGCATCACGACCACGCCGTCGATCTTGTTCTCCACCGTCCTGTACGGGCGCAACCGCAGCGAATACCAGCGGCCATGTTTGTCGCGGACTTCGCGCTCATGGGTGCTGGCGGTTGTGATGACTTCGGTCAGAAGCGGCTCGAGATCGGGGAGTTCGTCGAGATTGAGCTTGATGTCGCCCAGCGGGCGCCCTACATCGGTGGGAATCAGATTGAGAAGCTCTTCGGCCTTCGGAGTGAAGTGCCGCACACGCAGATCCCGCCCGAGAATGACGACCGCCATCAAGGCGCTGTCGAGCAGGTTGATCAGGTCGTCGTTGACCTGGTGCAACTGCCCGTTGCGGTTGTTGAGTTCGTCGTTGACGGTCGCGAGTTCTTCGTTGCTCGACTGGATCTCTTCCTTGGAGGTCTCGAGCTCCTCGTTGGTGCTCTGCAGTTCTTCGTTGGCCGACTGCGCTTCCTCACTGACGGACTGCAGGTCGTCGTTCGCTTCTTCCTGCTGTTCGATCACCGCTTGGAGGTATTCGCGTGTGTCGGCGAGTTCCTTTGAGAGGCGGACCAAGTCCGTCTCGTCGATACGGTCGATCGGCGTTGCCGTAACCGTGCCGGTCTCTTCGCGCGAACCGCGCACACGACCATCATCGAACAGAATCAGGAATCCGCCCTCGGCGGCCTCCCGTGCGTTGATGGGGATCACTTCGATCGCAACTTCGAGCTGGGCGCCACCAAACTTGATGCCCAAACCCTCCGATCTCACGGGAGCACCATCTTTGCCCGCTCGAAGGATTGCCGCGCGTACGGCAACCAGCAGTCCTCCCCGAAGCATTTTCAACAGGCTCAGACTCGCCTTTCCCGGTGACAGCGCGAGAAACGGGCTCAAGTCCCCACGGTATTGCAGAACCTCGAGATCGGAGGTGACGAGAACTCCGGGGGGCGCGAATCGGCTCAACAAATGGCGATCTGCTTCGAGATAAAGTCTCCCGGTGTCCCCCGGCCGATCGACGTTGGGAGCATACGGGGAGCGTTTCATCTTGCCGCGCTGCATCGGGAAGCCGCCCGGGCTCCGGCTCGAGCCCGATTTCTTGCAGTAGATCCGGTGCTTGGCGTCTTCCGCCTGAAACAAATTTTGATAGTTGCCAATCGTCTCCGAACCGCCGAGCCACAGGCAGCCCGTGGACTTGAGCGCATAGTGGAGCGTCGGCATGATGCGTTGCTGCAGCTTCGGCTCCATGTAGATGAGGAGGTTGCGGCAGCTGATCAGGTCGATGCGCGAAAAGGGCGGGTCGGCGAGCACGTTGTGCCGCGAGAACACGCACGCGTCACGGATCGACTTCGTGATGCGGTACTGGCCATTCACCTCGGTGAAGAACCGTTGCAGGCGTTCTGGCGAAACGTCCTGGGCGATGTCCTTGGAATAGAGGCCCGCGCGCGCCTTGTCGATGCTCGCGGTGTTCAGATCACTGGCGAAGAGCTGGACCGGCACCGCACTGCCCATGGCTTCGGCGGCCTCGGTGAACGCCATGACGAGTGAATACGCCTCCTGCCCCGTCGAGCAACCGAGCGTCCAGATCCGTACCGGATCATGGCGAGACCGATCCTTGAGAATACGGGGAAACGCCGAGGTCTTGAGCGCCTCGAACGACTCCTTGTCACGAAAGAAACTCGTGACGCTGATCAGGATGTCCTGATACAGAGCCTCGACCTCGGCCGGACTCTCCTTCAAGAATTCTACGTACTCGCCGAGCCCTCTCATTTTCTGGAAGACCATTCGGCGCGTGACACGACGGTGAAGGGTGTTGACCTTGTAGCCCGTGAAGTCGACGCCGGTGACATCGTTGATCAACTGAATGACCTGAACCAGATCGGGCCTGTCGACCACCGGGGGAGTCGCAGGCTCCGCGACCGCGTAGGGGTGCTGGCTGATCTGGACGATCCGACGCGCGATCTCGGCCGGGGACATCACGAAGTCGACGCATCCGGAGGCGATGGCGCTATGCGGCATCCCCTCGTGTTGGGCGGTGTGGTCCTGGGCGAACGTGATGCCGCCTTCGCCTTTGATTTCCTCGAGCCCAATGGTTCCATCGGAGGCCGTCCCGGATAGCACGACGCCGATGATCCGGTGCCCGTGCTCCTGAGCGAGCGACCGAAAGAACTGATCGATCGGGTGGTGCGCGCCGCGACCCTCGCGCGGCAGCAGCTGCAAGGCTCCCCCGATGATGGTCATGCTGCGGTCGGGCGGGATCACGTAGACGTGATTGGGCTCGACGATCGAGTCTTCGTGAACTTCCGTGACCGGCATGCGCGTCGCCCGGGAGAGAATCTCTGCGAGTGCGCTGGCATGAGAGGGCGCGAGGTGCTGCACCAGGACGAATGCCATTCCCGTATCGTCCGGGAGCGCCTTGAGAAGTTGGGTGAAGGCTTCGAGCCCGCCGGCCGAAGCGCCGATGCCGACGATGGGAAACGAAACGGCGGGGGAAGACTGCGCGCTCTCGGCGGCGGCATCCTCCGTGTGGCCCGGCAATCCGTCAGATGCACGTTCGGAGCGCTTACTCTTCATATGAGCTCTTTCTGGGCGTGGCAGGGCCACCCCGACCTCGGCGCGTCCAGCGACCCCGGCGCATCAGAGGGGGCGATTGTACTGCTCCCGCCGTGTGACCGATAGTGTCATCAGGTATTTGACGGCCTGCCGGTACCCACAAGACCGAAGACATCCCCGATTCCAAGGAGCAAATCGTGGCAAATGACCCAGGTGGCGAGATCGTGATCGTTTCGGGCGCGCGGACCCCGATGGCCGAATGGATCGGCGGCAAGCGCGGCGACGGACAGCCGGGCGGGCTGCTCGCGAGCCTGTCGGCGATCGAGCTGGGTGCGGTCGCGGCCAAGGCGGCGATCGAGCGCGCGGGGATCGAACCCGCGATCATCGATCACGTGGTGATGGGCAATGCGATGCAGACATCGGCCGATGCGATCTACGGCGCGCGCCATGTCGCCCTCAAAGCCGGCGTGCCGCGGCACGTCCCGGCCCTCACGCTCAACCGCCTGTGCGGATCGGGCATCCAGAGCGTGGTCACCGCCGCCCAGCAGATCATGACCGGGGAATCGAACTGGGTGGTGGCCGGCGGTATGGAGAACATGAGCCAGGCGCCGCACGTGATCCGTGGCGCGCGCGGTGGATTCCGGCTCGGCCAGGGCCAGCTCGAGGATTCGTTGATGGCGGCACTCAAGGACAGCTACTGCGGCCTGTTCATGGCGCAGACCTCCGACAACCTCGCACGCAAGCACGGCATCTCTCGCCAGCAGCAGGACGAATATGCGCTGCGCTCGCATCAGCTCGGGAACACGGCGACCCAGAACGGACGCTTCGCCGAGGAGATCGTTCCGATCGAAGTGAAGCAGGGGAAGAAGTCGTTCGTCGTGAAAGAGGATGACCATCTGTTTCCGAACACGACGCTCGAAGGGCTCTCCAAGCTCCCTCCCGCCTTCGGGCCCGAATCGTTCGTCACCGCGGGCAACGCGAGCGGGATCGTCGATGGCGCCGCGGCCGTGGTGGTGACGAGCGCCGCACACGCGGCGAAGGCCGGTTCCAAAGTGATGGGCGTGATCAAAGGATGTGCGAGCGTCGGCGTCGATCCCGACATCATGGGTATCGGTCCTGCTCCGGCGATCGAGAAGGCGTGCGAACGCGCCGGGATCAAGGTCGCGGATCTCGATCTGATCGAGATCAACGAGGCATTCGCCGGGCAATACCTGGCGGTCGAGAAGACGCTCGGCCTCGACCGCGAGCGCGTGAACGTCAACGGCGGCGCGATCGCGCTCGGGCACCCGCTCGGGGCGAGCGGCACGCGGCTGATCTACACGTTGCTGGTCGAACTCGCCAAGCGTGGCAAGCGGCTCGGCGTGGCATCGGCGTGCATCGGCGGCGGGCAGGGCATCGCGATCGTCGTCGAGCGCCGGTAGAACCTCACGCAACTGTCAGGTTTCGGTCCGGCCTATTGCGCCCGGCACGACGGGATTCCATACTCGATCCCCGCGCCGTGCCTGGGAACATCGTCCGCGAGGAATCATGAACGAACATGAGTTGATCCATGACTGGAACGAGACCGGCGAGCGTTGGGAGAAGCCGCCGTTCAAGATCCAGTTCGACGACGAGACTCTGCGCGACGGCCTCCAGTCGCCGTCGGTGCGGACCCCGTCGATCGACGAAAAGCTCCGCGTGCTTCACCTGATGGAACGGCTCGGGATCGACACCGCCGACATCGGCCTGCCGGGCGCGGGTCCGCACGTGGTGAAAGACGTGCTGCGGCTGGCGCAGGAGATCGCGAGCTCCCGTCTCAAGATCCAGGCGAACTGCGCCGCGCGCACGCTGCGTCAGGACATCACGCCGGTGATCGAGATCTCGCAGAAGACCGGGATCCCGATCGAAGTCTGCACGTTCATCGGCTCCTCCCCGATCCGCCAGTACGCCGAGAACTGGACGCTCGACATCATGTTGCGGCACACCGAGGACGCGGTGAGCTACGCGGTCACGGCGGGCCTGCCGGTGATGTACGTCACCGAAGACACCGTTCGCGCGCATCCCGCGACGCTGCGCGCGCTGTTCCTCGCGGCGATCCGCTGCGGCGCCAAACGCCTGTGTCTGTGCGACACCGTCGGCCATGCGACGCCGACCGGTACTGCCAATCTGGTGCGGTTCGCGAAGCAGATCGTGCTCGAGAGCGGAGCCGACGTGGAGCTCGACTGGCATGGACACTCCGATCGCGGCCTCGCGATCGCCAATACGATCGCGGCGATCCGCGCGGGCGCGACGCGCGTGCACGGCTGCGCGATCGGGATCGGCGAGCGCGTCGGCAACACGCCGATGGACCAGTTGCTCGTGAATCTCCGTCTGCTGGGTTGGATCGACAACGATCTCACCGCGCTTCCCGAGTACTGCGATCAGGTGAGCCACAGCACGCACGTTCCGATCCCGGCGAACTATCCGGTGGTCGGACGCGACGCGTTCCGCACCGGCACCGGCGTTCACGCGGCGGCGGTGATCAAGGCGTATCGCAAGGGTGAAGACTGGCTCGCCGACCGCGTCTACTCCGGAGTGCCCGCGAGCCTCGTCGGCCGCAAGCAGGAAATCGAAGTCGGACCGATGAGCGGAGAGAGCAACGTCATCTTCTGGCTCGAGCGTCACGGACTCGCAACATCGCCCGAGCGTGTACAGGCCGTGTTCCAGCGGGCGAAGAGCGTGGACCGCGTGCTCACCGAGGACGAGATCCGCGCGGTGCTCGACGCGCTCGACGAGACGCGCGTTCCATGACGATCCGCTCTCCGCGTTCCGTCGCGGCACTGCTGGGTATCGTCTTCGCGATCGTGTGCGCCGCGAACGCTTTCGCTCAGGCGCCCGCACTGGGCGAGCGCGCGAAGCCGCCGAAGTCGTCGACGGTGCGTGCGCGCGCCGCGTCGGTTCCCGCCTCCGAGATCGCGGCCGAAGCGAAGTCGTACGACGATGCGGGCGCGTACGGACGCTCGGCCGAAACGATGCGCGAGTTGCGCGGGCGCGTGAAGCCCGATCTCGACCTCGACATCGCGCTCGCACTCGCCGAGGCGCGTTCCGGCCGGATCGATGCCGCCTGGGCGCTGCTGACGAGCCCCGCGGCGATCGCGGCGGGACACGATTCGATGCCCGAGTCACGGCGGCACGACTACGCCTGGACCCGCGACGCCGACTGGCTCAACGGGACCTTCGACGGCTGGCACTGGTATCTCCACCGCGCGCGCGCCGAGATCGCCGCCGCGCGCGGCGACTGGCACACGGCGGCGGAGAACGCGCGCGCGAGCGTCGCGGCGCGCCCGGTCGCGGGCAAGGAGTGGCTGATCCTCGCGTTGTGCGCGGGCCACGACGGCGATCTCGAAGGTGCGCGCGGAGCGGTGCGCCGGGCGCTGGAGCTGGATCCGACGCTGCCCGAAGCCCGCTACGTCAGCGGACTCCTCGCGTGGCGCGATGGACGCCGCGTGGAAGCGCAGGACCTGTTCCGGTCCGCGCTCGCGCTCGACTCGACGTATTCCGCGGCAGCGACGGCGCTGGTCCGATGCCGGTTGCCGTTCGCCAAACCCGACTCGCTGCCCGCGGCATTGTTCACCGGCATCCGCGAGGCGGGCCTGCTGACTTCGGCCGCGCGTCCCAAGCTCGAGGAATTCGTCCAGATGGACACGCCGGCCATCATCACCAGGCCGATCTACGCGGCAATGCCGGATTCGCTGCGCAAGATCCTTCCGAAAATGACGATGACCTTGCCGATCCTCGTCGATACGCACGGGCGCGTGGTGCTGCACGAACTGCCGTGGTTCGACGAGTCGCGGCTGCCGTCCGCGGCGCTGTCGGTGCTCCTCTCGTCGCTTCCGCTGTGGCAGTTCAGTCCGGCCCTGCGCCACGGTACGCCGCAGGCGGTGTGGACGGCGATTCCGTTGTCGCTGGATGCGGGGCAGTGAACACCGCGTAGGCGGATGAACCGCGAGCGGCGCCGGGTGCGCGTCCTCGACAGCGGTGTCCGAGGGAATCAGCGCCGCGCTTCACCCATCGGCCGTTCGATCCCCGCCAGGATTCCGACCACACGGTCCGGGTCTACCGGCTTCACGATGTGCTGGTTGAAGCCTGCCTCGAGTGTGCGGCGCCGGTCGCTCTCCTGTCCCCACCCCGTGAGCGCGATCAGTACGACGGGTTCGCCCGAGAACTGTTCACGGATCCGCCGGCACGCTTCGATTCCGTTCATGCGCGGCATCCCGACATCCAGGAACGCCACGTCGGGTCGAAACTCGGCCGACGCCGTGACCGCCTGATCCCCGTCATACGCGACGCGGGTTTCGTGTCCCATGCTTCGCAGCATCATCGCGAGCGTGTCGGCGGCGTCTTCGTTGTCGTCGGCCACCAGCACCCGCAGCGGCCGGCCGGCAGGTGGCGGCGCCACAGCGGGCAACTCTTCCACCGGAACCGGGGTCCCCGTGGCCAGTGGCAGCCGCAGGGTGAACTCGGTCCCGTGTCCGTGGCCGGGGCTGCTCACCGAGATGGTTCCGCCGTGCATCTCGACCAACCGTTTCGCCAGAGTGAGACCGATCCCGAGACCGCCGCGGGAACGCTCGAACGAGCGGTCGCCCTGCATGAACATCTCGAAGATCGTCTGCAACTGCTCGGCGGGAATCCCGATGCCGGTGTCTCGTACTCGCACGACCACCTGCGAGCCTTCGCGGTCGGCCGTGAACTGGATCTCGCCCCCGGGCTCCATGTACTTGGCCGCGTTGTTCAGCAGGTTGAGGAATACCTGGGACAAGCGCGTGAGATCCGCTTCGAGATAGAGCGGCTCGGCGGGGACATCCACCGTGAGACGGTGGCCGCGTTCCTCGATCAGCGGGCGGCTCGATTCGATCGCCGCATGGACGATTTCGGAAAGCTGAAGCGTCTCGCGCTTCAGCTCGAGCTGATTGCGCGTAATCCGGCTCATGTCGAGCAGATCGTCGATGAGCCGGGTCATGTGCTTCATCTGGCGGTTGATGACGTCGATCGCCCACTGGCGGCGCTCCGCGGGGACCGATTCGAAGTTGACGATCTGGATCGCGTTGCGGACCGGCGCGAGCGGATTGCGCAGTTCGTGGGACAGCGTCGCCAGGAACTCGCTCTTGTGCCGGTCCGCGCGCTTGAGTTCGAGGTAGAGCCGGGCGTTGTCGATCGCCATTGCCGAACGCGACGCGAGGTTGTCGAGCACGGTCAGCTCCTCCGCCGTGTGGGCGAGCGACGGTCCGTCTTGCGACAGGATCAGCGCACCCAGCGTCGATCCGTGGACCTGGAGCGGCAGCACCAAAGACGGGCTTCCGGCCGAAGTGATCGACTCCGCTTCGCCGGTTTCGAAGACACGCTCGACCGCGTCCTGCAGCGGCTCCGTGAGGAGCGCGCGGGTTCCGGTGCGCATCCCGGTATCGGCCGGCGCGGCAGGATTCGGAGGCCCGTCCGCGACGCTCGCGCTTCGCGGACGCCGCTCGCGGGGGTTGCCCGGGGACGACGCCATCACGACGCTCCATGGTGCATCCGCCGACTCCCGCAGCACGACCATGCAGGTCTTCGCGAATTGCGGAAGCGGCAGCCGCGCGATGTCGCGCACGGTGGTTTCGAAATCCAGCGACCGCCCGAGGACCGCCGAGGCGTGCGCAAGGAACTCGAGGTTGCGGTTCGCCTCCTCGGCCGCGATGCGCCGGCTGCGCTCCTCGACTAGCGCGAGACGTTCCTCCGCGATCGCGATCTGCTGTTCGGCGTGGCGCGCGATCTCCTGGCGCATGCGGAACAACTCCACGAACACCTTGACCTTGGCGCGTAGGATCTCGGGAACCACCGGCGACTGGATGTAGTCGACCGCGCCGTACGCGTAGCCCTGCGCGGTCCGCACCTCGTCCGTGAACGCGGTGATGAAGATGATCGGGGTGAACGACGACTTGCGGCGCTGGCGGATCAGCTCCGCGGTCTCGAAGCCGTCCATGCCCGGCATGTTCACGTCGAGCAGGATCACCGCGAACTCGTTGCGCAGAACCTCGCGCAGCGCGTCGGAACCGGACATCGCCGTCACGACGTTCTCGCCCAGTTCCTCGAGCACCGTCCGATAGACCAGCAGCTTCTCCGGCAAGTCGTCGACGACCAGAATGCTGATCTGGTCGGTGGCGCCCGTGGGTGGCATCGGTGTCGACTTCATCGCCCCCCCGGGGTCATGCGCTCTGGGCATGCAGGATTTCTCATTGCGGCTTCCACGGCGCTCACCGGTGCAACCAGGCCCGGAGCACCGCGAGCATCCGTTCGGTGTCGACCGGCTTCGACAGATAGTCCCAGGCGCCGGCTTCGATGCACTTCTCCCGGTCGCCCTTCATCGCCTTCGCGGTCACGGCGACGATCGGCAGCGCTTTCAGTTCGGGAATCTTTCGGATCTCCCGCATCGTCTCCATGCCGTCCATTTCCGGCATCATGATGTCCATGAGCACGATGTCGACCGTGCTTTCCCGCTCGAGGATGCGGATCGCGTCGCGGCCGTTGTTCGCCGACAGGATCACCATGCCGTAGTCCTCGAGCACCGTCGACAGCGCGAAGATGTTGCGCATGTCGTCGTCGACGATCAGCACCTTCTGCCCCGCGAGGACGTCGTTCGACTCGTGCAGGTCGGACAGCATCTGCTGCCGCTGCTCGGGGAGCCGGGAGATGTTCTGGTGCAGGTGGTACGACGTGAGATCGAGCAACCGGTCCGGGGAGTGAGCCCAGCGCACGACCCGATCGATCGCGGTCCGCGGCACGCCTACATTGTCGGCAGGCTCGAGCCCGCGGTCGCCGAACACGATCACCGGCAGCCGCTCGATCACCGCGTCCGGCTCATCGAGCGCGCCATCCAGCGCCTCGGCGAGATGCGCGACGCGCGCACCGAGCACGACGCAGTCGACGCGGGCATCGTCGATCACCTGAAGCGCCGCGTCGCCACTGGGCACCGCGGTGATCTCGACGTCGTCCGAACCGACCCACTCGAGAATCCGGCGGCGGTCCTCCTCGTCGGGCTCCACGACCAGCAGCCGTTTCGTGGGCCGCTCGATGAACTCGTCGAGCCGCGCCATCAACTGGTCGAGCACGTCACGGCTCTGGATCGGCTTCGTCACGAACGCGAGCGCGCCCGAGGCGAGCGCGCGCTCGCACGAATCGTCGGTCGAGATCACCACGATCGGAATGTGCCTCGTGGTGAGGTCGTTCTTGATCCGCTCCAGCAGACGCCAGCCTTCGATGTCGGGCAGATGGATGTCGAGCGTGATCGCGTGCGGCTTGAACTCGCGAGTGAGCCCGATCGCCACCGAACCGAGCGAGGTCACGAGCGCCTTGTGACCGGTCTCACGCGCCGTGTCGAGCAGGAACCGCGCGAAGCCCGGATCGTTCTCGACGATCAGCAGCACGCGATCGCCGGGCTCGATGTCGTCACGGTCGTCGCCGAACTCGTTCACCAGAACATCGGCCGCCGCCTCGAAGTCGAGCAGCCCCAGATCCATCGCGCCGCCGTTGGTGCCGTTGCCGGCCTCGGACGCGGCGAGTTCCTGAGTTTCCACCGGGCGCTGGGCGAGCGCGGTCTTTCCGGCCTCGGTCAGGCTCTTGCGCGGGGCGCGCGGCGTGAAGTTCGCGGGCAGGTAGAGCGTGAACGTGCTGCCGCGTCCGGTGTTGGACACGAGCCGGATCTCGCCGCCCAGCACGCGTGACAGTTCGCGGCTGATCGCGAGACCGAGTCCGGTGCCGCCGTACTTGCGGTTGGTCGATCCGTCCGCCTGCTGGAACGCCTCGAACACGATCATCTGCTTGTCGGTCGGGATGCCGATGCCGGTGTCGGCGACCGCGAAGGCGATCACCTCTCCCGCGCGGTTCAGTTCCTCGTTGTCCGAACGCCAGCCTTCTTCCACCGGCTCGACGCTCAGCGTGACGTGGCCGTGATGCGTGAACTTGAACGCGTTCGACAGCAGATTCTTGATGATCTGCTGCAGCCGCTTGGCGTCGGTGAGCATCGACTTCGGCAGGCGCGAGTCGAAGTGGATCATGAAGTCGACGCTGCGCGACTCGGCCACGTGCCGGAACGTGCGCTCGACGTAGCGATGAAGATCCTCGAGCCGCAGCTCACCGACGTCCACGACCACGGTTCCCGATTCGATCTTCGACAGATCGAGGATGTCGTTGATGAGCATGAGCAGATCGTTGCCCGACGAATGGATCGTCTTGGTGAACTCGGTCTGCTTGGGCGTCAGGTTGCCTTCCTGGTTCTTCGTGAGCTGGTCCGAAAGAATCAACAGACTGTTGAGCGGCGTGCGCAGCTCGTGGCTCATGTTCGCGAGGAACTCGGACTTGTACTTGGAAGTCAGCGCGAGCTGCGTCGCCTTCTCCTCGAGCTGCTGGCGCGCCTGTTCGACTTCCTGATTCTTGTGCTCGACTTCCTGGTTCTGACGCGCGAGCAGCTTAGCCTTGTCCTGCAGTTCCTCGTTCGTCTGCTGCAGCTGCTCCTGGCGTGCCTGGAGCTGCTGGGCGAGCGACTGCGACTGCTTGAGCAGGTCTTCAGTGCGCATGTTCGCTTCGATCGTGTTGAGCACGATGCCGATGCTCTCCGTGAGCTGATCCAGGAACGCCAAGTGGGTTGGGTTGAAGCGTTCCAGCGAAGCCAGTTCGAGAACGCCCTTGACCTGGCCTTCGAACACAACCGGCAGAACGATGATATTATGCGGCGCCGTTTCGCCCAGGCCGGACGAGATGCGCACATAGCCCGCGGGGACGTGGGTGAGTAGAATTTTC
>JANLWX010000067.1:0-45258 GCA_031364845.1 Candidatus Eiseniibacteriota bacterium
AGCAGCTGTACGAAGTCGAGGGTGATCAGTTCGACATCGACGACAAGATCGCGATGATCGTCAATGCGCTCACCGACCGGCGCAGCCTGTCGTTCGCCGAGCTGTTGTTTCAGTGCCGTGGCCGCTCCGAGATGATCGTGACGTTCATGGCGCTGCTGGAGATGATCAAGCAGGGCCAGGCCCGCGTGATCCAGGCGGACAACTTCTCGGACATCACCATCCTGCCCCCGACCGAAGAAGAGGAGACCGTTGCCGATGCCTCCGACTCAACTGAACGCCGCGATTGAAGCGCTGCTGTTCTCGTCGGATCAGCCGCTTCCGCTCGGTCTGATGAGCGAGGCGCTGGATACGACCTCAGAAGACGTGCTCACCGCGCTGCAGTCGCTCGGTGAGACCTACAGTTCGCGCCAGTCCGGCGTGGAACTGCGCGAGATCGCCGGCGGCTGGATGCTGGTGACCACCCCCGAACAGTCCGAATGGGTCGGACGACTGCTGCGCGGCAAGAAGAAGATGCGTCTGTCGCGTGCCGGACTGGAGACCATGGCGATCATTGCCTACAAGCAGCCCGTGACGAAGTCGGAAGTCGAGGCGATCCGCGGTGTGGATTCGAGCGGCGTGCTGGCGACGCTGCTCGAGCGCAATCTCGTGACGATCCGCGGCCGTTCGAAGGTCGTCGGCCGTCCGCTGCTGTATGGAACGACGCAGGAGTTCCTCGAGTACTTCGGACTGCGCGATCTCGCCGAGCTGCCGCGGCCGGAAGAACTCCGCGCCTTGGTCGCCGCGCGCGAGCCGGAACAGCTCGAGATGATGGAGCTGGAGGTCGTCTCCCAGGTCGCCTCCGAACTCGCGGCGGCCGAAGCCGTGGCCGGGCCGGGTGTGCGGCATCAGGTGCTTCCACTCGAAGCGGAACCGCCGACCGAGGACGAGCGCGCGGCCGACGGCATGCTCGCCGGTGACGAGTTCGAGTCGGGCCCCGGCGACGATGAAGACGAGGACGAGGAGGAGGACGACGACGACCTCGAGGACGACGATCTCGAAGAGGACGACGACGACCTCGATGACGACGAGGATGATGCGGACGACGACGACGATGAAGAGGACGACGACATCATCGACGACGAGGAATACGACGAAGTCGAGGACGACGACGTCAGCGCCGACACCGGCAACGGTCTCGATGTCGGTGACGAGGCCGATGACGATGACGCCATCGACGACGATGATGACGAAGACGAAGACGATGAAGAGGACGACGACGATCTCGACGACGATGATCTCGACGACGACGACGAACTCGAAGACGACGAACTGGACGAAGAGCCGTTCGAGAAGGACGAGATCCTGAATCGGGGCGAACGCGGCGTTCCGGTCGGCGCCGGTGACGGCAGCCCGGACGCGGACGACGAACCCCGCGGCTCCGGCCGCCGGTGAGCGTCCGGCTCAACAAGCTGCTCGCCCAGCGGGGGATCGGCGCGCGCCGCAAGTGTGACGCGCTGATTGAATCCGGCGTCGTGAAGGTGAACGGCGTCGTGGTGCGCGAGCCGGGTTCGCAGGTCAATCCCGAGATCGACCGCATCGATGTCGCGGGCCGGCGCCTGCCCCCGCAGCCGGAATTGCGCTACTACGCGCTCAACAAGCCGGTCGGAGTGATCACGACACTCAACGATCCCGAAGGCCGCCGCACGCTGCGTGAATTCCTGCCGCCGGGTTCGCGCGTGTATCCGGTCGGGCGTCTCGACGCCGACACGAGCGGGCTTTTGATCCTCACGAACGACGGCGAACTCGCGCACAAGCTCATGCATCCGCGCTATGGCGTCGAGAAGCACTATCGCGTGCGCGTCGACCGCGAGCCGAATCCGGCCGAAGTCGGCAAGCTCGCGAAGGGCGTCGAATTCGAACCCGGCGTCGTGAGCGCGCCCGCGCAGGTCCGCGTGCTGGAGACCACCGATCGCGGCACGATGATCAGTCTCACGATCCATGAAGGCCGCTACCGGCAGGTGCGCCGCATGTGCGAAGCCGTGGGACTCACGGTGCTCACGCTGCATCGCGCGGGCTACGGTCCGGTTCGGCTGGGTCCGCTGCCGCGCGGCGTGTGGCGCGAACTGTCCGACGACGAGGTCGCATCGTTGCGCTCGGCTTCGGCGCGCCCGCAGGCGCGAAGCGGAGGCCCGCGACTCACGCAATTCGATCGGATCCAGCGCCGCGCCACGTCCGATCGCGCTGCCGAGCGGCGCACCGAGCGCGCGCGAACCGATCAGCTTCGCGACGAGCATCGGGCGCGCAACAGTCGCAAGACGCCGCGCGACTCCGAGCTCATGGGTGAGGGGCCTGCGGGTGAGGAAGGATCGCGTCCCGCGCGATCGGCCGGCTTCGATGCTCCGCGCGGGGGAGTACGCAAGCGGCCCGCAGCGCGAGGGCCGAGGCCCGATGCCTCGCGCGGCGAGGAACGCCCGCGTCCATCGCGAGGAGAGGGACGTCCGCGTCCGGAATCGCGGAGCGGTGGGTTTGGTGCACCGCGAGGCGAAGGACGTCCGCGTCCAGAATCGCGAGGCGGTGGATTTGGTGCGCCGCGTGGCGCCGGCCGGCCGCGTCCCGATTCGCGTGGCGAAGGTCGTCCGCGCCCTGGTGCCGGTGGTCCACGGCCTACAGCGCCACGTTCAGGATTTGCTGGTTCACGTCCCGGCACCGGAAGTGCACGCCCGCGTTCCACCGGACCGCGCACCGGATTCGCAGGTTCGCGCCCGAGCACTGGTGGCCCGCGTCCCCGCCCGGGTGCCGGCGGCCCGCGTCCCACCGGACCGCGCACCGGATTCGCAGGTTCACGTCCGAGCACCGGTGGCCCGCGTCCGCGTCCAGGTGCCGGCGGTCCGCGTCCGACCGGATCGCGCACCGGATTCGCAGGCTCGCGACCGGGATCCTCGGGTCCACGCCCCGGAACTTCCGGACCCCGTCGCCCCGCAGGACCTCCGCGATCGGGACCTTCGAGTTCGCGTCCCGGCGGTGCCCCTCCGCGGGGCAAACCCCCACGGGGTGGACGATCCGGCCCACCCGGCAGGCCCGGCGGTCGCCCGCGCGGCTGAGCCGCACCCGCTGCAGTTCGCATCAAGCCTCGCGCTGACCCCTTAAGATAACGCCGGCGAACCACTTCGCCGCGTTGCGTCATGCATCGGATGACTCCGGCGAACGCACCCCCGGCACACTGCGCGCGGGAACGGATCCTGCGCTACGACTTCGGTGACGATGGGGTGTCTTCCTCCGAGCGCCCCGTCGTCACGGGTCCGCCGCAGGAAGCAATGCCTGCACAGAACTCACCGGAGTTCACATCCACGTGCAGACTTCCTTCCAGCGTCCGACTGCTTCCGACTCCTCTGCAGATACCGGAATCCTTCCCGCCTCCATCGGTGTAGAACACTTCGAAGCGCCCGTCCCGCGTGCCTCGTCCTGGAAAGCATGGCTTCTGATCGTGCTCGGGGCCGTGAGCCTGGTGGGGCAGGGCGAACGGTGTCACGTGGATCCGCAGTTGCGATCGCCGGGTTCGTCGATCGCGTCCTACTGGCAGGCGCTTCAATTGAACGATGCAGAACGCGTGGCGGCCTGTTCGCTGGTCTCCGATCCGCGGTATCCGTTTCCAGGAATGTTGTGGGCGTTTCCGAACACGCACGCGCTGGCGATCACGCATCTCCGCTACGTGCCGATCGACGCCGATCATGTGATCGTTTCGTACGACGTGGTGTTCCGGCCGGTCGGAGGCGAACAGGATCATACGCTGGCGGTGATGACCGAAGTCGTGCGCGTTCGTGGAGAGTGGCGCGTCGCGCGACCGCTGACGGAAACCGGGATCCTCAACGGTCAGCCACCACCGACGAGGGTTGACATCTGATTGCGGCGGCTTCTACGCTTCCGTACTCACGACTGGCCGAAACGCTGATCGAGGAAGAATGATCCGAAGCATGACCCGCCAAATCCTAGCGCTGTCGGTCGCGATCGCCGCCCTGTTGTGTGCGGCTCCCGCTTCGGCCACCAAGTATGCGGGAGAGTTCCTCAAGATTCCCGTGGGCCCGCGCGCCATCGGCCTGGGTGGAGCGTTCACGGCCATTGCCGATGACGCGACCGCCCCTTACTGGAACCCCGCCGGCATGGTGTACCTGCCCTATCGCGAGGTCGTGTTCCAGCATCAGGAGAAATTCGGCAGCCTGCTCAACCACGACTACCTGAGCATCGTCTACCCGCTCGGCGGCACGAAGGAAAAGCATTCGGCCCTGGGACTGTCGCTGATCCGGCTCGCGACCGACGACATTCCCGTGACCCCGCGTCCGGGAGGCCTCGTCGCGGGACGCGACTTCCTCGACTTCGGAACCGACAATGACGAGACCACACCCGGCGGCGGTCAGGGCAACGGTGCCTGGGATCCGGGCGAGCGTCTGCTGCTCACTGCCGACGATCTGTTCCTCGCGAGCGCCAACGACATGGCGGTGATGGTTTCGTACGCGCGCCAGCGCGGCACCCACTTCTCGTTCGGCGGCAACCTCAAGTTCGTGCGCCAGAGCATTCCCGACACGCTTCCCGGTGAGCACGCGACTTCGTTCGGTGCCGGAGTCGACTTCGGCGCGTTGTGGATGCCGGCTGACGCGATGACGTTCGGGCTCACGGTGCACGACCTCACGACGACCTACCTCGCGTGGAGCAACGGCACGCGCGAATTGATCGTGCCCACGGTCGACACCGGTGCCGCGTTCAACTTCCTCCCGGCGAAGGGACACGCGCTCACGTGGGGCGTGGATGTCGCATGGGGATTCGAGAGGCGCAAACTCGATTCGCAGCTCTCGGCCGGCGGACAGACGTGGGACTTCCGCACCGGGCTCGAGTACTGGTACAAGAACACCTTCGCCCTGCGCAGCGGGCTCGCGGGCAAGGACGTGACCTTCGGCGCGGGCGTGCGCTACAAGCACTTCGGCGCCGACTATGCGGCGCAGCTGAACCGCTTCTTCGCCGCGGACGCCGCGGACTTTCCGGGCGACCAGGAACTCGACGCGACCCACCTCGTCGCGCTCAACATGAGCTGGTAGTCCCGCCCGGCGCGCCACGCGCCCCGACCGCAGGCACGAGCGCCCGTTCGAATCCGAGCGGGCGCTCGTCCTTTGCGCCGCGGACCGCCCGAAGCGCCGCCCGGCCTTGACGGAGAACACCGCGCTTCATAGTGTGCCGCCTTGCATGATCGAGTCACGCGGCGGCCCGTTCGATCGCCGTTCGCGCCACACGGAACGGCCGGAGGAACGCGATGACGGACGCGATGGCGCTGGTGCTCTCGGGCGGGGGCGGTGAGCGTCTCGGAGTCCTGTCCGCCGAGCGCGCGGTGAGCGCGGTCCCGTTCGGCGGCAAGTACCGCATCGTCGACTTCGTGCTCAGCAACTGCTGCCACTCGGGCATCGAACAGGTCGGGCTCGTCACGCAGCACGTGCCGACTTCACTGCACGATCATGTCGGAGCCGGCCGCCCGTGGGATCTCGATCGGCGCGCCGGCGGAATCCTGATCCTCCAGCCCTATCAGACCCGCAGCCAGTTCGGATGGTATCGCGGCACTGCCGACGCGCTTGCCCAGAACTGGGACGCGATCGAGGAGCGGCGCCCCGAGCGCGTGCTGGTGCTGTCGGGCGACCACGTCTATCGCATGAACTATCGCGCGCTGTTGCAGACCCATCGTGACCGGCGCGCGGCGCTGACCATGGCGGTGACGCGGGTTCCCGCGTCGCAGGCGCATCGCTTCGGCATGGTGACGCTCGATCGCGACGGCCGGCTGCTGACGCTGATCGAGAAGCCGGAGCATGCGACCACGCCTTACGCTTCGATGGGGATCTATGTGTTCGAGTACGAAGTACTCGGCGAGCTCTTGCGCCCGCGTCCGGTCGATCTCGTTCACGACGTGCTGCGCCCGCTGCTCCAGAGCGGCGCGCGTGTATATGCGCACGAGTTCAGCGGCTACTGGGAGGACGTCGGCGCGGTGAGCTCCTACTACCACGCCAACCTCGAGCTGCTGGCACCCGAGCCGCGGCTGGTGTTGCACGACACGCGCTGGCCGATCCTCACGCGCGACGAAGAGCGCGCTCCGGTGCGCGTGTTCGAAGGCGCTTCAATCGAGGACAGCCTGGTGGCCAACGGCTGCCGCGTGCACGGCACGGTGCGGCATTCGGTGCTGTTCCCGGGCGTCACCGTCGAAGCGGGGGCCGTGATCACCGATTCGGTCGTGATGGCCGACGTCACGGTCGGAGCGAGAGCGCAGGTCGACCGCGCGATCCTCGACAAGTACGCGCGCATCGGGGAAGGCGCGCGCATCGGCGTCGGGAACGCGCCCGACGATCATTCGTGCGCGTGGCTCGACGGGCTCACGCTGGTCGGCAAGGACGCGCACGTGCCGGGCGGGTCGGCGGTCGGCAAATGCGCCGTGATCGGGATCGGCGCGCGTCAGGAGGATTTCGGCAGCTCGACGGTGGTACCCGGCAGCCGAACCCCCAATCGCTCGTGGTTCCAGGAGCTGCGATGAGCAGCTCGCGCTACGCATTCATCCTCGCCGGTGGCGTCGGCAGCCGCTTGTGCCTGTTGTCCGAGCGGCGCGCGAAGCCCGCGGTCCCGTTCGCCGGCAAGTACCGCATCATCGACTTCACGCTCTCCAATTGCGTGAACTCGGGCATCTACGACATCGGCGTGCTCACGCAGTACCGGCCGACCTCGCTCAACCGCCACATCGCAACCGGCCGTCCGTGGGATCTCGACCGCACGCACGGTGGCGTCCAGATCCTGCAGCCCTCGCTCGGCGCGATCGACAGCGACTGGTATCAGGGCACCGCCGACGCGATCTATCGCAACCTCGCACATCTGCGCCGGCGGCGCGTCGAGCACGTGCTCGTGCTCTCGGGCGACCACATCTACACGATGGACTACAACGAACTGTACGCGTTCCACGAAGCCAACCACGCCTCGGTCACCGTGGCGGTCACGGAAGTGCCCGAGGATCAGACGAATCAGTTCGGCATCTTGGAGACCGACGCCGCCGGCCGCATCGTCGGGTTCGAAGAGAAGCCCAAGCATGCGCGATCGCGACTCGCGTCGATGGGCGTGTATCTGTTCAACCGCGACGCGCTGATTCAATGGCTGGTGGAGGATGCCGCGCGTCCCGGATCACGCCACGACTTCGGCAAGGACCTGCTGCCGCTGCTGGTTCAGCGCGGCGAGCCGGTCTACGCGCATCGATTCAACCAGTACTGGCAGGATGTCGGAACGCTCGACTCGTACTACCAGACCAGCCTCGAATTGCTGGACGATCGTCCGCCGATCGACCTCGGCAATCCGGAATGGGTGATCCACACGCAGAGCGCCGACCGGCCGCCGGTGCGATTCGAGCACGGCTGCCGCGTGGAACGCAGCCTGGTGGCGAACGGCTGCCGGATCGCGGGCGAGGTGACGGGTTCAGTGCTGTTCCCAGGCGTCACGGTCCCGAAGGGGGCAGTGATCCGCGACAGCATCGTGATGCACGATACGGTGCTCGGCCGCTCGGCGATCGTCGAGCGCGCGATCATCGACAAGGAAGTCGAGATCGGCGAAGGCGCGCGGATCGGATTCGGCGACGATCAAACGCCGAATCGCGGATGCCCCGAGCATCTGTCGAGCGGATTGTGCGTGGTGGGCAAGGGCGCGCATCTGCCGGACAACATCACGATCGGACGCAACGCCCGAATCGGAGCCCACGTGACGCGCGCGTTCTTCACCGCGGACGTGCCCTCGGGCGGAGTCGTGGATGGGCCTGAGTCGATGCATTAGCGCAGCGGCGCGTCGAAGACGCGCCGCAAGCCTTGATGAGGAGGTGACCATCATGTCGACGAAGATGGCGTGCCCGCGATCAGCTTCGCGGAATCTTCAGCCGCTGGCCCTTCTGCACGCGGTTCGACTTGAGCCCGTTCGCGCGCTTGAGCTGCGTCAGCGAGATGTTGTTGCGGTCGGCGATCTCGCTCAGCGTGTCGCCGGCGCGGACCACCACGACGCGCGGCGCGCGGCTCTTCGCGGACTTGGATTTCGTGGCGAGCGTGGACTTCTTCCTGGCACCCGGCTTCGAAGCGGCGACGGACTTCGTGCTTTTCGCGGACTCGGCGACCGATGCGCGGGTCCCCGCGGATTCGATCGGCGAAGCCTTCTCCACGCCCCTCTCTTCAGTCTTGTCGGAGGCAACCGCCGGCTCGTCCGCGTCCTTCACGTCGTTCTTCTTCGAGCCCTGGTCGTCGCCCGAGGTCGCGGCCGCCACTGTTGAAGCGGGTGTCTCGTCGTCAGGCGCGCCGGAGGCCCCGGCCTCGGACATGCGGATCTTGAGGCGCGTGCCGCGCGCGACGGTGCCCGACTTGAGACGGTTCCAGCGCTTGAGATCGTCGACCGACACGCCATGGCGCGCCGCGATCGTCGACAGCGTCTCGCCCTTCTTCACGGTCACGACCTTGCGGCCTTCAGCGGTCGACTCCGCGTTGAGCGACTTCGGCGTCCGGATGTTGCGCGCGGGAACGTAGGCGGTCGAGGCGCGCGGATCGCTCGCTTCGAGCACCGCGGGTGAGGGCGCCTCGAGGCTCGCGGGAATCTTGAGCGTCATGGCACGGCGCAGCGGATGCTTCTTGCCGATGCCGTTGGCGAGCGCCAGCCGCTTCGCACTCACGTGGTACTGGTTCGCGAGCTTCTGCAGCGTCTCGCCACGACGGACCTTGTGCTGGATCGTGAGATCGACCGAGGGCAAGGCGCTTCCGGCAGCGACCTTCTTCTGGATCGCTTCGCCCTTGCCCTGCGGAACGCGCAGCGTCGCGATGCCGTCGCGTCCGCTCGCGGCGTGGTTCAGCACCTGCGGGTTCAGCTGCTTCAACTCCGCAACCGTGCAGTCGGCCAGCTTTGCGATCGTGCGCAGATCGACCGAACCCTTGAAGGCGACCTCGTCGAACTCCATCGGTTCGTCGAGCTCGACCGAGTCGAATCCGTATTTCGCCGGATCGCTCGTGATCTCGAGCACCGCCATGAACTGTGGAACGTAGTCCTCGGTCTGGCGCGGCAGGCGCAGGTCCCAGTAGTTGGACGTGCCCTGCGCCTTGATGGCGCGCATCACGGTGCCTTCGCCGGCGTTGTACGACGCGAGCGCGAGCGGCCAGTCGCCGAAGATCGAATACAGATGCTTCAAGTAGCGCGCGGCGGCGACCGTCGATTTCTCGGGATCCTTGCGCTCGTCGGTCCACTGATTCACCGCGAGGCCGAACAGCTTGCCCGTCGAACGCAGGAACTGCCACGGGCCGACCGCCGCCGACACCGACCGCGCGTTCACGTTGAAGCCGCTCTCGACGAACACCAGGTGCACGAGATCCGGCGGCAGACCTTCGCGCTGCAGCACGGAGCGGAACAGGTTCATGTAGCGGCCCGACCGCTTGAGCCAGCGTTCGAAGGTCGAGCGCCCGGCGCCGGTGAAGAACTCGACGTAGTGCTGGACCTGTTCGTTCGACTGCGGCTGGATGCCGTCGGTCGCCGGCGCGTTGAGCGTGCGCTCGTCGGGCTCGTTGCCCGAGGCCTTGGCCGATTTCGCCGACGCGATGTCGCCCATGGTCGCTTCACGAACGCCGCTGATGCGCGACTGAAGTTCCGTGAGTTCGCGGCGGCTGGTCATGTCCGGATCGAGCGTCATCATCTGTGCGATGCGCGCGAGCGCGCGGTCGCAGATGCCGAGGGCGACCTCGAGCTGACCTGATTGGCGGCTCGTCCACGCGGCCTGATAGGCGGCGCGCGCGTTGTCGATCGCGACCTGCCAGGCGCTGACTGAGTCGGCCGACACCGAGACGGCCTCTGCGGCGGGCGTCGCCTCTTCGGCGCGCGCAGGGGAGGGGGCGGCCGAGATCAATATGGCAACGGCGCCGATCGCGCCGATCACGTTTCGGAAATGCATGGTGCCGGTTCCCCGGGTGGTGGGTCTCAGCCCGTCTTGGTCAGGCCCTGTGGCCTGGCGAAAAACTGCCGATTCTACGCCGCTGGTGGTGAACCGCGTCCAGGCCCGGATACTTCCTGAGCCTTGACCAAGCCTGTTCCCCGGCCGATGACCTAGGGGATCAGGTGAGGCTACTGAAGTCGGCATGCACGATGCAATGTCGAACTCTTGCATTGCCCGGCTAAACGCACAAGGAAGCGTCAAGACTGAGCGTTTGCAACGACCCGGGTCCATAGGTTCCGCAAGTCATGTGCCACCAAGTCCATCGCATGGATTGAGTTGCGTGGTCGAGTCGCCTACCCGCCGACGCGTTGGAAGACCGTCGCAGGGGGCCAAAGAGGGGGCCGATTTCGATGAATGGCGTCGCGAGCTCGACCGGGAGATGGGTGGTTTCGGCCCGCCCCAGCGGTGAAGTTCTGGTCACCCGGGTGGATGCCGGTGAGATCTCGGTGGTCCGCTTCGGGAGCGGAGTCCTGACCGGGGACGAAGGCATCCGGCAGATGAGCGACCTCATCGAGGCTTCACGCGAGGCCGCGAAACAGTCTCTGGCGTCCGGACCGATTCCGCCCCTGCTCCATCAGACGCTCGCGCGGTTGCTGGCGCTCGAAGTTTCCTCGAACGGTGGAGCCCTGATCGTGTTCGACGACGGTCAGCTGGCGACCGTGGCCATGGTCGGAGACGTCAGCACTCGGCTCCAGCTGGACGGCGCCGAGGCCCGGCGGCCGTGGATCCGCGTGCGTGACCGCTCGGGACACGAAGCGCGCGCTTATCCTATTCCCGCAGACGGTCACTCGGTGTTCGCCCTGCAGTGGCCCAAGAACCCCCAACCCGGACAGCCAGGAATCGAGATCGACGCCTGCTGGCCGATGCCGAGCGTCGATTCGGCGCGCGACGCGGCTTCGGCCGAGGCCGCAGGCTCCTCAGTCCTCAAATCGTTCATGGCGCCGGCCTCATCCGTGGCGGCCGACGACGATGGCTCTTCGGAAAAAGAGGGATTCCTCCAGTGGTTCGATCGCATGCGCGGCCGCCGCTCCCAGGGAACCGAAGAAGCGGAAGCCGCAACCGAGCGAATTCCTCCGAGTCCCGAGCCCGAGTGGCTGACCGGGTCGGCCGTGAGTGCTCCGGCGGCGGAACCCGAGCGCGACACGCCGCCTTCGTTCGAAAGCGCTTCGGCGATCGCCGGGGCGAGCGCGCCGCGCTCTTCCGAAGTCATGGCGCAGCCTCAGGAGTCGCCGCGGGGCGATGCCACGCACCACCGTGGCCACGATGAGGCGCCACAGGTGCCGCACACCGAGGCCGAGCCGTGGTCCGCAGCAGCGGATCCCGCCGAGGAACCTCGGGCCTCGACGACCCCCCGGCGCCTCTCATGGCCCGAGCCGGAATACGCCGAGGAATCGCTGTGGAAGAAGAAGTGGCCGTGGGGTGCGCTCGCGGTGGTTGCACTGTGCGGCGCAGTGCTGCTCGTGAATTTCACTCAGCGCGCATCGTCTCCCGGCAAGTCATTCGTCGCGCCGTTTGGTGCGCGCTTCACGGTCACCATCAACAGCCGGCCGCCGGGAGCGTGGATCGCCATCGACGGCAAGGACACCGGACGCCAGACGCCCTCGACGCTCGAAGTTTCTCCGGGCAAGCATCAGGTGACGCTGTCGATCGCCGATCGCGGTTCGGCCTCCGTTCCCCTCGAAGGTGAGCCCAATCAGCGCACCTCGATCGATGCCGCGCTCTACGGCGCGGTGCGCATCTCGTCCACGGACGCGCGCGTCCCGGTCAAGATCACGCTCGATGGACTCGAGCGCGGCTACGCCCCATTGCTGGTCGAAGATCTGCTGCCCGGCCCTCACGAGGTCCGCTTCCGCGCGCCGGGAATGGATCCGTGGGCCGAAACATTCGACCTGCGTATCGGCGAAACCCACGACATCGTCGCGCGGCAGTTCACGGTGCCCGACAAGGGTGTGCTCGAGATTCGCGCGACCACCTCGATCGACGGCGCCTCCGAGAAGCTCAAGGGCGCGGCCGTCTACATCGATGGCGAAGCCCGCGGAACCACTCCCGTGCGTGTCGAACTGTCGCATGGGCCGCACAGCATCCGGCTTTCCTATAAGGGCGAGGATCTACCGGTACAGGTGATCGATCTGCCAGGAGGCAACCATCTGTTCGCCGACTTCGCGTTCGGCACCGGCAAGGAATCACCGCGCATGATCCAGACATCCTCGACGGGTTCGCTCTCGCGCGAGCAGCCGGCGGTGGTGTCGAGCGCGATCACCGGCATCGCCGAGTCCGACCTGCGCGAGATGTGGCTGCACGTGCGCTCGCCCGATCGGACGTGGAAACGCTACGAGATGACCTTGCTGCGCGCCGACGGCGGCGTGGTCGGCGTCGCGGTGTTCCCGCCGGCCATGATCGGGTCCGACGGCAGTGCCGTCTACTACATGAGTGCCGTGATGCAGGTTGGCGACGAGTACTTCACCGAGCTGCGATCCGGCCGCAGGGAAACGAAGTCGGCGCCGCGAGCGCAGAAAGCGGTGCGGGCCCCTGCCGAATCCGAATTCGCGGCTCCGGCAACGCCGTCCGCAGGGGCGGAAACGCCGTGACCATCGGATGATCGTCATGTGAGTTGGGCGGCCGCGTTCGGTCGCAGATCTTGCGGCAATTCGAGCCGTGCACGTGTCCTTCGTTCGCGAAGACACTGGCACGGCTCTTTCGCTGTGCGGAGTCATGGGAGGTCGCAGCGCCGTCGGCATCGTGCTGATCGTCTGGAGCGGAATGCTCGCGTGCGGGCACCGCCCCGTCGATGGCCGCGTACTGCTCGCGGTCGCGTGCGGGGCGTGGGTGCTCGCAACCTGGCTCGTGCTCGCGAGCCGTCGTGCGCCGATGCGAAAGCCCATCGTCGTGCCCGCCGACGCTGCGCTGGCCATTGCCCTCGTGCTCGCGGGCGCGGCGCGCGCGGCGGGCCATCGAGAAGTCGTCGCATGCCAGCGGAACACTCTGCCGCTCGCGCTCCACCGGATCGAAGCCCGGGTGGCCGAACCGCCTTTGCGCGAATCGGGCATGCCGTCGGCGACCGTGCGCATTCTGACGAGCACACCGCCGTTGATGCTCGGATCACGGCTGCGTCTATGGCTTCCGCCGGGTTCGACCGCCGAGTGCGGCGATCGCGTTGCCGCCATGGTCGCGATCGATCCGCCCGGGCTCGCGCGCAATCCCGGCGGCCGCGACCCGCACGCGAGTGCGGATGCCGCGGGCATCATCGGCTGGGGGCGCGCGCTCTCGGCGACGGTGCTCGACTCGACGTCCGCCGCGAGCTGGCCGCGCGCGACCTCGGCGCGCTGGCGGCGCGAGATCGAGGCGGTGTTCGCGCGCCGGCTGTCACCCGTTGCACGCGAGATCGTGACGCCGCTGGTGGTAGGGGATCGCACCGCGCTGTCGAGCGAGCTCGATGCTGCGTTCCGCGCTGCGGGCGTCGTTCACCTGCTCGCGCTCTCGGGTCTTCACGTGACCTGGATGGCCGGCGTCGGACGCGGACTCGTCGCGTTGCTCGGTGGCGGCGTGCGTGCGCGCGCGTTGGCGGGAGCGGTGTGCGCCGTCCTCTATGGATTGGTCGCCGGCCCGCTGCCCTCACTCGCGCGCGCGGTCGCGACCGAATGCTTCGTCGCCGGTGCCGCGCTCACGCGACGCGCGCTCGATCCCGTGCAGGCGCTGGCGCTGAGCGCGCTCGCCGCACTCGCGCTCGCGCCGGGCTGGGCATGGGATCTCGGATTCCAGCTTTCGTGCGCGGCGACGCTCGGGCTGGTGACGATCGGCGCCGGACTTTCGCGGGCCGCCGCGGACATGCGCGGGCTGCGGCGCGCGCGTCACGTCGTCGAGCTCGTGATCCCGACCGCGAGTGCTCAGATCACGGCCCTGCCGCTGCTGCTCGCGCGACTGCATGTCGTCTCGTGGGTCGCGCCGTTCACGAATCTCGTCGCGGTTCCGATCTCGGGATTGCTGCTCGCCGCAGCGTGGCTCGCGGCGGTGTGGGAACTCGCATTGCCCGGGACCGCGCGCCTGCCGTTCGCCGCATGCGAAGCGCTGGTGCTCATGCTGCGGTGGGTGACGGAAGCGGGGGCGGCACTTCCGAGTGCCGCGATCTCGACTGGCGCCGGTGTGGCACCCGCGTGCGTCGCCGCGATCGGTGCCGGCCTGCTGGCGAGTGCGATGCTCCCGCGGCGAACGCTCATCGAAGGCGCGGGTCCGTCCGATGCCGCGCGAGCCGGCTGCGCCATCGCGGGTGCGGCGTGCGTCGCGGCGGCGCTGATCGTGACTTCGGGATCGCGTCCGATACTTCCGCGGGCCGGAACCGCATGGATCGTCACGCTCGACGTCGGGCAGGGCGATGCGATCGCAGTGGCAAGTGCCCGCGGGTGGTGGCTGTTCGATGCAGGGCCGAAGAGTCCCCGCGGGGATTCCGGCGAGCGCTACGTGGTGCCGTTCTTGAGGTGGGCCGGTGTGCGCGCGCTCAACGGTGTGGTCCTGACGCACGACGACTCGGATCACACCGGCGGCGCCGGCGCCGTGTTGCGGGCGATCGGAGCGCGGCAACGATTCGCGCCGCCCGCGCGCCCCGATGCCGCGGGGCCAGGCTTGCGATACCGCGCGACGCCGATCGCGCGCGGCGACACGCTGGCGCGCGACCCTTTGATGCGGGTGCTGTGGCCGCCGCGCGCGATGCCGGCCGGATGGAGCGACAACCACGCCGGCGTCGCGGTCGAGGTGTCGTGCGACTCGATCCGCGCGTTGCTGATCGCGGATCTCGACACGCTCGCGGAGTGCGCACTCGATGTGCGCCCGGCGCGCGTGCTCAAAGTGGCGCACCACGGCTCGCGCACGTCGACCGCGGTCGAACTGCTGGAGCGCGCGCGTTTCGAACACGCGGTGATCTCATGTGGCCGGCGCAATCGCTACGGCCATCCGCATCCGCGCGTGCTCGAGAAGCTCGCCGCCGCCGGTGTGCGGGTTCATCGCACCGATGAGGTCGGGGCCGTGTGGCTCGAACTCTCGGCCGAGGGCGTGCGCGTGATCGACTGGCGCGCGGGATTGCGCGCGTTGCGACCGGGAAGCGTGGGTGTCGTGCCGCGCGCACCGGCGCCGCGAATGTAGACTCGCGCGGATCCGGAGACCTTCGGGCCGCTTGCGGGCGGCGGCGGGGGCAACTACAGACTGTCGCTGCCGGCGCGCGGCCCCCGAACCGAGTCGCCGCGGACGTCGGTATCGTGCGCACCCGCGATGACGAACGGCAGCGTCCCCTGGACCAGCGGAAACTCGACCGGCTCGGCGGCCGGAGCTCGACGGACGACGGATTTCGGCGCGTGGGGGAGTGCCGCGACGATCAGAGCGCCGGCGAGCGCCGCCGCGACGGCGATCCACGCCGGCACGCGGCGTTCGAGGATCGTCCGCGGCCGACGATTCGCTTCATGGAACGCAGCGGACAGTCGTGCGCGCCATTGCGGCCGCGGTTCGAACCGGTCGTAACGCGCGTCGGCGGCGAGAACGTGCAACTGTTCTTCCTCGATGCGGCAAGCCGGGCACGAGAGCAGATGTTCGCGGAGCCGCGCGGTGGCGGCATCGTCGAGATCCCCGAACACGTGTTCGGTCAGATGCTGCCTATATTCGGAACATGGGGTCATGATCCCGCACTCCTCGTTCGGGAGGTACTGCGGCCCGCCGCGAACTCGACGAGCCTGCGCACCGCGTGATGCATGCGTGATTTTACTGTCCCCGGAGGAACGCACAGGATCCCGGCGATCTCGTCGATCGAGAGTCCTTCGCGCGCCCGAAGCAAGAACACCGCGCGCTGTTCGTCCGGCATGGTCGCTAGGCCCGCGTCGACGATCCGCCGGCGCTCGCCCGCATCGGCTTCCGCGGCCGGGCCCGGCGCTTCGACATCGGCGATCTCCAGCACCGCCGAGTCGATGGGAGTGGTCCGCATCAGCCTGCGCCGGCGCAGCTCCGTCATCGCCAGATTCGTCGCGATCCGGAACACCCACGCGCGAAACGCGCCGCGTTCCTCGTAGCGGTCGATGCTCCTCACGACCCTCAGCATCGTCTCCTGCACCAGATCCTCACTCAGTGCTTCATCCCGCACGAGGCCTCTCAGGTATCGCATGAGCGGCAGAGCATGCATGGCGTAGAAGCACTCGAACGCGCGATCGTCCTTGCGGCGGATGAGGCGCGGTACGTCCTCGTCAGAAAACGCCAAGGATTCCTCGTCACATTCCGAGTCGGGTTTTCCACCGTTCCAGCTCCGGGGAGCCGGCGTCCCATTCGCTCCATTGCTTCACGAGTTCGCGGGTGTATTCGCTGCCATGAAAGTGCCCGAGCGCGACCGCGCGGGCCATCGCTTCGCTCGCGTCAGTCTTGCGCTTCGCGCGGTTCGATGCGAGCGCCAGCTGAAGCTCGGCCGCGGAATAGTTGAGCATCATCTGGCGAACACTCGACCACGCGTTCCAGTCCATCGACGGACTGGTCGCGGTTTCCAGACGGTACACGCGGCGCAGGTTCTTCTCGAGGCGTTGCAGATCCACCTCCATGCCCGCGACCGTGCGCGGCGTCACCCGGTAGACGAGTCCCTCAAGGGACAAGGTGTTCGGAAACGGCGTCGCGAGCTGCACGGTGCACGCGACGTACAGGGGACGCTTCCAGCCGTCGCGCGCCAGATTATCCAGCAGTCGTTCGACCGCGACGCGGCTCGCGTCGTCCCGGCCCTCGAGTTCGTCGACGGGAACCGAGAGCGGTTCGCGCCTCAGCTCGCGGCGAAACCATGCGAGATTGAGCAAGCTGAGGTTGACGATCGCCACATCGGGCCGCAGCTTGCGTCCCGCTTGCAGGGCGATCGCCGGATACGTGTCGTTGTCGCCGTTCGTGAGCAGGATCGCCGAAGGCTCGAGGCCCACGAGCAGGTTGTGCGCATAGTCGAGCAGCGGCTCCGGAATTCGCCCGCGGTCGAGGAGCGAGGTCAGCTCGCGAGCCGCGGCCTCACGCTGGCCGAGTGACAGACGCATGACCCACAGCCGGACGTGCGGATCATCGTTGTTCGGATCGATTGCGAGCGCCTTTTCGAGCAGCCGGATCGCGGCATGCGGATCACGCGGCTGCCCGTCGCAATAGACCGACCAGCTCGTCGCACCCAGGGCTTCGGCGGCTTCGGCATTGCGCGGATCGGTCCGGTACGCGCGCTCGGCGTACTTCACGACTTGGGAGCACGGCGCACCTGTGTAGCGGGCGAGACGCGACCGCTGTGCCCACCCGGTCGCATCATTCGGATGCCGTTCGGTGTAGCGCTTCCATTGGGATTCGAGTTCCCGGTAGCGATCCGGCGTCAGATAGCGTTTGCGCTGAGGCTCGACATGTTCAGGCCGCGCGGCCTGGAGCGGGGCCGCCGCGTGGGCAGCGGGCATGCAGGCCAGCAGCACGCCGACGATCAGGATGGATCGGATCCGGGTCATGCGTCCTCGACAATCATGGAATACGGGCAGGGGTCTCAGCCGGACCGGAAGGCGATTTTCCTGCGCCGCCCGGTTCGAATCTAGAACGAACGAGCCGGCATTTGGTTCATCGAAATCGTCCTTCCGCACCCAAGGCTCGAAGGTGTCTCGCGGCCTTGCCCGTCCGTATCCCCGATGGTTACATTGCCTCGTGCTCACTTCCATCCGTGCCATCGCGGTTCTTGCCTCAGGCCAGGGATCCAACTTCGAAGCTCTTGCGGCGGCCGCGGCACGCGGCGAGCTCGGCGCACCGATCGTGATGCTCGCGAGCGATCAGGCTCAATCTCGAGCCCTCGATCGAGCGCGGCGTCTCGGAATCGAAGCGCTCGCTCTGCCCGCAGGCCGCTTCCGTACGCGGCTCGACGACGAGCACGCATGGGTCGAGGCGCTGAAGGCGCGCGGCGTCGACTTGGTCGTGCTCGCCGGCTTCATGCGCCGGCTGCATGCGGAGTTTCTCGATGCGTTTCCCGATCGCGTGCTCAACATCCATCCCTCGCTGCTGCCCGCGTTCCCGGGCCTCGATGCGGTGGGGCAGGCAATGCGCCATGGCGTTCGTGTCACCGGATGCACCGTCCACATGGTCACCGACGAAGTCGACGGCGGCCCGATCCTGGGCCAGGCGGTGGTCGAGTTGCGTGATAGCGACACGAAGGAAACGCTCGAAGCCCGCGTTCACGAAGCCGAGCACCGCCTCTACCCGGCGATGGTGCGGCGCTTCGTCACGGAGCCGTGGCGGCGCGATGGCCGGCGGGTCGTGTTCGCGTCCGACTCTGCGTCCGGCGCGCGAGCCTCGGGAGCCTCGATCCATGCATGAGCGCTGGCCGCTCGACGCGGTGGTGTTCGATGCCGGCGGCACGCTCGTGCGTCTCGACTTCGAGTGGATGTCCGAACTGCTCGAGACGTTCGGAATACATACGTCCGCGACCACGCTGCGACGCGCGGAAGTCGACGGGCGCCGGCGCTACGATGGCAGTCCGTCGTCGCCGGTGGTCGAAGGCGAGTCGCCGCCGCTCGGTTCGGTCGGTGATACGCGCGCTTACTTCGGAGGGATGCTCGAAGCCGCGGGCGTGCCCGCGGGGGCTATGGGGCCGATTCTCGATCGCTTCACCGAGCGCCATGCGGACTGCGGGCTGTGGACACGCCCGGTCGAAGGCGCGCGCGGCATGCTCGATCGAATCGCCGCCCTCGGTGTGCGGCGCGCGGTGGTGTCGAATTCCGACGGCCGCGCAGAGCAGCACCTGATCGATTGCGGCGTGCGCGAAGGGCTCGAGTTCGTCGTCGATTCGCATCTCGTGGGTGTCGAGAAGCCGGCCGCGCGCATCTTCGAGATCGCGCTCGAACGGCTCGGCGTGGCGCCGGATCGCGCGCTCTATGTCGGGGACATCGTCTCGGTCGACGTTCACGGCGCGCGGGCGGCGGGAATGCATGTGGTGCTCATCGATCCGTATGGAAACTACGCGCCGCGCGGGGTGATGCGAGTTCCGCACATCGGAGCCCTGCCGGCGTGGATCGCCGATCACTGTGTGGTGCAGCGCGCGGATCGCTTCGCGCGGGAACCGGATCCTCTTGAAGGAGTCGCGACATGAATGTGCTCGATGGGACAGGTGTTGCCGAAATCGAATTGCCGGGACTTACGCCGTGGCGCCGGGGCAAGGTGCGCGCGGTATTCGAAGCGGGTCCCGAACATCTCGTGATTGTCGCGAGCGACCGGCTGTCGGCGTACGACAGCGTGCTGCCGACTCCGATACCCGACAAAGGCCGCATCCTGACCCAGCTCACGACCTATTGGATGCGCACGCTCGCGAGTGCCGCGCCGCACCATCTGGTGAGCGACGAGCCGGCCGAGTTCCCGGCCGAGTTCGCGCCGCACGCCGCGTTGCTTCAGGGCCGCAGCCATCTCGTGCGCCGCGCCGAGCGCATCGACATCGAGTGCGTCGTGCGCGGACACCTGACCGGATCGGGATGGAAGGAGTACCGCGCTCACGGCACGGTGTGCGGAATCACGCTGCCCAAAGGCCTTCACGATGGCGCGCTGCTCACACCGGCGATCTTCACGCCGGCGAGCAAGGAGGATCACGGCCACGACGAGAACATCACGTTCGAGGACATGATCGATCGGGTGGGACGCGAAACCGCCGAAGCGCTGCGCGCCCGCAGCCTGTCGCTCTATGAAGAGGCGCGCGCCCGCGCCTGGGAACGGGGCCTGGTGCTCGCCGACACGAAGTTCGAGTTCGGCCGGGTCGACGGCCGGCTCACGCTGATCGACGAGATCCTGTCGCCCGACTCCTCGCGCTACTGGGACCGCGCGGAGTTCGAAGGCGGCCGGCTGCTGTCGTTCGACAAGCAGTACGTGCGCGACTGGCTCGATACTTCGGGATGGAATCACGAGCCGCCCGCCCCCGCATTGCCCGAGGACGTCGTGCGCCTGACGCGCGAGCGTTATCTCGAGGCGATGCGCCGGCTGATGGGCCCGGCTTCATGAGATCCGCGTATCCGCGCGTGGCGTTGATGTCGCTGTCCGACAAGACCGGCGCCGTCGAGTTCGCGCGCGCGCTGGTCGCCGGCGGCACGCGCATCATCGCTTCGGGCGGCACCGCGCGGCATCTCGAAGCCGCCGGCATCGAGGTGGTGGCGGTCGAGGAGTGGACCGGGTTCCCCGAGTTGCTCGGGGGCCGCGTGAAGACGCTGCACCCGCACGTCCACGCGCCGATCCTCGCGCGGCGCGGTGAGGCTTCGGACATGACGGCACTCGAGGAACGCGGGCTCGATCCGATCGATCTGGTCGCCGTCACGCTCTACCCGTTCGAACAGCGCGCCGCGCAACTCGACGAGAACGATGCGATCGAGGAGATCGATATCGGCGGGGTCGCACTGTTGCGCGCGGCGGCCAAGAACTTCGCGAGCGTGATCGTGCTCAACGATCCGGCGCAGTACGCCCCGGCGCTCGAGGCGCTCGGCCGCGGCGTGACGCTCGATCAGCGCCGCGCGTGGGCGATCGCCGCGTTCGGGCGCACCGCGCGCTACGACGGCGCGATCGCCGGCGATCTCTCGCGGCGCGCGGGCGATGAGTTGCCGCCCGTGCACATCGTCGCGCTCGAACGCGCGCGCGGACTGCGTTACGGCGAGAACCCGCATCAGGTCGCGGCCCTCTACGCGCGCGCGGGCGACGGCGAGCGGCTTGCGTCGTGGCGCGAAGGCAAGGAGCTTTCGTACAACAATCTGCTCGACCTCGAAGCGGCGATGCTGCTGGTTCACCGATTCGAGGCTCCGGCGTGCGTGATCGTGAAGCACAACCAGCCGTGCGGTGCGGCGAGCGCCGACACGCTGCTGCTCGCCTACGAAGCGGCGCTGCGCTCGGACGAACTGTCGGCGTTCGGCGGCATCGTCGCGTTCAACCGCACGCTCGACGCCGAGACCGCGACGCGGCTGGCGAATCAGTTCATCGAGTGCGTCGCGGCGCCCGCGTTCGACGCCGACGCCGAGGAGGCGCTGCGCCGCAAGAAGAGCCTGCGCGTGGTGACGCTGGCGCCCCAGGACCTTGCGCCCGCCGATGGCTGGACGCTGCGCGCGGCAGGGAAGTGGATGCTGCTCCAGCGCGACTCCGACGATCGGGCGCCGTTCTGGAAGTGCGTGACCGCGCGCAAGCCGGCACCGCAGCAACTCGAATCGCTCGAGTTCGCATGGGAGGTCGCGGCCGCGGCGCGCTCCAACGCGATCGCGATCGCACAGGGCACGGCATTGATCGGGCTCGGGTGCGGGCAGACCAGCCGCATCGACGCGGTCGATGTCGCACTCTTGAAGGCGCGCCGTGCGGGGCACGAACTGTCAGGCGCCGCACTCGCGAGCGATGGATTCTTTCCATTCGCCGACAACATCGAGCATGCGGCGGCTGCCGGAATCGCGGCGATCGTTCAGCCGGGCGGCTCGGTCCGTGATGCCGAGGTGATCACCGCGTGCGACCGTCACCGGATCGCGATGATGTTCACCGATCGCCGCACGTTCCGGCACTGACCGTGAACGAACCCGAGCGTCACGGATTCGAGTTGCACGAGCTGCCCGACCGCGGCGATGGCCGGGGTGCGGCATTCTTCTTCGACGCCGGGACGATCGCGTGGCTTGGGCACGTCGCCGAGCTGCACGTGGTTGCGATCGCCCCGGGCAAAGCGCGCGGCAACCACCTGCATCGCGAGCGCAAGGAGATCGTGTTCGTCCACTACGAGGGCTCGGTCGATGTCGCGTGGCGCGAGCCGGGCGCCGATGAAGCGGGCACCGTCCAGTTCTCAGGGACCGGCGGCTTCGTCGCGCGCATCGGGCCGGGTACGCTGCACGCGTTCAGGAACTCGGGAACCGGATTCGTCGAAGTCGTCTCGCTCTCCAACGGACGCTTCGATCCTTCGGAGACGCACTACGAAACGCTGCTGACCTGACGACAGGAGAGACTTCGTGACCGAGCTGGCCACGCCCGATTCCACAACGACCCGGACTCCGCGCGCACCGGGACGGCCGGTGCCGCGCGAAATGGTCCTGATCCTCGACTTCGGCTCGCAGTACACGCAGCTGATCGCGCGCCGCGTGCGCGAGCTGGGCGTGTACTCGGAAGTCGTTTCCGGGACCACGCCGATCGAAACGATTCGCGCGAAACGCCCGAGCGCGCTGATTCTGTCGGGCTCGCCCGCGAGCGGCTACCGCGCCGAAGCCCCGCTGCCCGACCCGGCCATCTACCGGCTCGGCAAGCCGCTGCTCGGGATCTGCTACGGCTTTCAGGTGACCGCACAACTGATGGGAGGGACCATCGCCCGCGCGGATCGCGCGGAGTACGGACTCGCCACGTTCGTGGTCGACGGTCGTTCGCCGCTGTTCGCCGAGGTGCCGAAGCGGTTTCGCGCGTGGATGAGCCACGGCGATGAAGTGCAGTCGCTGCCCGAGGACTGGGTGCGGGTCGCGCACACTTCGAACTGCACGTTCGCCGCGGCGCGCCACGAGACGCTGCCGTTCCATCTCATCCAGTTCCATCCCGAAGTCGTGCACTCGCCGTTCGGCATGCGCGTGCTGCGCAACTTCTTGTTCAAGATCGCGGGGTTGAAGGGCGGCTGGAGCATGAAGGGTTTCCTGCGCCAGGCGGTGGCCGACATCAAGTCGCAGGTCGGCTCCGAAGGCCACATCCTGTGCGGCCTGTCGGGCGGCGTGGACAGCACGGTGGTGGCGACACTGTGCCATCGCGCGATCGGCAAACGCCTGTTCTGCGTGCTGGTCGACCATGGACTGCTGCGCGAAGGCGAAGCGGAGGAAGTGGCGCTCGAGCTGGGCGTGAAGCGCGGTCTGCACGTGACGGTCGTCGATGCGCGCGCGCGCTTTCTCGAGAAGCTCGCGGGGGTCGAAGATCCCGAAACCAAGCGCAAGATCATCGGCAATGAATTCATCGCGGTGTTAGAGGAGGAAGCGAAGAAGCTCGGCGCGATCGAGTTCCTCGCCCAGGGCACGCTCTATCCCGACGTGATCGAGAGCGCTTCCGCGGGATGGGGAGCGCAGGTGATCAAGACCCACCACAACGTGGGCGGCCTGCCGGAGCGCATGCATCTCAAGCTGGTCGAGCCGCTGCGATGGCTGTTCAAGGACGAAGTGCGCGAACTCGGCCGCGAAATGGGTTTGCCGCAGCACCTGATCGGCCGCCATCCGTTTCCGGGTCCCGGCCTCGCGGTGCGGATTCTCGGCGCCGTGAATGCGCCGGATCTCGAAGTGCTGCGCCGCGCCGATGCGATCTTCATCGAGGAGCTGCGGCGCGCGAAATGGTACGACCGCACCTGGCAGGCGTTCGCCGTGCTGCTGCCGATCCACACGGTCGGCGTCAAAGGTGACGAGCGATCGTATGAAAAGGTGATCGCACTGCGCGCCGTCGACAGCTCCGACGGCATGACCGCCGACTGGACGCGACTGCCGGCGTCGCTGCTCGGGCGCGTCTCGAGCCGCATCGCGAACGAAGTGCGCGGCGTGAACCGCGTGGTGTTCGACTGCACCAGCAAGCCGCCCGCGACCATCGAGTGGGAGTGAGCGCGGTCCGGGTGCATCGCGCGGTCGCGATCGCGGTGCTCGCGTTCGCGTGTGCGCCGGGCCCGGCACGCGCTCAGCAGTTGCTCGGTCCGTCGCAGCTCGCGGCCGACGGCGGCGTCGTGTGGCGCGCGGAGCGCATTCCGGTTTCGGCCGTGGTCGATTCCACGCGCGCGCGGCTCGCGCGTGCCCGATCGATCGTGGACAGTGTTCGCGCGTGGCGGGGTCTGGCGGCCGATTCCGGACTGCGCATCTTCGCGCTGCGCCGGCTCGCGCCCGCGCTGCTTTCGTCCGGCGACACGCTCGGCGCGGATTCCGCGTGGGCCGTGGTGATCGCGTCTCGCAGCATCTGGACCTACGAAGCGTTGCGCGGCCGCGCCGACCTCGCGATGCTGCGCGGCGATCCCGAACGCGCGGAAGATCTGCTCGCGGGTACCAACCGCGACGACTGGCCCGATCTCGATCGCGTGTCGTGGCTCGTACGCCGCGCAGAACTGCGGGCGATGCTGGGTGATGTGTCGCAGGCGATCGAGTTTTCGCAGCAGGCGATCCGCCGCTATCCGTCGCTGCCGCCCGCGACGCGGGCGCTGCGCAATCTCGAGCAATGGATGATGTCGCAGGGCCAACCGCTTGCGCCCGAGGACGAACGGGCTGCGGCCGAAGTCGAGTTATTCCGCCCGAATCGTGAGGCTGCGGTGACCCGTCTCACACTCGCGGAGCGCGGTCTTGCGCGCGGTGCACGCGCGTCTTCGGCATTGCGTCGCGCCGAAATACTGAGGCTCGACGGCCGCCACCACATGGCGGGACTCGCGCTCGATGCCGCGGCGAAGGCGGACTCCGCCGGACAACTGACGGCGTCGATTCGGATCGAGCGCGCGCGGGTGCTGCGCGACTCCGGCCATCCGGAGGCGGCGTTCGCCGAGTGGCGGCGCGCGGCGGCGGCAGCGCGTGACGACGCAACGCGCGAGACCGCATGGTGGGACCTCACGCGCGAAGCGGAAGAGTCCGAGCGCTGGGATCTCGCGCTTGAAGGCGCCGAGCATGTCGCCGCGTTGAACGGACGGCGCAAGGCCGAGGGCGCGCTGCGCGCCGGCATCCATCGCCTGCACGATCGCGATCTCGATTCGGCGCTGGTCGCGTGGAGCGGTGTTCCGGGCGACGGGCCCGCGTTCTGGCGCGCCGCGGTGCTGCGGGCCGCGCGATCGCTGCGCGGCAACCCAAACGCGCGCCTCGCGGATTCGCTCGCACGCGGCGGCGGAGCGGACTCGCTGTTCCGCTCGCTCGCGCGCGCGCCAGGCTACGGTTTCTATCGCATGGCGGCGCGCGAATCGCTCGGCGTGCGCGGATGGAGCGGCCAGCTTGCGGCGGCGGCGGCACGGCTCGATCATGGCGTGTGGCTCGCGCAGCAGATGAGCGCACTCGGTGCCGTGGACGATGCGCTGCGAGTGCTCGATCGCTGGGCACTCGGCGACGCGCGGCTCGCGGATCCCGCGCACGGCGTCCTCACACGTGCGACGCCATCCGCGCGCGACACGGCGTCGCGCGCTTCCGACACCCTCATCGCCGATCCGCGGTGGCGGCAACTGCTCGCCGCATCGAGAACCGCCTTCGGCGCCGGACGCTGGGCGACCGGAATCCGTCACGCGCGCGCGGCGTTCGATGCCGCGCCCGATTCGGACTCGGTGGCGCGCTGGGGAGTGCTGACCTGGATCCATCCGCCCGCATACGACTCTCTGTTCGCTCCCGATCACGACTGGAGCGCGCCATGGACGCGGCCGGGATCGCCCGCGCTCACGGACTCCGCGCGGCGCGTGACGCCCGATCGCGCGCTGGTCTATGGCGTGACGTGGCAGGAGAGCAAGTTCGATCCGCGGGCGCGATCGCGCAGCAACGCGCTCGGGCTGATGCAGCTCAAGCTCGCGACCGCCGCCGAGCAGGCGCGGGTGATGAGCCTCGCGCCGCCCGACGAACGCGGCCTGTTCGATCCGGGAGTCAATCTGCGCCTGGGCACCGGCTATCTCGGGCGGCTGATGCGTCGCTTCGGCGACCGCGCGACGATCGGACTCGCCGCGTACAATGCCGGGGCGACTCCGGCGCGCCGCTGGGCCCGCATGCCCGATCCGGGTGGCGAGGCGCTCGCGTGCGAGTTGATCGGCTACGGACAGGCGCATGACTACGTGAAAATCATCCTCGGCGTCCGCCAGGCGGTGAGCGAGATGCGGCCGCGGCGCGAGTAGAGTGCCGATCATGCAAATTCCGGAACCGATCGAGGGCCACACGTTGGACGCACGTTACGAAGAGCTCGCGCGCCGCGAGGCCGACCACTGGGGTGCGGCGGCGCACGATCCCGAGAATCCGCAGATCTGGGATGATCCGGAGCTGCAGGAGATCTTCTTCGGCCCCGAGGAGCGGCACTTCGTCGCGCGCGCCGCTTCGATTGGACCGCGCGTGCTCGAACTCGGCTGCGGGGAAGGAGACCTGGCGTGGGATCTCGCGCATCGCGGACTCGAAGTGACCGCGATCGACCTGAGTCCTGAGCGCATTCAGACCGCCGCGGCGCGTACGAGCGCGGACGCGCGGACCGCCGCTCCGAAATTCGCGGTCGGCGACTTGAACACGATGGAACTTCCCGTGGGACCGTTCGACGGAATCGTCGCACACGATGCGCTGCACCATGTGATCGAGCTCGATACACTGTTCGCGCGCGCCGAGCGCGTGCTGCGTCCGGGGGGCACGCTGCTGGTGCTCGACTTCGCAGGCATGGGACGCATTGCGCGCATGCTGTCGGCCGCCATGGTCGCGATACTTCCGAGCTACATGCCCTATGCGCGCAAGTGGGGACTGCGGCGCCGGCTCGGCGCGTTCCTCGCGAGCGAGCGCGCGAAGCGCGCGGCACTCGAGCGCGGAACCGGTGCCGCACTCCACGACGCTTCGCCATTCGAAGGCATCTCGCAGGAGTCGATCGTGCCCGCGATCGCGCGGCGCTTCGACATCGTCGAGCAGCGTTCGTTCCTGCCGTTCTGGTGGTATCTCGCGCCCAAGCTCAAGCTCGGGTCACGGCGCCACGCGATCGCGCGCCGTTTCCGCGCGTGGGACGACAGCCTGTTGCGCTCGGGTGTTGCGCGCGGCGCTTACTTCATCGTGGAAGCGAGGCGCCGTGACGGAGCCGCCTGACGTTCGCGAATTGCCCGCCGATCCCGTCGTCCCGGCCATCGACGGGGTGACGCCGCCGGGATCCGCCATCGATTCCGCAGTCACCACGGACCGCGGCAAGATCATGCGAGCCGAACTGCGCCGCAAGGCGATTCACCTCGCGTTCGTGATCGTGCCCATCACGCTCATCCATCCGTGGCTGCCGTGGCCCCAGACGCGTGGCGAGTGGACCGTGCTGCTCGTGCTGCTCACCTTGACCGCGGTCTCGCTCGATCTCATCCGCATCCACGAGCGGCGTATCGGCACGTTCTTCCGGAAGTTCTTCGGGCAGATGATCCGCGACCACGAATCCACGCAGCTGCTGGGCTCGACCTATCTGCTGATCGCGACCCTGCTCGCGGTCGATCTGTTCCCGCGTCCGATCGCCGCGGCCGCGGTGGGTTTCACGGTGCTCGGCGACGCGCTCGCCGCACTGGTCGGCCGCGCTTCGGGCCGCACGCGGTTCTTCGGGAAATCCCTGGAAGGCACACTCGGCGGCCTCGTGGCCTGCATGGCGTGGGGCTCGTATCTCGCGGCCGGCGGGCACCTGAGCTGGGAGGTCGCGATCACCGGCGCGCTGGTCGCAAGTCTGGTCGAACTGTTGCCGATACCTCTTGATGACAACCTGGGGATCACGTTGTTCTCCGGGTACGCCATGAAACTCATGATGGGACTGATCGCGTGAGCCCGAAACCCGTAGCCCACTCCAATCCCGAATTCGAACCCGCGCTCGAACTGTCGCGCGCCGGCCGGTTCGCCGACGCCATCCAGAGCGTTGAGCAGGTGCTCGGTCGCGCCGAGACTCCCGACGCGCTCGCGACGTCCGCCGCGCTGACGCTCGCATCGATCGCGCGCTCCGCGGAGCGTGCGCCGGATCTGGTCGCCGCCGAGCGCGCGATTTCGGGTGCCGTGCGTCTGCGTCCGCAGTTCGCCGATCTTCAGTATCAGCTCGCATGCGTGCGCATCGCCCGCGGCCAGCGGCTCGAAGCGCGCCGCGCGCTCGAGAAGGCGATCTCCGTCAATCCACGCTACGTCGCCGCGCGGGTCGAACTCGCGATGCTGGACGCGCGCGACGGCATGATCGGCGAAGCGCTCGGCGCGTTGCGCGAGCTGTCGAACGACATCGCGATCGGAGACCCGCGCGCGTTCTCGCAAGGGATGAAGCGCCTCGAGCACGCGGAGTGGGACGAAGCGGACACGCTGCTGCGCCGCGCGCTCATGATCGGAGACGCCGGCCTCAACGAACGTCTCGATCGGTTTCATGCGCTGATGCGCGCGCAGGAACCGGCGCAGGCGGTGGAAGTGCTGCGTGAAGTGCTGCCGCGCCACGAAGGATATCCCGACCTGCATCATCTCCTCGGCACCGCCGAACTGCGGCTCGGCCACGTCGACGATGCGCTCGCCTCGCTCGGCCGCGCGCTCGAATTGAACCCCGAGTTCCACGAGGCGCGGTTCCACTTCGCGCTCGCGCTCGATGCGGCGGGAATGACGGCGACCGCGATGGATCAGATGAATCTCGTCGTCCTCGGCGATCCCAAACATCGCGGAGCGCGCGAGTGGATGCGGATGCACACCGCCCGGTATGCGCGGAGTGCAGCGCGCCGCTGAAGCGCGGACCGGTCAGTCCGCGAGGACGGGGCCGGCTCGGACTCCAGAGTGAAACTCCGCCCGGCGTCCGTGCCCGGCCGGGCAGAACGGCGGAGACTTCAGCGTTCGATCCCCGCTTCCTCGCTACCCGCGCGAATCGTGACCGCCGCGGTCGGATGCTCGAGGTTCGCCTGGAGCATGTCCGCGCGCTGCCGAAGCGCGGGATCCGCGGGATTCGCGAACTGTGCTTCGCGATGGGCGACGAACGTCTCCCATGGGAAACCGTAGACGTGCGCGAGCCGCCCCGTCAATTTCAGGACGATCGCGCGCTCGCGGGGAGTCGGCGCCAGCGCACGCGCGCGATCGGATTCCATGATCGACTCGCGGATCAATGCGGCCCGCTCGATGGTCGACCGCGTGCGCCCCAGCGTCACGCCGCGTCGCTCGGTCGTCTGAAGCGTGAGGTTGTAGAGCGCGCTGCCGTAGTTCGAATGGAGCTGCCAGAAGTCCTCCTGCACCCCGCGCATCGCGCGGCGGTAGAGCGGCAGGCTTTGCACGGTGTGCCCCGAAGTGGCGAGCACCAGCGCGGAATCGTAGGCGGCGCCCGGCGGCATCGCATCGAGCGCATCGGCCGCGGGAGCGATGACCGCCTGCCGGTGTGGACGCGGCCACATCGCCCACGCGATCACGCCCACGAGCACGACGCCGCACGCGGCGAGGAGCACCGCGGCCGGCATGCGATATCGGCGACGGACCGCGGGACGTCGCGGAGGCGCACCGGGTGTCGATGATGCCCGTGGCGCGCGCGTGCGCTTCGAACGCTCACGTTCGCGCGAAGCGCCGCTCACGAACCCGATCCACCTTCGGCCGCGATCGTGACCTCCGCCGCGCGCGTTCCCGGAGGTGCGAGCACGCGGCGATCGCCGGAGCGGATCAGTGGCGCGGCGGGATCGGAAGCCAGCCGCGTGCCCGGCGGCAATTGCAGCGCGGTCCACACCGGTACTGCCGTCCACGTCCACTCGGCGCGGTCGCCGTCGCGGCGGAACGTGACGTCGAGATCGCCCCATCGCGTCGGAGCACGATGAATGTGTCCGTCACGCCACCAGCGCGCACGCGCACCGAGCGTGAGCATCAGCGTGTCCGCATCGTCGAACACCAGAGCCTGATGGACGAGCGTGACCAGTGCCGCAGCACTCGTGGCATGCGGGGGCAGATTGCGGCCGAAGTCCCCGCCGCTCCGCGTGAACAACTCGCCCGCACTACCGCTCGCCGACCGCCAGCGCAGCATCGCTTCGAGCACCTGATCGGCGGCTTGATATTCACCCGCAACCAGCGCCCACGTCGCGAGATCGACACCATAGTAGTACTGGAGCGTGTCGGGCCCGCCGTAGGTGAGCAGTCCCGGTCCGCCGCTCGCGGTCCACACGCGATGGGCGAGTGCGGCGGCACGGGAATCGAACGGCTCGATCACGCGGCTCGGGAACGCCGCGGTGAGATTGCCCCAGTCGCGACCCACGCCCTGCCACGACGGCGGCACGTCGAGGCTCGGCGACCGGGCGAGCGCCGCGCGGAAGTCCGCGAGATAGCGCGCGCGCGCCGCCGCGATCGAGTCCGCGATCGCCGCGCGCCCCGCCGCGCGCGTGATCCACTCGGCCGAGCGATAACCGGCGATCATCCACGCATCGTTGCCCGTGAGCTGTGCACGCGTGAGCTCGTTGTCGCGCGGTTCGGCGTAGGGCATCAGCGTTCCGTATGGCCAGTCGGTCTGCCGGCCGAGATCGCGCATCCATTCGCTCCAGTGCCACGCGCGCTCGGAAGCGTCGGCGAAGCGCGCGAGCGAATCCGCACGGCCGCCGCGCGCGTGCGCCTGTTCGAACGCCCACAGCGCCTGGCCCGTGCCATCGAGCTGTCCACGCTGCGAGAGGAATGCGCCCTGCGGCCACTGGAGTCCGAGCAATCCGCCCGCCAGTTCGCGCGCCTCACGCGCGTAGCCCGAGAGCGAGAGTGCCTGGATCGTGCGCGCTCCGTCGCGCAGCCACACATCGCGATAGTGGAACGGTCCGCCGATCGGCACCCACGCCACACCCCGCCGCTCGCGGCACGACAACAAGACGACGAGTGCCGCGCGCACCGCGTTCTCGGTTTCGCGATCACCGAGTTCGAGCCCGCTGCCGAGCGCCATCCGGTCGTCCCACTCGCGCCGCCCGCGCGCGACCGAAGCGCCATGGCTCTCTCGCGCCCACGAAGCGAGCGCGCGTTCGGATTCCGGATACGCCGGGAGCACGACGCGAAGCCGTTCGGTCGCGTGCGCCGCCAGCGTCCACTGCGCGGCGAGCACCGGGCCGTCGGAAGGACGGTCGGACCAGCCTTGGACCGGTCGATCATTTCGTCCACTGCCCCAGCTCAGAACGCCGATCGACTCTGGCGCATCGAAGGCCGCAAATTCCGGAACCCCCGCCGGCGCACCCAGCGCCAGTTCGATGCGAGCCGGCGCGGGCGCATCGCCGAGATTGGTGGCCGAGATCTCGAGCGAAGCGATCAACCCCGAGTCGCGGACCCCCGGCAGGGCGATGGCCTCGAACGACCACCGCACGCCGGCGCTCATCCGATTCCAGCGCAGCACCGGCCGCCACCGATCCTCCGCCGCGATCCGCGCCGGCGGCTGTGCCGGCGTTCCGGAAGCCGAGGGGGAGATACGCACCTGCCAGTCCCCGTTATAGAGGGAGCCGTTCGAGTCCACGTACCAGGCCCGCGACGCCCCGGGCCACATCAGAGCACCCGAGGGCCGGGCATAGGCGTCGGGAATGGAATCGGGATCCCAGGCGGATGGGGCGGGGGTGGGGCTGGAAGTGCAGGAGGCCAGGGTCAGCGCGGAAATGAAGCTCAGGAATCGCGCGTAACCCGATGGGCCCATAACCATTCCAGCGATTTGGCCTAACCTGGTGAGGCGAAGATTGTGGATGCGGCTCATCCAGCCCTCCGGAAGCCTGTAAGTGGTTGCCCGCCAACGGGAGCTTGGGGCAGTTTCGGTCCCTCTACAATCTTCGCCACACAACCAACGACTTGACGCGTGTCGCGGGGAAGCTCACCTTAGCCTTCGTCTCCGGGCCGAACCCCCCAGGCATTCATGGAGGAACACCATGGCGCGTGACACCGTCAAGTGGTTCAGTGACCAGAAGGGCTACGGGTTCATTGCGGCCGATGACCAAGACGAAGTATTCGTCCACCATTCCGCCATCGAAGGCAACGGCTTTCGAACGCTGCACGAGGGCGATCTGGTCGAGTACGACGTCAAACAGAGCGACAAAGGCAACGAAGCGTCGCACGTGATTCGCGTGATCTGAAACGTCGTTCCCGGAGTGCTCGCGGCCCGATGGCTCCCGCATCGGGCCGCGGTGCATTTGGCGCACTGCCGGTTCCCCGACGGACCCCCTCGAAGCCCCGTGGCTTGACACGACATCTATCCTGAGGCCCATGTTCGAGACCATTCTCAAATCCGTGTTCGGCTCCAAGCACGACCGGGACATCAAACGCGTCGGGCCGATTGTCGAAGAGATCAATGAGCATTTTGCCTCCTACGCCCCGCTGACCGACGAGCAACTCGCGTCCAAGACCGCGGAGTTCCGCACCCGGCTCGGCGCCGGTGAGACGCTCGAGGACCTGCTGCCCGAAGCGTTCGCCGTGGTCAAGGACGCCTGCCGAAGGCTGTGCGGACGGACGTGGGACGTGGTCGGGATCCCGCTCACCTGGGAGATCATCCCCTATGACGTCCAGCTCATCGGCGGCGTCATGCTCCACGAGGGCAAGATCGCCGAGATGGGAACCGGCGAAGGCAAGACGCTGGTCGCGACCATGCCGCTCTACCTCAATGCCCTCTCGGGCAAAGGTGCGCATCTCGTCACGGTGAACGACTACCTGGCCCGCCGCGACAGCGAGTGGATGGGGCAGATCTTCAAGTTCCTGGGGCTCACCGTCGGCTGTATCCAGCAGGGCATGGACTCAGGCGTGCGGCGCGAGCAGTACGGCAGCGACATCACCTACGGCACCAACAACGAGTTCGGCTTCGACTACCTGCGCGACAACATGTCGGTGCGTCCCGAACACCGGGTGCAGCGCGGATTCCATTACGCGATCGTCGACGAAGTGGACTCGGTGCTGGTCGACGAGGCGCGCACGCCGCTCATCATCTCGGGGCCCGTCGAGCACAGCGACCAGGCCTTCGACGAACTGAAGCCGATCGTCGAGCGCGTCGTGAAGGCACAGACGCAGTGGGTGAACGAGACCCTCGCCGCGGGCGAAGTGTTGCTCAAGGATCCCAAGCAGGAGTACGAGGCAGGCATCAAGCTGCTCCAGGTCCAGCGCGCCGCGCCCAAGCACAAGCGCTTCATGAAGCTGTTGTCGGATCAGCCGGTGGTGAAGAAGTTCATCACCCGCGTCGAGATGGACTACATCCGCGACAAGCGCCTGCACGAGATCGACGAGAGTTTGTTCTATGCGATCGACGAAAAGGCGAAGAACGTCGACCTGCTCGAGAAGGGCCGGGAAGTGATGTCGCCGCAGGATCCGGAGCAGTTCGTGGTGCCGGATCTCGCCGCACAGCTCTCGGACCTCGAAGGTCATGGCGACATGACGCCCGAAGACAAGATCAAGGTGCGCGACGAGATCTACCGCGCCTACGCCGTCAAGAACGAGCGCATCCACAACATCCAGGCGCTGCTCAAGGCGTATTCGCTGTTCGAGCGCGACGTCGAGTACGTCGTTCAGGACGGCAAGGTCATGATCGTCGACGAGTTCACCGGCCGCCTGATGCCGGGCCGGCGCTACTCCGACGGCCTCCACCAGGCGATCGAGGCCAAGGAGAACGTGAACATCGAGGGCGAGACGCAGACGCTCGCCACCATCACGCTCCAGAACTTCTTCCGCATGTACGAGAAGCTCGCCGGCATGACCGGCACGGCCGAGACCGAGTCGCGAGAGTTCTGGGAGATCTACAAGCTCGACGTCGCGATCATCCCGACCAACAAGAAGGTGGTGCGCGAGGATCAGGAGGACGTCGTGTTCCGCACGCGCCGCGAGAAGTTCAACGCGGTGATCGACGAGATCGCGGCCTGCTACGAGAAGGGCCAGCCGGTGCTGGTCGGCACGATCAGTGTCGAAACGAGCGAGTTGCTGTCCAAGATGCTGAAGCGCCGCGGGGTCAAGCACAACGTGCTGAATGCGAAGTTCCATCAGCAGGAAGCCGAGATCGTCTCGCAGGCGGGACAGCGCGCCGCGGTCACGATCGCGACCAACATGGCCGGCCGCGGCACCGACATCAAACTCGGCGCGGGCGTGCCGGACCTGGGCGGCCTGCACATCCTCGGCACCGAACGCCACGAATCGCGGCGTATCGACCGCCAGTTGCGCGGCCGCGCGGGCCGCCAGGGCGATCCGGGTTCGTCGCGGTTCTATCTGTCGCTCGAGGACGATCTCATGCGCCTGTTCGGCGCGGAGCGGATCTCGGGGCTGATGGAGCGGATGGGCGTGCAGGAAGGCGAGGTCATCGAGCACTCGCTCGTGACGAGTGCGATCGGGCGCGCGCAGAAGCGGGTCGAAGAGCACAACTTCGGAATCCGCAAGCACCTGCTCGAGTACGACAACGTGATGAACCAGCAGCGCACGCTGGTCTATGAGCTTCGCAACAAAGCCCTCTTGAGCGAGGACATGAGCGAGACGGTGCTCGATTCGATCGAAGAGACGATCTCCGATCACGTCGCCAAGTTCGCCGACGCGAAGCTCCACGTCGAGGAGTGGAATCTCAAGGGTCTCGCCGATGAGCTGTCGTACGTGCTGATGACTCCGGTCACACTCGCGGACGTCGAGTCCGATCGTTTCGACGAGCTCGAGGAGAAGGCGGCGGCGGTCAGCGAGCGCGCTTACCGCACGCGTGAGTCGGAGTTCGGTCCGCCGGTGCTGCGGGAGCTGGAGCGGCATCTCTATCTGTACACGCTCGATGAGCACTGGCGCGATCACCTCTATGAACTCGATCACCTCAAGGGCGGAATCGGGCTGCGTGCCTATGGCCAGAAGGATCCGCTGATCGAGTACAAGAAGGAAGCCTTCACGCTGTTCGAAACGCTGCTCAAGGAAGTGCGCGACGAGTTCGTCCAGCGCCTGTTCCGCGTGCAGCTCGCTCCCGAAGCGGTGCAGGAGGTGCGCCAGCAGCCGCGCATGCCGCGTCAGATGGTGGCGCAGCACGCTGCCACGCAGGCGTTCTCGAACGCGCCGGCGGAGGACGACGATGGCGGCGATACCGCGGTCGCGACCGAGACGCGGCCGGCTCCGCAGGTGTCGACGATGCCGCGGGCTACATTGCGCGCAGGCCGCAACGATCCGTGTCCGTGCGGCAGCGGCAAGAAGTACAAGAAGTGTCACATGCCGATCGATATGGGCGTCGAGGGCGGCGCATGACGCCCCGCACCCGCACGCGAAGGAGCTTTCGATGAGCGATGAAGCACCTCACGACGCCGTTCAGCGGCTGTTGCGGCTGATGGGCGACCGGCTCGAAAGCTTCCTCGACGGCGACGAACTCGCGTTCGAGACGCTGGGCGAGGCGATCGAGGAGTCCCACTTCTCACCCGACGAAATCCACGCGACGCTGCTCGTGCTGAACAGCCTCGGGGGGGCGTATCCGGGAGCTTCGCTGGCGAGCGTCGAAGGCGCGCCGGGCAAGCACGCGCACCGCGTGTGGAGCGATGAGGAGCGGGATTCGCTGACGCCGGAAGCGTGGGGCTTCATGCTGGATCTCAAGGGGCGCGGCTCGCTCGACCCCGAGCAGTTCGAACGCGTACTGGACGTGCTCACGACTTCGATGACCCGGCCGGTCGGGATCGATGTCGTGCGCGAAGTGGCGGCACGCATCGCACTGCATGTCGAACCGGCCGAGGGAATGGGGGAGACCGAGTATGGCGAACACGACCTCGCGCACTAAGAAGCCGAAGGACGCGACGCCGAAGGCTGCGGCGATCGATGACGCCACGGCGGGGATCGATCCGCCCGCCGATGCCGCGGAAGAGGTGAAGCCGAAGAAGGCCAAGGCCGCGAAGGCTCCGAAGGCCGCAAAAGCTCCAAAGGCCGCGGCGAAGCGCGCGAAGCCGGCCGCGGACGACACCGAGGGTGCGAAGCCGAAGAAGAAGGCGGCCCGCTCGCGCAAGGCCGCCGACCCCGACGGCGATGCGGCCGAGGGTGACGGCAAGCCCGGCAAGTCGCTGGTGATCGTCGAGTCGCCGACCAAGTCGCGCACGCTCACCAAGTTCCTGGGACGCGGATTCTCCGTGATCGCGTCCAACGGTCACATCATGGACCTGCCGAAGAGCAAGCTCGGTGTGGATCTCGAGAACGACTTCGAACCCGAGTACGTTCCGATCCGGACCAAATCCAATGCGCTGGCGAAGATCAAGACCGCGGCGCGCACCGCGGGCCACATCTATCTCGCACCCGACCCCGACCGCGAGGGCGAAGCGATCGCGTGGCATCTCGCGACCGCGCTCGAAGGCATCGGACGGCCGATCCAGCGGCTCACGTTCAACGAGATCACCGAGCGCGCCGTGAAGCTCGCGATCGAGTCTCCGCGCGAGCTCGACATGAACCTCGTGAACGCGCAGCAGGCGCGCCGCGTGCTCGACCGCCTGGTGGGCTACAAGGTCAGCCCGTTCGTGTGGAAGACCGTGCGCTACGGACTGTCGGCGGGCCGCGTGCAGAGCGTGGCGCTGCGGCTGATCTGCGAGCGTGAGGAAGCGATCCGCGCGTTCATCCCTGAGGAGTACTGGACCCTCGAGGCCGACTACCAGACCGAAGCGGGCGAGCGATTCACGACGCGGCTGGTGCGCGATGGCGAAAACGAGATCGAGCAGGGCCAACTGCGAGGCGACGGAGCCGCACAGCGCGCCCAGGCACTCGCGGACGAACTGCGCCAGGCCAAGGCGCGGGTCGCCACCGTCGACAGCTCGCCGCGCTTCGTTCATCCGAAGGCGCCGTTCATCACGAGCACGCTGCAGCAGACCTCGTTCAACCGGCTCGGCTACGGCAGCCAGCGCACGATGGCGCTCGCGCAGCAGCTCTATGAAGGTGTCGCGATGGGCGAGCAGGGCAGCGCCGGTCTCATCACGTATATGAGAACCGACTCTCCGCGGCTTGCGGGCGAAGCGATCGGAGAGATCCGCACGTGGCTCGCGGCCCAGCTCGGTCCCGACTACGTGCCCGAGTCGCCGCGCGCGTTCAAGAGCAAGAAGTCGGCGCAGGATGCGCACGAAGCGATCCGGCCGACATCGATCGAACGCACGCCCGAGTCGGTGCGGCGTTTCCTCACCGACGAGCAGTTCCGTCTCTACGATCTCATCTGGAAGCGCGCCGTCGCGTCGCAGACCGCCTCGGCCGAGTACCTCGCCACGACGATCGAGATCGCGGCGGGGCGGCTCGGACTGCGCGCGAGCGGACGCGTGCTCAAGTTCGCGGGATTCCAGAAGCTCTACGGCATGGACGAAGAGGACGACGCGACCGAATCGCGCATCCCCGCACTCACGCCCGATCAGCCGCTCACGCTGGCGTCGGAGCCCGTCGCAGGAGCGGGGGCGAGCCGCGTCGGAGACGATGGCGAGCCGGTGGCCGGCGAGACGGACGACGTTGTGCGCCCGGAACAGCACTTCACGCAGCCGCCTCCGCGCTACAGCGAAGCCTCGCTGGTGAAGACGCTCGAAGAGGAGAACATCGGACGCCCGAGCACCTATGCCTCGATCGTGACGACGATCACCTCGCGCGACTACGTGAACAAGGACAAGGGGCGCCTGATGCCGACCGATCTCGGCATGGCGGTGAACCGCCTGCTGGTCGACACGTTCCCCGATATCTTCAACGTGAAGTTCACCGCGGGCATGGAAGAGAACCTCGACGAGATCGAAGAGGGCAAGCAGGAATGGCATAAAGTCATTCAGAACTTCTGGGAGCCGTTCAGCAAGGATCTCGCAGTTGCCGACCTCGCGAGCAAGCAGCATCGCCAGAAGGTCGAAGAAGCGACCGACATCGCGTGCTCGAACTGCGGCCGCATGCTGGTGAAGAAGTTCGGCCGGCGCGGCCCGTTCCTCGCGTGTCCCGGCTATCCCGAGTGCAAGTTCACACGCCCGATCGACGACGCCGAACTTCCGGTGCCCGTGGACGGAACCTGCGAGCTGTGCGGATCGACACTCGTCGCGCGCAACGGTCCGTTCGGACGCTTCATCTCGTGCTCGCGCCGTCCGGAGTGCAAGTACACCAAACCGTTCACGCTCGGGCTCAAGTGTCCTGATTGTGGAATCGGCGAAATCGCCGAGCGGCGCACCAAGCGCGGCAAGATCTTCTTCGGCTGCACGCGATATCCCGAGTGCACGTTCGCGGCGTGGGATCGTCCGCGCGAAACTCCGTGCCCGAACTGCGGCGCGGCGTTCATGGTCGAGAAGGAGACGAAGAAGGGATTGACGCTGCGCTGCCTCAAATGCAAGTCGAGCTTCGATCCGGACACGCTCGGTGCGCGCAGCGCTTGAAGCATTCCTGACCGAGCTCGGCTCGATCCGCCGCGCGTCGCCTCACACGCTCTCGGCGTATCGGCGCGACATCACGCGTGTGCTGGATCTTGCTGCGGGGGAATCGCGGACCGTCGCGCCCGGCGCGTGGACGCGCGAGTTGCTCGAGCGGGCGATGCGCGAGCTCTATCGTGCGGGCAACTCTTCGGCGACAACGGCGCGCGCACTTGCCGCGTGGCGCAGCTTCTCCAAGTACTGCGTGCGGCGCGGAATTCTCGAGCAGGATCCAGCGCGTTCACTCGCGTTCCCGCGCCTCGGCCGGCGCCTTCCGCGCACGCTGCCTTCGATCGAGTTGGGTGAAGCGCTCGACCGGCTGAATGGCGCGGACAAAATTTCGCTGCGGGATCGCGCGATGCTCGAACTGGCGTATTCGTCGGGTCTGCGCTTGTCCGAGTTGGTCGGGCTGGACCACGCGGATGTGTCCGCCGGCGCTCGTCTGGTGCGCGTGCGCGGCAAGGGCCGGCGCGAGCGCGTGGTGCCGGTCGGAGAGGGCGCATTCGCCGCACTCGAGCGCTGGTGCTCGTGCTGTGAGCGCGAGATGCCGGCCGCGCGCGGCGCGCGGGCGCTGTTTCCGAACGCGCGCGGTGAGCGGCTGTCGGGGCGCACGTTCCAGCGCATCGTCGCGCGCCGGCTCGCCGGCATCGCCGCGGGACTCGGCGTGACACCGCACGCGCTGCGTCACTCGTTCGCGAGCCACCTGCTCGATCGCGGCGCCGATCTGCGCGCGATCCAGGAATTGCTCGGGCACTCCTCGCTCGCCACCACGCAGATCTACACGCACGTGTCGCGCGCGCGGCTGCGCAAGGCCTACGCTCAGGCGCATCCGCGCGCGTGAGCGACCGCACGCCGTCCGCAGCGCGCGGGATGGGTTCCCCGCACGCCGACCCGCCTGGCACGTGGCGTTTGCGCGCGGCGCAACTCGCCGGCGCCGTAGCACTGATCACGCTCGCGGCCGGCTGCGCCAAGAAGGAATCGCCCTCCGGCGGTCCGCCGGACATCGATCCGCCGCGTGTCGTATCGGCATTTCCAGATTCGGGCAGTGCCAGCGTGCCGCTCGATGTGCGCCCGACGCTGACGTTCAGCGAAGGCATGGAGCCGCGCTCGACCGGCGAAGCGGTGTCGATCGCGCCGCCGGTCGAGATCCGCCAGCGCCGCTGGAAGGGCAAGTCGTTCACGCTCGTGTTCTCCGATTCGCTCGCGCGCGACCGCACGTACACCTTGTTCGTGTCGGGTACCGCGCGCGATCGCCACGGCAACACGTACGGCACCGGAAAGACGGTCGTGTTCAGCACCGGTGCCGTGTTCCCGCCGGGATCGATCTCGGGCCGGATCAGTGCGCGCGGGTTCCCGGCCGGCGGCACGTATCTGTGGTGCTACAACATCGGACTCGGCCACGCACCCGACAGCACGGCGCGCGACTTCGACGGACTCGGACTCGCCGATGACGACGGCTCGTTCGAAATCGCGGGCCTCGCAGTACCGGGACGCTACCGGCTGTGGGCGTTCGTAGATTTGAACGGTAACCGTTCGCTCGAGCCGGTGTCAGACGTGCTCGCCGCAATCGACACCACATTCGATCTGACCGCCGCCGCACCCCGCGCGTCGGGCGTGCTGCTGCGCGTCACCAATCCGCGCGCGCCCGGGTTCGTCGCGGGTTCCGTGGTGGACTCGATCGCCGACAGCACCGGCGTGTTGCACGTGATCGCGATGTCCGCGAGCGACACGACCAAGCAGGTGCTGATCGAGGCCGATCGCGAAGGCAATTTCGAACTGCGTCTCGATGTCGGAACCTGGAACGTGCGCGCGTTTCGCGATCTCGATGCGAACCGCGCGTGGCAGCGCCCGCGCGAGCGCGCGAGCGCCAGCATGGAGATCGTGGTGGAGCCCGCCGGCCGCGTGACCGCGGTGGTGCTGACGCTGCGCCCGCAGACGGGCGGCCCATGATTGCGTTTCCGTTCGTCAAGATGCACGGAGCGGCGAATGACTTCGTGGTGATCGACCACCGCGAGCCATTCCTGCCTGCGGACGCGGACGAGCGCGCCGAGATGTTCCGGCGCATGTGCGACCGGCGCCGCGGGATCGGTGCCGACGGCGTGCTGCTGCTGGAGCGCGATGCCGAAGCGGACTTCCTGATGCGCTACCACAACGCCGACGGCGGGATCGCCGACTACTGCGGCAATGGCGCGCGCTGTCTCGCGCGGCGCGCGCTCGATCTCGGCCTCGGCCGCGAGGGCGTCGTGCGGTTCCGCACCGCGATGGGGATGCAGCGGGCGCAGCGCGCGGGCGAACGGATCGACGTCCACGTGGGCGTGATCGCCGGCCCCGGGACCCCGATGACGTTGGAGGCGGCTGGACGTTCGTTCGAGGGCCGCGTGATCCGGGCCGGGGTCCCGCACTTCGTCACGCGGGTCGAGCGGGTCGCGGATGTGCCGATCGAAGCCTGGGCACCGGCGCTGAGGCGGCACCCGGCGCTGGGTGAGGAGGGTGCCAATGTGGACTTCGTCGCCCCGTTCCACCCGGAAGCGGCGGCCGCCGGCCGGCGCGCCGAAACCGAAATCTCGATGCGCACCTGGGAACGCGGGGTAGAAGGTGAGACGCTGGCGTGCGGAAGCGGTGCGATCGCCTCGGCGCTCGATGCAGCGGCGGCGGGGGCAGATTCACCGGTCACGGTGCACACCGCCGGAGGCGACGAATTGACGGTGACATTCCGGGTAATTCCCGAAGGGTGGGACGTAAGCCTCGCCGGTCCGGCGGTGGTGGTGTTCACCGGCAGCTGGTCGGGGCACGGCTCGATCGTGCCCGGTCCGGTCACGCACGCCTGAGCGTGCACGAAGGAGGAGCGATGTTCGAAGGTCTGTCGGTGGCGATGGTGACGCCGTTTCGAGGCGGCGAGATCGACTTCGAGGCGGTGGAGCAGCACGTCGAATTCATGATCGACGGAGGCGTCGAGGGGCTCGTCGTGTCGGGTTCGACGGGTGAAGCCGCAACGTGCACGGTCGAAGAGCGCCGCGCGCTGTGGGCGTTCGTGCGCGACCGCGTGAAGCATCGTATTCCCGTGATCGCCGGCACCGGCACCAACTCGACCGCCGACAGCGTGGTGCTGACCGCGATCGCCGAGGAACTCGGTCTCGACGGCGCGATGATCGTGACGCCCTACTACAACAAGCCGACGCCCAAGGGCCAGATCGCGCACTTCAAGACGATCGCCGCCAGCACCAAGCTGCCGATTGTGCTCTACAACGTGCCCGGCCGCACGGCGACCAACACGATGCCCGAGACGTTCGAGCAGGTCGGTAACATTCCGAACCTGGTCGCGATCAAGGAAGCCTCGGGCAGCCTCGATCAGGTGAGTGCGCTGGTCGCGCGCACGCGCTTCGCCGTGCTGTGCGGCGACGATTCGCTGACCGTGCCGATGATCGCGGTGGGGGCCAAGGGCGTGATCTCGGTGGTCGGCAACGTCGCGCCGCGCGAGATGCGCGCTCTCACCGATCACGCGTGCGCCGGACGCACGGCCGAGGCCGCGGCGGCGCACGCGAAGCTGCTGCCGCTGTTCAAGGCAATGTTCGTCGAGTCGAATCCGGCGCCTGCCAAGTATCTGCTCTCGGCGATGAAGCTGATGGCGAACGAGCTGCGGCTGCCGCTGGTCCCGGTCGAGCCTTCGAGCGAGCAGGCGATCATGTCTGCGGCGCACGCGGTCGGCATGTCGCTCGCGGCGTCGGCCACGGCAAAGCGGTGAGCCGCGGTGCCGCGCCCGAGGCAGAACGAAGCATGATCGCGCTGATCCTGTTCGGATCCGCCGGCCGCATGGGCACCGCGGTCGAGCGCGCAGCACTCGCGGCCGGTGATCTGCGGATCAAGGCACGGCTCGATCGTTCGCCGACGGGAGAGGCGGTCGCCAATCCCACAGGACTCGATCCCAACGACCCCATCGTTCGAGGCGATGTCGTCATCGACTTCAGCAGTCCCGAAGGCTCCGCCGCCGCGTGCCGGCTGTGCGCCGAGCGCAGCGCGGCACTGGTGTCGGGCACCACCGGGCTCGGCGCCGAAGGCGAAGCGCAGCTCGATCGGCTTGCGCTTCAAGTACCGGTATTGCGCGCGTCGAACTTCAGCCTCGGCGTGCTCGCACTGCGCCGCGCGCTCGCGGCCGCACTCGCATCGCTGCCCGCCGACTGGGACGTGGAGATCGTCGAGCGTCACCACCGGCGTAAGGTCGACGCGCCTTCGGGCACCGCGCTCACGCTCGCGCACGATGTCGCGACGATTCGCGGACTGAGCGAGAGCGCATTCCGCCACGGCCGTGAAGGCCGCACCGGCGAGCGCGTGCGCGAGGAGATCGGCCTGCATGCGCTGCGCGGCGGATCGCTCGTGGGCGATCACGAAATCGTGCTCGCCGGCGAGGGCGAATGGCTCGAGTTGCGCCACGTCGCCCAGGACCGCTCGGCGTTCGCGCACGGCGTGCTCGCGGCGGCGAGATTCGTGGCCAATGCCCCGCCGGGCCGGTATCATCTCGAGGATCTGTTGACCGGGGGCCGCCCGTAGACGCCCTACTCTTCCCCCTGACGGAGCTCCCATGACCGTGCGCCCGTGGGCCGCGGCCGCGCTGTTGCTGTGCGCCATGGCCGCCGCTTCGCCCGCAGCGGCACAGGTGTTCGGCAAGAACAAAGTGCAGTACGAGCCGCTCGACTGGTCGGTGCTCGAGACCCGCCACCTGCGGCTCCACTTCCACACCGAGGAAGAGAGCCTCGCGCGCCATCTCGTGGTGTTCGCCGAGAGTGTATGCGTGGAGTTCGACGAGCGCTTCCGGCTGCCGCCCAAGCGCAAGATTCCGTTCCTGCTCTATTCCGCGCACTACCTGTTCCAGCAGACCAACGCCACGCCCGGACTGATCTCGGAAGGCACGGGCGGCCTCACCGAACTGATCAAAGGCCGCGTGCTGCTCCCGCACACGGGCTCGTGGCATCGCCTGCGCTGGGTCACGCGCCACGAGCTGACGCACGCCTACATGCTCGAGAAGATCTCGCGCGTGATGCGGGAACACCGGCGCACCCAGAGCTACCTGCCGCCACTGTGGTTCATCGAAGGACTCGCCGAATTCTGCGGCACGTCTTGGGACGCTGATGCCGAAGGTCTGCTGCGCGACGCGGTGCTGTCGGGTGAGGCCACACCGCTCACGCGCAGCGATGCGATCATCGGCACGGTGCTCATGTACAAAGAGGGCCAGGCGTTTCTCCTGTACCTCGCCGAGCGTTTCGGCGAGGCGAAGATCTTCGACCTGCTCGACAACTGGCATCGCGCAGAGGACTTCGAGACCAGCTTCCGCATCACCTACGGCATGTCGATCCAGCAGGTCGACGACGAATGGTTCGCCTCGGTGCGCCGGCGTTTCTACCCGGTGGTCGCGGTCGCGACCACGCCCGCGGAGGTCGCGACGAAGCTCACGCTTCACGGGCCGTACAACCTCGGCCCGCGCGCGCTGCCGTCGGACTCCACCACCGATTCGCTCGTGCGCTTCTGCTATTTCTCGGCGACCGAGGGTGCCGTCGATCTGATGGTGAGCGAGCCCGGCAATGACGGAAAGCGCCGCGCCACGCGCATCCTGCGCGGCGGGCAGTCGCCGTCGTTCGAGTCGTTCCATCTGTTCCAGAACCGGCCCGACACTTCGCCCTCGGGACTGATCGCGCTGTCGTCCAAAGAAGGCAGCCGCGATGCGCTGGTGCTGGTGGATTCGCGCCGCCACCGCGTGGTGCGCCGCTTCCACTTCCCGAATCTCGTCTCGTTCCACAATCCGGCATTGGTGCCCGGCGATTCGGCCGCGGTGTTCTCGGCACAGGACTACAGCGGGCGCAGCGATCTCTATCGCGCGCGCTGGGGAGATGGGCCGGTCAAGCTCGACCGGCTCACCAACGACGACTACGACGATCTCGAGCCCGACGTGGCACCCGACGGCCGCCATGTCGTGTTCGCCTCGGACCGCGGCGATCGCGCCGGGCGGTATTCGCTCTACCGCATCGCGCTCGCCGACGGAGCACTCGAAGAGGTGAGCCGTCCCGGCTCGGGCGACGACCGCCAGCCGGTGTATTCGCCGGACGGGCGCTGGATCGCCTACCGCTCGACGCGCGGCGGCACCAGCGACCTGTGGCTGCGATCGGCCGAGCCATCGCACGAAGCCCGGCGCGTCACGCGGCTGCAGGGTCCGGCGTCGGATCCCGAGTGGCTCGCCGACGGTCGCGCGCTGCTGTTCACCGCCCAGCATCAGGTCCGATTCCAGACCTACCGCATCCGCGTGAATCCGGATTCGCTGCCCGCGGAACCCGAGACCTCGCCGATCCGCGCGGAGTACTTGCCCAGTACCGCGTTCGCGCCGCCGGCGCTGAGCTACCAGCGCCGCATCGGCTTTGATCTGGTGCAGAGTGCGGTGTCCTACGACCCGGCGCTCGGGGGCGCGGATCCCGGCGGACAGATCGCGCTGTCGGACATCCTCGGCAACGAGCAGATCTTTCTCTACGTCGGCAACGACTCCGAGCGCTTCGGCAACTTCTGGGCAGGATTCCAGGGCGCGCTCACCTACATCAATCGCGCGCGGAGGCTGAACTGGGGTGTGGGCGGCTTCCGGTTGACCGAAGTGTTCGACGCCGACCTCGACGAGGTCCGCCGCGAGCCGCGCGCCGGGGTGCAGGGGCTCGTGATTTATCCGTACAACAAGTTCGACCGGCTCGAGGCATCGGTGCTGATCCGCCACTCGAGCAATCATCTGCTGCGCAACGGCGAGCTACGCGACGTCGATCTGCTCTCGAACTTCCTGTCGCTGGTTCACGACAACGCGCGCTGGACCTGGATGGGACCGAGCGGCGGCACCCGCGCGCTGCTGTCGGCCGGCTTCACCCGCGACCTCACGACCGGGACCGGCGACTTCACCACGCTGCGCGCCGAACTGCGCCAGTACGCGATGCCGATCCCGTACGTCGTGTCGGCCGCTCGCGTGCAGGGTCAATCGAGTGGGGGTAAAGACGCCCAGCGCTTCTATCTGGGGGGCCGCTACGCGCTGCGCGGATGGGAGCGCCGCGACTTCTCCGGCCATCACACGGTGCTGCTGCAGGAGGAGATCCGGTTTCCGCTGATCCGCGGCCTCACGCTCGCGGTCCCGGCCCCGTGGCAGCTGCCGTTGATCGGCGGTGCCGTGTTCGCGGATGCCGCGTGGCTGTGGGAGGACGGCGAGCAGGAGCACGGCGGCAGCCTCGGCGCGGGTTTCTACATCGGTGGCGGCTACTATCCGGCGCTGCGCTGGAATTATGTTTGGCCGACGCGGGACTTCCGGACGTATCCTGATCGT
>JANLWX010000106.1:0-14567 GCA_031364845.1 Candidatus Eiseniibacteriota bacterium
GGCAGCCAGGGATGGCTGCCGACAGAGTCGGGGGAGCGGAGCGCGACAGGAAGTCGCGCGCAGCGGGCGGCGCGGAGCGGTCACCGCTCGCTCCCGCCGCCCCTCGGCCGCGCACCCTGAGAACGACCTCGCTGCCAAGCTAACTCAGTATGAGAAGTGCGCCTGCGTGTAGAACTGCGTCTCGTCCTCGAAGCCGTAGGCAGCTTCGTCGTCGTGATCAATGCGCCGCACGACCCAGCGCAGTTCGGCGAACGGCACGGGCACCCATTCGCCTTCGATCGCGTATCGCTGGTGCTGGTTCGCCGAGCGCAGCGCGTCGCTGCTGCTGCGATCGGGATTCAGGTAGTCGTAGCGAAGGCGAAAATTGACCGTGCGCCCCGCGGCGTAGTCGATCTCGCCGAAGCCCGCGAGTAGATTCGTCTTGGCGCCGGTGACGAACCCGGGAACCACTGATGGAGCTTCGTCGGTGCCTGCGGCTATCTCGCCGATGACCGAGAACCGGCCATAATTGCCGAGACCGTAGTAACCCCAGCGGGTCGAGCGCTTGAGTCCGAGCGCAGGCCGCTTGAGGTAGGCGTCGTAGAACGAAAACCCGCCCTGATAGTGGCTGTTGTGGTAGCCCAGCTTCACCGACTTGGTCTCGGCGAATCCACCGTTGAACAGGTTGGCGGGCCCATTGGTCAAAGCGAGCCGACCATACAATGGACCGCGCTCTCCACCGACTTCGACGCCCATGTCCGGATCGCGCGGATCGTAAGGCAGGAACCGTTCGCCCCCGCTGAAGTCGAGGTAGCCGTTGCGCGTCGAGACGGTGTGATCGTCGAGTCGCAGTCCGAACGGATTGCGAAAGCGGCCGATCTTGAGATAGGCGGCGCCGGGGAGCCCGATCTTGCCGAACGCTTCCTTCTGATCGACACCCCCGCCTGCTCCGCTGCTGAACGCGTCGCGGCTGTACACGAGCGTCAGCTTGTCGTGCGGCTGGAAAGTCAGATGGATCGAGTTCTCCATCGCGAAGAATCCGAACCGGTCGAGCGAATCCGACTGGGTGGACGTGTTCGTGAGCAGCATGAAGCGCTGGTTGAGACCGATGTAGACCGGCATGCGGTCCCCGATCTTGTTCGTGAGATCAAGATCCTTCCACGGACTCGTTTCGCCCTCGGGTTCGATGCTGTGCCGGTTGCGCGCGAACATGAAGCCGTAGTCGTTGCGCGGGCCGCCGCCGTTCGGATCGAAGTGGCACTGCCCGCACAGATTTCCGGTGCGCGCCGCCCACAGCGGCGTGGTCTGGGCGCGTTTCGCGACCAACAGCGAGCCGAGCGAGAGGATGAGGAGCAGCAGCGGAAACACGCGGACGAGACGGCGCATGGAACCTCCCGGAATTCGTTGCGGACCACACAATGCGGATGCGGCTGAATCAGGTGTCAGAATCCGGAAGGCGTCCGCGTCGCCTGACCGAAACTCGCGCGCGCGGGCGGCGTGTGCCGGAATCGGGAGTTCCCGCTTCAAGCCCACGGCGTCCGTGCCCCCCACCACCGGGGCTCGCCAGCGTTATCACCGCACCCGCCGGCAGGTCAACGAGGAACTTGCCCGGCATCCGTCGGGCGGCCGTCCCTGGACGTTCGCGCACGCGGTTCTCGCCCGCCTCCCCCGGCGCGCCACCGGCGAGACCGTAAGGTCCACGGCGCCTGCGATCGGAGATCACGGTGACACGCGCCGGAGCGCGCAACTCGATCGAGCGCACGATGCCATCGCCGCCGCGATGCTTCCCTGCGCCACCGCTGCCCCGGCGCACGCGTGTCTCGACCACGCGCAGCGGATACGCATGCTCGAGACTTTCGACCGGCGTGTTGCGCGTGTTGGTCATGTGCGCCTGCATCGCTGAAGCGCCATCCCACCCCGGCCCCGCGCCATGTCCGCCGCCAAGCGTTTCGTAGTACGCGAACGGCTGGCCGGAGCGCGGATCGCGTCCGCCGATCAGCAGGTTGTTCATGGTGCCGCTGCTGGCCGCGGGCACGCGGTGTGGCAGCGCGCGCGCGAGCGCGCCGAGCACGACATCGACGATGCGCTGCGAGGTTTCGACATTGCCGGCCGCGACGGCGGCGGGTGGCAGCGGATTAACGACCGTGCCCGGCGGTGCGACGACCTCGATGCGCGCGAGCGACCCGTGGTTGATCGGGAAATCTCCGCCCAGCACGCAGCGCATCGCGTATGTGGACGCGGCACGGGTGACGGCTTCCGCCGCGTTCACCGGGCCCGCTGTCTGCGGACTCGATCCGGTGAAGTCGACCCGCGCGCGGTCACCTCCGAGCGTTAACCGCACGCGGATCGGGATCGGGCCGTTGCCGAGACCATCGTCGTCGAGTGCGTCTTCGAACGTGAACGCGCCGCGCGGCAGCGCGCGCAGCGCATCGCGCACGCAGCGCTCGGCGTAGTCCATCAACGCGGCCGCGGCGCGCTGCAATGTTTGCAGGCCATGCGCGTGAGCCATCTCCACCAGCCGCCGCTCGCCGGTGTGCTGTGCGGCAAGTTGCGCGAACAGATCCGCGCGACGCTCGCGCGGCGTGCGAACGTTCGCGAGCATCAGTTCCAGCACGTCCTCGACGACGATTCCTTTGCGCATGAGATGCACGGGCGGAATGCGAAAGCCTTCTTCGTAGACTTCGCGCGCGAGCGGCATCGAGCCGGGGGCGGCACCCCCGATGTCGGCGTGATGGGCGCGGCTCGCGACCAGGAAGTCAGGGGCATGCGATCGCCGCCGCCCCGCGTACACCGGCGACACCAGCGTCACATCGGGCAGGTGCGTGCCCCCGGCAAACGGATCGTTGAGCATCACGACGTCGCCGGCGGCGAGCACACAACGCTCGAGCACGACTTCGACCGCGCGCGGCATGCTGCCGAGATGCACCGGAATATGCGCGGCCTGAGCGATCAGGCGGCCGCAACCGTCGAAGATCGCGCACGAGTGGTCGAGGCGCTCGGTGATGTTCGGCGAGTGCGCGGCGCGCATGAGTGCGGTGCCCATCTCCTCCGCGGCAGCGGCGAACAGGCTTTGATGGAGCGCGAGTGTGGCGCCATCGAAGCGCGCGGTCATCACGACGCGCCGCGCGTGAGCACGAGCGCGCCGCGCGCGTGGCGGCGCGCGGTCCAGCCCGGGGCCACCCACAGGGTCGCACCGGCCTCGAGCACGAGCGCCGGGCCTCGCGCAGTGAAGCTGGCGCCGAGCGCCTCCATGCGCCACACGGGCGTCGCGAGCTTGCGGCCGCCGTGATGCACCGCGACCTTCGGCTCGTGCCGCGTTGCTCCGCGCGTGCCAACACGTGCAGGCCGTGGCATCGATTCTCCGGGCAAGGATGCGCGCACTTCGAGCGTCACGACTTCGACGGCGGCGGTGCGGACGTCGTATCCGTAGCGCCGGTGATGCTCGGCATGGAAGCGCTGCGCGAGATCGCCGCGCGCATCGACCGACAGCTCGTGCGCCTGCCCTCGATAGCGTGCTTCGGCCCGGTATTCCATCTTGAGCCCGCCACGTTCGCGGGGCGCGAACTCGCCGCGCACCTCCGACTCGAGCGCGCGCAATGCGCGGGCGATCGCGCGCGGATCGCCCGCATCGAGCAACACCGAGCGGCTCCGCTCGCGCCGCGAACCTCCGCCGAGCGCGCCGAGCGCCGAGAGCACGCCCGCGTGCAGCGGAAACAGCACCGCGCAACCGAGCGTTTCGGCAAGCCCGCACGCGAACAGTCCACCCGCTCCGCCGAAGCTCACGAGTGCCGCGCCCCGCGGATCATGACCGCGTTCGACCGACACGCGCCGCAACGCGGCCGCCATGTGTGATTCGGCGAGCGCCACCACGCCTTCGGCCGCGCGCATCGCGTTGCGGGCCCCGAGCGCCCGCGTCAGCCCGTCGATCGCGCGTTGCGCGGCGGCGCGATCGATCGGAAACGTCCCGCCCGCAAGCGCCTCCCCCGGAATCCGGCCGAGCACGACGAGCGCGTCGGTCACGGTGGGCGGACCGCCGCGCCCGTAGCACGCGGGCCCGGGAACCGACCCCGCGCTCTCGGGCCCGACATGGAGCAGTCCGCCGGCATCGACCCGCGCGATCGAACCACCACCGGCGCCGACCGTATGCACGTCGAGCATCGGAAGCTGAATCGGAATCCCGGCGATCTCCCGCGCGCGACGTCGCGGAAGGCCGCCGTCGAGATACGCGCAGTCGGTCGAGGTGCCGCCGACGTCGAGTGTGAGCGCGGTGCGAAACCCTGCGTCGCGCGCGGCGGAGTGCGCCGCGCTCACGCCCGCGGCCGGACCGGACAGAAGCTGGCGCGCGGGTTCACGCGCGGCACGCCTGACGGGTGCCGTGCCGCCATGCGACAGCACGATCTCGAGACCACGGCCCGCACGGTTCGCGAGCGCTCCGAGATAAGTGGCGACGCGCGGAACCAGGAACGCGTTCGCGACCGTGGTCACGAAACGTTCGTACTCGCGAACTTCGGGACACAGATCGGAAGAGCGTGTGATGGGAACTCCAAGCCCGCGAAGCGCGCGCTCGAGCGCGCGTTCGTTCGCGGGATCGGCGTAGGAGTGCAACAAGCCGATCGCGATCGCCTCCGGCCGGGTGGCGGCCACGGCGCGTCGCACGCGCGCGATCTCGGCCGGCGTCAGCTTCTGCCACGGCTCTCCACGGGGTCCGGTGCGCTCGCGGACACCGACACATCGATTCGCAGGCACCAGCGGCTCCGGGCGCCGTGGTGCGAGCGCGTAGATGTCGGGGCGGTCCTGCCGGCCGATCGCGAGCAGATCTTCGAAGCCCGCCGTGGTGACGAACGTGACGCGCGCGCCTTTGCGCTCGAGCAACGCGTTGGTCGCGACCGTCGAGCCATGCCGCACGCGCGAGGCACGAGTTGCCCCGAGGCGTTCGAGACCTTGGAGCACCGCGCGGTCAGGCGCGTCCGGAGTCGACGGCAGCTTGAGTGTGACCAGACGCCCGTCCGCGAATCCCACGAAGTCGGTGAACGTTCCACCGGTGTCGATGCCCGCGGCCGCCAGCCGGGAGACCGGCTTTCGAGATTTCGATCGCGCCGCGCGCGCGGTCACGTGGCAGCACTCCGTTTGCGCAGCTTGCGGCGCAGCGCATCGACGCCGATTCCCACGCCGATCAGCGCGAAGGCGCCGACGATGATCCAGATCGGAACCTCGAACTTCCGGCCGATGAGCGCGAGCACATAGTAGTAAGGCATGGAGCCGAGGAACGTCGCGAGGCCATAGAGTCCGATCGGATAGCCGATGGTCGCCGCGACCAGCTTGAGCGGCGCATCCGGCAGCGGCGTCGCGCGCGCGACCGTCAGCGCCAGGAACGACGCCGATGGGAATTGCTTGAGCGCCTCTTCGATCTTCACGCGCGACGGCGTGAAGCGGCGCATCCACGGCTGATTGCTCGCGAGCAGCCATCGCAGCAGCAGCAACTGCGTGGCACTGCCGAGCGCACTGGCGAAGCCGCCGAACACCGCGATCTTCCAGGGTTCATGGAAGCGGCCATAGACGAGCAGCAATGCCGTGGTCGCGAACGCGAGCGTGGCGGCATCGACATAGAGCAGCAGGCACAGCAGGACGAGCGACTTGCCGATCGGACACCTCCGGCGCAATGAACGCAAAAGCGGCGGGATCGTACTGCATGCTCGGCGTGCCGGAAACGCGCGCCGCCGCGACAGCCATCAAATCGAAGGGCCGCGTGGCGAATCCTGGGATTCGACCACGCGGCCCTTTCACTTCACATCCGTGCTGCGACGAGCGATCAGCCCACCGGTGCCGAAGGCGGCGGAGCTCCCGGATCGTTCGGCGGCGCGAACGACGACGGAGGCGACGGCGGCGGCGGTGACGGAGGCATGTGCGAAGGCGGTGCCGGCGGAACATACGGTGCGGGCGCGAACGGCACGGCCCCACCCGCCGGTGCGGGAGCAGGCGTGTTGCGTCCCCACTGATTCCCACGCCACCAGCGCGCGAGCGTTCCCGCCTTGATCTCGGTGCGCATCCACGCCCCGGCGCCGAACGTCAGCGCGACGACACCGGTGATGAACGCGACCACCGAGATGAACGTGCCGAGCCCGTGCAACGGGCCGAGTTGCATGATCTCGCCGACCACATCGGCGCCGCCCAGCACCAGCGCTCCGGCCAGAGCCTTGCGGGTCAGCGTCGGCGCCGGCTTCTCGACCACGATTCCGCCGGGCGGCACGGCCGACGACGAGGCGAGCCTGCCCAGTACGATCTCGCCGATCACGACCGCGGCGACCACGAAGCCCCAGCACCAGATCAGTGCGAGGAACAGGAAGTAGGCGAGCAGGGCAGCAAGCGCGAATGGAATGCCGATGATCGTGATGCACAGGATCGCGACCACCAGAGCGAGTGCGACGATCGATGGAATGATGAGCGCGAAGATCAGCGCCCCGACTCCGAGCGATAGTCCCGGAGCCGCGCGCAGCGTGGCGACCGCGGCCGTGGTGCGTCCGGGTCCGAGCCGCGTGAACGCCCACGCCAAGCCGAGCACGATCAAAAGCCACACGATAGAGCCCGAAGCGTCCTTGCCGCGCCGGTCGCGGTGACGACGGGGAACACTCTCGCCATCGTCGACCGGAATCTTGCCGTTGTCGATCACGAGTGGATGGCGGCGCGCGGCGAGGCCACTCACCCGCTGTCCGCCGACCTTGGCGCCGTCTTCCTCGCTGAGACGTCCGCCCATGCACACGACGTCGCCGTCGATGCGCGCGGTCGACTTGAGGAACACGTCACCGCCCATGGCGGCGACATCGCCTTCGACGTGCCCGGCGATCGTGACGTCGCCACCGAGGGCCACGACGTCACCGACCACGACCTGGTCCGCCTCGATCTCGATGTCCGATCCGAGCCGCGTGATGTTGCCGGACTTGCCGGGCGCGGAAGGTGCGATCGGCTCTGCCGGCGGCACCGGCTCGGAGATGTCCGTGATTTCCGGCTCGGCCGGCGGCTCGGGAACCGCGGGCGCCGTGCCGGACGCGCGGCGCGCGGCGTTGCGCGCGCGGCGCTGCTCGAACTCGGACAGGCTCTCCGCCGGCACCGGCTTGAAGTCGAGCACTTCCTGCGCTTCGACGCTCGCCGCACCCGACCGCGCAATTGCCGCCACGGAACGCAGTGCCGCGCGAACCGCGCGCGACTCCTCGCGGGTACTCTGGATCGCGTCACGGACCCCGTGCGTCCCTGCGGCGATCTCCGAACGATCTCTACATGCGTTGCGTGCTCCCGTCGCCACGAGCCCGACTGCGACCACGAGCAGGAGCAGGACGAGCAGCCTGGATTTCGAGTTCATCGTGCTCCCTCCGAGATGCTGATATCACCGGATGCCGTGCGGACGTTGACGGGAGCCGTGCCCTTGCGCACGACCGCCCTGAGTTGGTGACGGGTCACGTTCTGGACGTCGAGCGGAACGTCGATCTGAATCTCGCCGTTCGAGGTTTCGAGATCGAGGACACAGGCGACCGTTCCCACGAGCTTGAGATCGACCGTGCCGTTTGTGGTCTCGATCTGCGATCGGCGGATCGGCGACTGAAGTCCCACCGATACGTCACCGCTCGCGCTCTCGATCGTGATCTGTCCGGAAGCCTTGCCGATCGACACCTCACCGCTGGCCGTCGCGACGTCAATCCCGCGCAGTGCCGAGTCGACGATGATGTCGCCGCTGGTGGTCGAGACTCTCAGGCTGTCGGCCGATTCCTTGACCCGCACGTTGCCGCTGGTCGTCGATGCCAAGAGCGCTCCCCGCATCCGGTCGGCGACCAGATCGCCGCTCACGGTACGCACCGAAGCCGCACCACATTCGACGAGGTGCACGTCTCCGCTGGTCGTGTTCGCGCGCACCGCGCGGGCGTCGGTCACCGACAGGTCACCGCTGGTGGACTCGATCAGCTGCGGGCTCTGGATTCCGGTCGAGGTGAGATCGCCGCTCGTCGACTTGAGCGTGACCGGAATCCCGTCGGGGACATCGATCGCGAGCCGGATCTCGACCCGCGGCAGCTCGAAGTCGGAGAACAGGTCCCAGAAGCGGATCTTGACGGTCTGGCGCTGCGGGTACATCACGCGCACCGTGTATTCGCCGCCGCGGTTCTCGGCGGTCACGCGCGTCTCGGCCGACACGCGTTTCGCCCACTTCTCATCGTTGGACCGCACGACCTTGAGCGCGCTGAGGCGGATTTCGGACCCGCTGGCGCGTGAGACGGTCACCTGGCCCCGGGCATTTTCGATTCTCAGGGACCGGATGCCCGCGACCGGGATCGACCGGGTGCTCTCCTCGTGCCACGACTCCGACCGGGCGGAACCCGGTACTGCCACGGTCAGGAGCATTAGCAGTATGGGTGCTGCGTTTCTCATGTGCCTCACGGGAACCTCCTCCTCGTGCAAGCCTTTACGGAGGGCTCCCCGCGGAAGTTTCGTCGGCGACGGGGTTTCGGAGCCGGCGGACAAACAGAAGAGGGGAGTCTCCGCAATGGATTCTCCCCTCCCGTTGGAACCGAGTCATGGACTCGGATCAGTGCTGCATGGTCGTATCCGCCATGGCCGTGCTGTCCATCATGGTGGAATCCACCATCATGTTGTCGGCCGGAGGCACCGTCTCCGTCGTGGTGGCAGGCGTCTCCTCGACAGTCTTCTGTCCGCAGCTGACCGCAGCCAGTGCCATCGTGAGCGACAGAAGCGCAACCATTGCAAGCGCGAAGTTCTTCCGCATTAGGTTCATTTCACCTCCTCTCGGACTCGCCGCGCCAACCCGAGGTCGGCCACGGCCCGTTCAATTTCGTTCGATCATCAAAAGCAAGGACACCACGCTGGGGCGGTGTCCAAGGCCAGGCAGCTTCCATGCGCTCGTGTGCATCCAGGCTGTCGTGCATGCTAGCGGCGCAGGTGCGTCCGGGGGAAATCGCCCACGGACCCATCGGGCCGAAACGCGCGAAAGGTAGGGATCGCGCCCCTTCCTGTCAACTGAATATTGGACCGGCTCCAAAATCGACCGCCGGCGGATAACTCCTTTCGCGAGATGACGCTGCTCGGCTCAGAGGCCGTGCAACGCGGCCGCGAGGTCGGCGCGCAGGTCGTCGAGATCCTCGATCCCCACCGAGAGCCGCAACAGTCCGTCCGCAAACCCCATCGCGAGCCGCGCATCCCGCGGAACCGAGGCGTGGGTCATCGAGGACGGGTGGCACACCAGGCTCTCCACGCCTCCGAGACTCTCGGCACGGGTGAACAGCTTGAATCGATCGAACACGCGGCGGCCGGCCTCGAGCGAACCGTCGCCCGGGACGAACGAGATCATGCCTCCGAAGCCGCTCGCCTGACGCTTCGCGAGTTCGTGCTGCGGATGGCTCTCGAGCCCGGGATAGAACACTGCCGAAACCCGCGCATGAGCCGCCAGTGAGCGGGCGAGTGCGATCGCGTTGGCGTTGTGCCGCTCCATGCGCACGGCCAGCGTCTTGGTGCCGCGCAGCGCAAGCCAGCAGTCCATCGGCCCGGGAACGGCGCCCGCGGCGTTTTGCAGGAAGCGCAACGACTCCGCCAGGTCTTCGTGACTCGTGATCAGAGCCCCCCCGACCATGTCACTGTGCCCGTTCAGATACTTGGTCACCGAATGCAGCACGACATCGCAGCCCAGCTCGAGCGGGCGCTGGAAATAGGGCGTCATGAACGTGTTGTCCACCACGACCCGGGCACCATGGCGATGGGCGATCTCGCTGGTCGCCGCGAGATCTACCAGGCGCATCATCGGATTGGTCGGGGTCTCGACAAACACGAACTTCGTCGTGGGCTGGAACGCGCGCTCGATCTCATCGAGGTCGCCCCCGCCGACGTAGGTGAAGGTCAGGCCGAAACGCCGGAACACGCGCTCGAACAGCCGGAAGGTCCCGCCGTAGAGGTTGTCGCCCGCGATCACGTGGTCGCCCGCCGACAGCGTGTGCATCAGCGTGGTCGTGGCCGCGAGGCCCGAGGCGAAGCAGAAGCCGTGACTGCCGCCTTCGAGCGAGGCGAGATTGTTCTCGAGCGCGAAGCGCGTGGCGTTGTGGGTGCGCGCGTACTCGAAGCCTTTGTGCTTGCCGAGCGCTTCCTGCGCGTACGTCGACGTCTGATAGATCGGCGTCGTCACCGCTCCCGTCGTCGGATCGGGCGATTGGCCCGCGTGAATCGCGCGCGTGCTGAAACCGGATTCGCGGGTCAGCGACTGATCGCCCATCACTCGCCTCCCGCGATGAACTGCAGCATGTCGTAGCGCGTGAGGATCCCGATGATCGCGCCATCGCGCTGCACCAGCACCGCGGGGTCGCGCACCAGGAGCTTCGTGATCTGCTCGGCGTGCTCATCGGCGCTCACGATTGCGAGCGGCTCCTTCATCATCGCATCCACCGGCCGGTCGATTGCCGCGGGATTCGACATCGCGGCTTTAAGAATTTCACTCTCCTCGAGCGTGCCGATCACGTCGTTTCCGCGCATGACCGGGATCTGGCTGATGCCATGCTGCTGGATCAGCTGCAACGCCGCCTTGAGCGGGGCACCGGAGCTGACCGAGAGCAGCTGCGGAACCTTGCGCGACTTGGCATCGACCACCTGTCCCGCCGAGGAGGCGCCCGGATCCAGCAGGTGGTTGTCGCGCATCCACTCGTCGCTGTGCACCTTGGACAGATAGCGCTCGCCGGTGTCGGGCAGCAGCACGACCATCAGGTCGTTGGCGCTCAGGGTCTTTGCGTACTCGATCGCGACCCACACCGCCATGCCACCGGAACCTCCGGTGAAGATCGCCTCCTCGCGCGCGAGCCGGCGCGCCATGTTGAGGCCATTGCGATCGGAGCACGACAGCACTTTGTCGATGAGCGAGAAGTCGAACACCGAAGGGATGAAATCCTCGCCCACGCCCTCGATCTTGTAGGTGTGAGCCTCGGACATCTTTCCGGTCTCGTGGTAATGACGCAGGATCGAGCCGATCGGATCCGCTCCCACGACCTGGACCTTCTGGTTCTTCTCCTTGAGATAGCGCGCGGTGCCCGTGATCGTTCCGCCCGTGCCCATCCCGGCCACGAAGCACGTGATCTTGCCGGCGGTCTGCTCCCACAACTCAGGGCCGGTGCTCACGTAGTGCGCCTGCGGGTTCGCGGGGTTGTGGTACTGGTTCATCAGCACCGCCCCCGGGCGCTCGCGTTCGATGCGCTTGGCGACCGAGTAGTAGGACTCGGGCGACTCCGGCGCCACCGCGGTCGGGCTCAGCAGCACCTCGGCCCCGAACGCCTTGAGCAGGTAGACCTTCTCGCTCGAGACCTTGTCGGGCATGCAGAACACCGCGTGATAACCGCGCACCGCCGCCACCATCGCGAGTCCGAGCCCGGTATTGCCCGAGGTGCACTCGACGATCGTGCCACCCGGCTTGAGCTTGCCCTCGGCCACCGCGGCATCGACCATCGCGACGCCGATCCGGTCCTTCACGCTGCCACCGGGATTGAAGTATTCGACCTTCGCGAGCACCGGGCACGGGCTGTGGGCCGCGACTTTGCGCAGGCGCACGAGCGGGGTATTGCCGACCGTCTGAAGGATGTTCTCGTGATACCGGACACCCTCGAGGGCGTTGGTCACTGCGGCTGCTCCTGACGGAAAGTGGGGGCGAGGTGGGGTGGCCGGCGCGCCTCGGGCGCGCGATGGGCGCGCGCAACGAGGCCGCATGCTCTGGGCCGAACCGGGAACGTAGTCGGCACGCCGGGCATGCGTCAAGAAGCAGGTGCCCGCTCCGAAAGTGCAACAGCCCCCGGCGGGCGCCGGGGGCTGCGGAACACATCGATGCCGGAACGAACTAGTGCGAGCCGCCACCCTTCATCATGCCGGTCTCGCTGCCCATCTTGTTCTTCTTGTTCTTGATCGTCTCACCCGAGAAATTGCTGTGGGCGATCTTGGGCAGCTTCTTCTCCCAGTTCCACTCGGGATCGTTCTCGCCCTGGTGACAGGTGATGCACACCTGCTCGGTGACCCGGTGCGGAGCGGTCGCGAATGCCTCGTGCTGCGTGCCGATCCCGTGGCAGTTCTCGCACTGGACGTTCGAGAGGTGCGGCGTCGCCGTCTGGCTCATGAATCCACCCGGCTTCTGATAGCCGACCGAATGGCATCCGATGCACTCGGGCGTCGCGTCCTTCTTGGCGTTCACGAGCGTGGACCATGCGACCGAGTGCGAGGTCGTCTTCCACTGCTCGCCCTCTTCGGTGTGGCATCGCATGCACAACTCGGCGCCGAGAAAGCGCTCGGGATTGTCCTCGTTCTTGATCTGCTTCTGCGCGTCCTGCTCCATCTGCGACTTGCGCATCTTCTCGTTGAACGCGTCCTCGAAGCTCTTGACCAGCGCCAGCACTTCGGGTTTCTCGCCGACCTCGGGGCTCAGGATGAACATGTCGTTCTCGCCCGCCAGCGGCTTGCCCTTGGCATCGATGGTGAACATCGTGCGGCCCATGTACTGACCCTGCTCGCCGCCGTAGGCGACGACCGTGTTCTTGATCAGGCGGCCCTTCTGGATCAGCGGGATGTTGCGGCCCGTGATCACGGCGTCCACGCCTGTCACCGCCGTCACCAGATCCTCGCTCTCGACCTTGCCGAGCTGCGACAGCAGGACGATCACGGTCGCTCCGCCCTTGCGAAGTTCGGCAATCGCCTTCTTCGCGGCGACCATCGGATCCTGGGCCACGAGCGAATCGCGCGCGGGTCCGAGATCGACCTTGTCGCTGATCAGGCCGAAGATGCCGACCTTGACGTTGCCGACCTTCTTGATCGTGTACGACTCGAAGACCGCCTTGCCCGTCTTCTTGTCGAGCAGATTGGCACAGGTGAGGTTGAGACCGGTGCGCTTCTGCTGCGACTTGAGCCACGCCAGCCCGTACTTGAGGTCGCGCTCGCCCACGCCCACGGCGTCGGTGCCGAGCAGCTTCATCGCGTCCATCATGAACCACGCGACGTCGTGCTGATTGGCAACCTCGGGAAAGTATCCACCCGCATCGACCAGGAGCACCTGGCCGTACTGGGCATTCACGCTGTCAGCGAAACTGGCCCGCCGGGCCAGGCCCCCCTTGGGCGTGTGTCAGCCACACGGGCTGGTCTTCCCCTTGACGTCCGTCGTCGAGAGGATGATCAGCTTGTCGGGCTGCAGGATTCTGGGGGTGGTCGCGGCGACGAGCATCATGCAGCTCACCACGGCGAGAACCGCTGCCGCCAGAATTCGTGACGCGAGTGACCTCATGAAATGCTTCTCCGTGTCATGCGGGTGGGGTGCGATTCGAACTTCAGCGAGTGTACGGGGCGCATCGGAACAGCGTCAAGAACCGGGCCTCCCCATGGCGGCCGAGCGAATCGAAGTTGCGAATCGTTGACACTGGCCCCGTCCATGGCCGTGACTCCCCCGCCAAACTCGTCGGGCGAGCGTTCACTCCGGCCGGCCGCGCGGGCTGGCGGTTCCGCAACCCGCGGGATAGTCTCTGGCCGCGCCGATGGCGGCGCGATCCCAATTTCATCGCGGAGAGCGCGTGCACTACGAGACGCTGACCGAAACCGACTGGACGGAGATCGCGAAGATCTGGGATCTGCTCGACGAGGGCGGAGCCGAGGGCGCCCGCCAGGAATTGCGCGTTCGATTCCGCGTGCGCATGAAGCATCCGGACGTGCGTATCGTGGACGCCGCGATCTCGATCGAAGAGGGCGATCCGGTCCGCGCGCTCGAAGTGCTGGACGGCGCGGAGCGATCGGCCGATCCGGCGCTGTTCTTCCATCTGCGCGGGCTCGCGAATTTCGACCTGTGCCGTTTCGAGCAGGCTTGCGCCGACGCCGGCCGGGCGCTCGCGGTGCGTCCCGAGTTTCCAGATGCTCACGACCTGATGTCGCGCGCGCTCGAGCATCGCGGCGACGACGCCGGCGCCGCGGAGCACGCGGAGGAGGCGGCCGACCTGGACTCCGAACGCTTCCCGCTGCCGCTCGCGATCACTGACGCCGAATTCGACCAGCTCGTCGAGAAGAGCCTCGCCGAATTGCCGGAACCGGTCCGCAAGCACCTCGAAGAACTGCCGGTGATGATCGAGCCGCTGCCGACCGCCGCGATCCTCGGCTCGGAGAGTCCGCCGCTCCCGCCCGACATCCTCGGACTGTTCGTCGGACGCGACCTCATGAACCGCACTTCGATCGATGTCGCGAGCGCTCCGGGCGCGATCTACCTGTTCCGCAAGAATCTTCTGCGCTTCTGCCACACGCAGGAAGAACTCGAGAAGGAAGTGCGCGTCACGGTCCAGCACGAGGTCGGACATCTGCTGGGGCTGGACGAGGATGATCTCGATCGCTGGGGGTTGGCTTAGTCCGGGCTAGGAGCTTTGAACGTCCGCAGCCGCAGCGACGACGTCACCACCGACACACTCGACAGCGCCATCGCGGCACTCGCGATCATCGGATGGAGCCGCCCGTCCCATCCCCACAAGGGTCCGATCGCACCGCCGGGGCGCAACCACAGGTAGAGCACCCCCGCGGCGATTGGAATGCCGAGCGCGTTGTAG
>JANLWX010000129.1:0-29892 GCA_031364845.1 Candidatus Eiseniibacteriota bacterium
GAGCTCCGATGCCGTCGACGAGTGGTGGTAGCTCGCCCCGAGCTGCACCTGCCAGCGGCTCATGTAGTCGTGAACGCGATCGATCACGCCCTTGAGCGGAACGGTGCCGCCCGCATTGTCGAACAACGCCCAGTCATCGGACAGGGCGGGGAACTGGCGGCGGGCGAAGGTGACGTCGAGCATGGACCGCATCGTACTCACGCTCGATGTCGAAGCGAAAGCGCGCCAGGATGCTGCGCCAAGTTCCGCATCGTATCCGCCGGATCCGCCACACATGCAGACGGCCGGGCGTCGAATGGACGCCCGGCCGCTGCGGACCGCGTGACCCGGACGGATCAGCGCGACACGGTGATCTTCTGAACGCGGGCGGAAGGCTCGCCCGGTGTGCGCAGCTTCGCGAAGTAGACGCCGCCGCGGACCTCGTGGCCCGCCTCGTCGCGGCCGTCCCAAATTGCCGAGCCCGGACCTGCTTCACGCGCGCCGCGCACCAGCGTGCGCAGGCGGCGGCCCGAGAGATCGAACACCGCGAGATCGATGTCGCCGGAGCGGCCGAGCGTGTAGCGCAGTGTGGTGCGATCGCGCGCGGGATTGGGCGAGGGCGGAGCGAGCTGCGTGCCGCCGTGCGCAAACTGGCCGACGCCGACGTTCACGAAGATCATGCTGTCTTTCGTGGTGTGGATGAAGTCGTCACTGGTCGTGCTCGCGCCGTTGGCCGCATTGCCGGCCGCGAAGAAGTAGACCTTGGCCGCGGCATAGCCGGGCGAACGCCACGTGAAGTTCCACTCGACCGGGCCCGCCTCACCGGTGCGCAGTCCCGAGGAGTTGTGGCCGATCCAACTGCGGGTCGCGTCGAAGGATCCGAGATTCTGCGTCGCGAGCGCGGTGCCCGGTCCCGGCGTGAACGTGCCGTAGCCCGAACCCGAATCGGCGCGCACGGCGGTCAGCTGGAAACCCCACTGGAGCGGATCGGGCGGCAGCGGGCTCCACGCCTGCGCGAGCCGCACGCGGATCGGATAGTCGGTGCTGATGTCGAACTGATCGGGCAAGTCGAGGATCTCGAGCAGGCCGTTCGGGTCGTTGAGCGGGTTGCTCGGATCGTGACAGAACTGGCAGTTGGGCTCAGCGGCGCGGGTGCCGACTGCGGGTGCGCCGGTCTTGCCCTTGGGGGCGCCGGCCATTCTCGCAATCGCAACCGAAGCACCACAGATCAGCACGGCCACGAAAGTGATTCGCAGCAGATGACGACGACGCATGGATTCCGATTCCTCAGAGGGGGAGCGGTGGAAGTCGTGCGGAGAGGTTCGCTTAACGATAACCCGAAGGCTGTACTGCCCGCCTGTCATTTCTTCGATTGCTGCCCATGCATGTTGCACGCATCCGGGCTCAAACCGGAGCCGTCCGATTCCAGGTGGCGGCTTCGCGGGGCGCTCACGGCGGTTGCGGCCGGTGACCCGCCATCGCGACGCCCGGCGCGGGTGGCCGGGAACGCCGCGTTCGTCCGGTCCAATGATTTTCCCGTTGACGGATCCACCCGGCGTGCTAGTAAATTAGCACTGTGCTAGTCAGGTAGCACCGATGGGCGCACGCGTCGCAGTTTCCCGGCCACTGAGCGAGTGCAATCCCGTGACGCCGAATCGCTCGCGGCGCGCGTGCCGATCGATGATCGCCGAATCGCAGGGCAACGTACGAGGAGGATCGAACGATGGCTCACCCGCCGCTGGGACAGCTGGGTCGGCGCGAACGACAGATCATGGAGTCCGTCTACCAGATGGGCCGCGCCACCGTCGCGGAAGTCCGCGCCCGCATCACCGATCCCCCGAGTTACTCCGCCGTGCGCGCGATGCTCGGCATCCTGGAAGAGAAGGGACTGCTCACCCACGAGCAGGACGGCCCGCGCTACGTTTACGTGCCCACGGTTTCCCACGACAAGGCGCGGCGCTCGGCGCTGCGCGATGTCGTGCGCAATCTGTTCGACGGTTCGACCGCGCAGGCGGTGGCCGCTCTCATCGATTCACCCGACGCGCGGCTCGACGAAGCCGATATCGAACGACTCTCGGCGCTGATCCACAAAGCGCGCCGTCAGGGGAGGTGACGCATGACGATCCTGACGCTGTCCGGGCTCGAAGGTTCACTGTCCACGTTCGCGCCGCTGCTGGGATGGGTCGCGCGTGCGACGTTGCTGTTCGCGATCGCGGGGCTCGCTTCGGTGCTGCTGGCCCGCCGTTCGGCGGCCCTGCGGCATCTGGTGTGGACGGCGGCATTCGGTGGCGTGCTGGTGCTGCCCGCACTCGGAGCGGTGCTTCCGGCGTGGCGCACGCCGGCGGTCGCATTGCCGCGGGTATGGACGGATCTGGCGATGCAATCGAATGTGACTCCCGCGCCGGAGCCGGTCGCAGCGCCCTCCGCGGAGCCGGTCATCGATCCGGCCACGAACGCAACGCTCAGCGCCGAGAAGGCGGCAGAGTGTCCGGACACGCAATCCCAGAGCACCGCGACGACCGACGACGTCGCCGCTTCGGGAACCGGTGCGGAGCCTCCGCGCGGTGGATTCCCGTGGGCGGTACTGCCGATGGCGGCCTTCGGTATCTGGATTCTCGGCTCCCTGCTCACGCTGACCTGGTTCATCTCCGGTCACGTCACGGTGCGCAGGATCGGCCGCGCGACCGTGCCGGCTGCGGGCGCGAGTTGGCAGCTGATCGTGACGCGGGCTGCTCGCGACATCGGATTCACCGGCGACTGCGATCTGCGCGTCAGCGACCTCGCGCTGATGCCGATGACGTGGGGACTGCTGCGGCCGCGCGTGATGCTGCCGGTGGCGGCGGAGTCGTGGCCGATCGAGTGCCGGCGGCTGGTCCTGATGCATGAACTCGCGCACGTCCAGCGCCGCGACTGCCTCACGCAGGCGCTCGCGCAGTTCGCGTGCGCGCTGCTGTGGTTCCATCCGCTGGCGTGGTACGGCGCGCGCCGCATGCGGATCGAGCGCGAACGCGCCTGCGACGATCGGGTGCTCGCGGCAGACACGCTCGCCTCGACCTACGCCGGCCATCTGCTCGATGTCGTGCGCGCGTTGCGCGTGCCGCCGCGGACTTCGGCGGGTGCGGTTTCGTTCGCGCACCCCTCGCAGATCGAAGGCCGGCTGCTCGCCGTGCTGCGTCCCGGAATCGATCGCCGCGGCATCGACCGCAAAGTCACGGCCCGGGTGCTGGCGCTGGCGGTGCTGCTCGCGCTTCCACTCGCCGCGCTCCAGCCCGCGACGGCCGGATCGATCGCCCATCAGCGCGCGCGCGCTGCCGAGAAGATTGCGGTCGTGCGCGCACCCGATGAACTCAAGACGCTCGAGGACCGTGTCGGCTGGGCGCGCAACGAGGCCGGCAATTCTGGAGCCCGCAGCTACTGGATCGGATATTCGATCGAGGCCGCGGAACGGTTCGGCGACGGCGTGCTCGGAGACACGCATGACATCGACTTCGCCACGCTCGAAGACACGTATCCCGGCGCGCGCATCGCCGATGTGCTCGCGTTCGACGGCACCGCCCCCGATGTGCTTCCGGGGCCGGTCGCGATCCTGATGCACATGAAGGGAAAGCAGATCGATCGCGTGCGATTCCAGAGCTATGCGCTCGCGGCGGACCTCGGCGCGGACCCGCTCTACTGGATGAGCCACGCCCGGGATCAGGAAAGCATCGCATTGCTGCGGCGGCTGCGTTCGGAATCCCACGATCCCGACGTCGCGTCCCGGTTGCTGGAATCGACCGGGCTGCACGCCAACTCGAAGCTGGTGCTGCCCGAACTGCGACAGGCGCTCGAGAATGGCTCGGACGTGATGCGCGCGCTGGCGGCCGAAGCACTCGGCAATCATCCGCAAAGCGAGAGCGTCGAAATGCTCGTGCACACCGCCCGCAACGATCGCTCGTCCGACGTTCGCCAGAAGGCGACCGAAGCGCTCGGCGTCATTGATTCCCCTGCGGCGCTCGATGCGCTGGTCGGCCTCGCGCGCTCGGCGGACGAGGCCGTCCGAACGGCAGCGGTCGAAGCGGTGGCGCAGGCGCTGACCAAGGACGTGACGCCCGCGCCCGAGCCGGCCGAAGTTCCGGTCGCTCCCGAAACTCCGGAGGCCATCGCTCATCCGGCGCCTGCAGCTGAAGGCCAGCCGGCACCGATGACGGCACCCACGCCTTCATGGAGCCCGACGCCCGCCGCGCCCGGAACTCCGATGATCATCCCCGGACGCGAGTTGAGCGAAGGGAATGCTCCGGCTCCGCCCGCTACCGTCACGCCTGCGGTTCCCGCCGCGCCCGCGAAACGCCGGGGCATGGTCGTGGCGCACGACAGTGCCTCCGAAGACGAAATCGAAGCTCAGCGCCAGGCGGTCGAGGAACTCGGCAAGCTGCCCGAGGAGGAAAGCCTGCCGCAACTGCTCAGCATCATCGACGAACATCCAAGCCGCACGGTTCGCTTGCAGGCGGTCCAGTCGATCGCGACGGTGGGCGGCTCGGCGGCGATGTCGCTGGTCCGCAAGTTCGCCTGGCAGCACCCGGACGAGGCGGTGCGCCTCGAGGCGGTGCAGGTCCTGGGACACGTCCTGCCTACGACGAAGGCGTTGTCTCAGCTCGCCGAGATCGCGGAGATGCATCCCGACGACGTCACGCGCGAGCAGGCGGTTGCGAATCTCGGCCAGATCGAAACTCCGGGAGCATTCCGGGTCCTCAAGTCGATCATCGAATCGGACCCGAGCGACAAGGTGCAGCGCCAGGCGGTCGAGGCGATCGGAAACCGGTCGGACGACGGTGTGCTGGAATACCTCGCCGAAACCGCGCGCACCCATCCGAGCCGTCGCGTGCGCAGCGAAGCGGTCGATGCGATCGGACGGCTCGACTCCGAGGAAGCGGCAGCCCTCCTCGATGAGCTGACGAAGAAGAAGGAGAAGAAAGACAAGTTCTGAGCGGGATAGTTGCGTTGGGCGGCCAAGCCTTTGCCGGTATACTGCCCAAGGTTTCCCGCCCATTCTGTCCGAGGAAGAATCAGCGCCATGACCCCGCTTTCCAACGTTAAAGCACTCAAGCTGCGCGACGATGCCGTCACGCGCGCCCAGCACAAGCTGCTGGCCGGTGAGTCGCTGACCCAGGAAGAAGGCGTGCGGCTCTACGACTCGCCCGTGATGGAACTGGGCCGCCTCGCGAACGCGCTCGCGCGCGACCGGCACGGTGACCGCGTCTACTTCACGGTCAATCGCCAGCTCAATCCGACCAACGTGTGCGTGCTCGCCTGCAAGTTCTGCGACTACGCGAAGAAGCCGGGCGCCGAAGGCGCCTACACGATGACCAAGGATCAGATCCTGGGGCACGTCGACGACGAGATCTCGGAGATCCATATCGTCGGCGGGCTCCACAACAAGTGGCGATTCGACGACTACCTCGACATCATCCGCTGGGTGAAGGAAAAGAAGCCGAGCCTGTCGGTGAAGGCGTACACGGCCGTCGAGATCGACTTCTTCTGCCGCCTCACCAAGAAGCCGGCGGAGTGGGTGCTCACCGAACTGCGCGCGGCGGGTCTCGACGCCCTGCCCGGCGGTGGCGCCGAGGTGTTCAGCGAACGCGTCCGGCGCGAGATCTTCCACCAGAAGATCGGCGGACAGCGGTGGCTCGAGATCCACGAAGTGGCGCACCGGCTCGGAATTCCGTCGAATGCGACGCTGCTGTACGGCCATATCGAAACGCGCGCCGAGCGCGTGCACCACATGATCCTGCTGCGCGAGCTGGAACAGCGCGCGCCGGGATTCTTCGCCTTCATTCCGCTCGCGTTCCAGCCGGGCACCACCGGCCTCGTGCGCCGGCAGGCGTCGGCGATCGAGGACCTCAAGACCATCGCCGTCTCGCGGCTCGTGTTCGACAACGTCCCGCACGTGAAGAGCTACTGGGTGATGCTGGGTCAGGACACCGCGGGACTCGGACTCAACTTCGGTGCGAGCGACATCGACGGCACGATCGGCGTCGAGAAGATCGCGCATGCCGCGCTCGCCAAGAGTCCGGTGGGAATGGCCGAGGAAGCGATGGTCCAGACCATCCGTGAAGCCGGAAAAGTCCCGGTTCAGCGCGATGCGCTCTACCGCGTCGTGAAGGAATATCCGCGCGCAGAACCCGCCGACACCCGCGCCACCCGACCGGCCGTGGCGCCGGTGGCGGCCGCCCGCTAGGGCTCTATACGCACCACGGAGGCGCCATGCACTATCACAATCCCGGCTTCGTCGCGCTCGTCAACGAGGCGCGTGCGCGCGTGCGCGAGATCACGGTCGACGAGTACCGGTCGCGGCTCGATCGTGGGGAAGCGTGCGTGCTGGTCGACATTCGCGAAGACTCCGAATGGGCGGCCGGCCATCTGCCGAACGCCGTGCATCTCGGCAAGGGCGTGATCGAGCGCGACGTCGAAACGAAGTTCCCCGACAAGGCGTCTCCGCTCGTGCTGCAATGCGGCGGAGGCTTCCGAAGCATTCTCGCCGCCGACACGCTTCAGCGCATGGGCTACTCCAACGTCGTTTCGCTCGGCGGCGGCTATCGCGAGTGGGAAACCTGCGGGTTGCCCATTGAGCAGGATCGGAAACGACCGTGACCGGTCTCGCCCGGATCGCGGCATGACGCTCCGCCGGTGTCGCAGCGCGCATGCGAGCACGGTTCGCACGATGTCCTCGCTGGCGATGGTCGCCGCGATGCTCGCGGTCGTCGTGACGTCCGCCCGGGCCGCTTCCCGCGCCTCCGCGCTTCCCGGGGGCTACTGGACGCTGTCCCAAACGCAGCCGATCCTCGACAAGACGCTCACGGTCCGGCTTGCCCCCGATCTCGCGCCGCTCACGGTCGGTGAGCGCGCGGCGACGGGAAAGCTGATCGAAGCGGGCCGCATCATTCACAACCTGTTCGAGGACATGAACCATCGCGACGCCAAGCGTGCGCGCGCGGATCTGGCCACGCTCGAGAAGCGTCAGGGCGGGTCGCCCGAAGTCCGCAATCTCATCGACCTCTACCGGCTGAGCCGCGGACCGATCGCCACCGACCTCTCGAACAAGCGTTTCCCGTTCGTTCGCGCGGATTCGACCCGGCCGGGGCGCAACTTCTATCCGTGGGGCGTGACGAAGGAGGAGATCGAGCGGTTCCTCGCAGCACACCCCGAACGCCGTGCGACGATCCTCCATCCGCTCACCATCGTGCGCCGCGCGGATGCCGGCTCCCTGCGCGCGGATCTCGCGACCCTCGCCCGGCATCCGGCGCTCGACGTGCTGCACCCGGGGCTTGCGGCCGATCTTCGCGAGTTGGCGAGGCATCCGTCGGCGCAGGCGTTCTACGCGGTGCCGCATCCGGTCGCGTACCCGGACTCGTTCCTCGCGGTCCACCGGTTGTTGAACGAAGCCGCCGCCGCGATCGAGAGCGACGACGCCGAGTTCGCCGATTACCTGCGGCTGCGCGCGCGGGATCTGCTCGCCAATGACTACGAAGGCGGCGATGCCGCGTGGGTGACCGGCCGCTTCAGACACCTCAACGCGCAGATCGGCGCGTACGAGACTTACGACGACGAATTGTTCGGCGTGAAGGCGTCGCATGGCTTGAGCCTGATGCTTGCCGACTCGGCGCGCACCACCGCGGTGCGCGGCGCGATCCGCGGGCTTCAAGACTTGGAGAACAGCCTGCCGTATGCGCCGCACAAGCGCGTGCGCGAGGACATTCCGGTCGGCGTCTACGACGTGATCGCGGACTTCGGCCAGACCCGCGGCGCCAACACCGCCACCATCCTGCCGAACGACAGCCGTCACGCGCGCCGCTATGGACGCACGATTCTGCTGCGCCGGAACATCATGAGCGATCCCAACATCGTGAAGTCCGCGCGGAGGTCGTTCGAGGCCGCGCTCGACCGCCGCCATCACGCGGACTTCGACGCCGACGGCAGCTTCTATCGCACGTTGTGGCACGAGATCGGCCACTATCTGGGCCCCGACCGCGATCGCAAGGGGCGCGACCTGGACCAGGCGCTGCTCGAAGAAGCCAGCACGTTCGAGGAGCTGAAGGCCGACCTGGTGGCGCTGTTCGTCGCGCGCGACCTGCGCAAGCGCGGCTACTACGACGACCGCGCGTTGCGGGCGCTCTACGCGAGCGGCGTGCTGCGCATGCTCAACAAGTCCCAGCCGCGACCCGACGAATCCTACGGCGTGATGCAGTTGATGCAGTTGAACTGGTTCCTCGAGCAGGGGGCACTCGTCTACGACAAAGCCACGAAGCAGCTCACGGTCCGCTACGAACGCTACCCCGCGGCGGTCGCCTCGATGCTCGAAGCGGTGACGGCCATCCAGGCCGGCGGCGACCGCGCGGCGGCGGACCGCTTCATCACGCGCTGGGCCACGTGGGATGCGCGGCACGAGTCGCTGGGCCGCGCGATGCGCGCGACCGAAACCAGTCGTTATCGTCTCGTGCGGTTCGCGGCGCTGGGCGAGTAGTGGGATTCCGTGGGCAAGCCGGCCGCGCGGTTTGCGCGGGCGCGATGGTCGCACTCGCGTGGCTGCCTTCGCGCGTTGCGGCGGGTGCGGAGTGGAAGGCCCTCGAGTCGTCGGGACAGTTCGCAGCACCGCCCGGTGCACCCTACGTCGCAGAAGAGGTCGTGGTCGAGGGTGCCGGCTACTCGCTGGCGGGAACTCTCACGCTGCCGCGCGGCGCACGCCGCCGGCTGCCGGCGGTGTTGATGATCACCGGTTCCGCACCTCAGGACCGTGACAACACGACATCGGGGAGCGACTATCGCCCGTTTCGCGAAATCGCCGACACCCTCGCGCGCCACGGGATCGCCACGCTCAGGCTCGACGACCGTGGCGTGGGTGCATCGACCGGCACGCTCGAGGGCGTCAACACCGCCGGCCGGACGGTCGACGCTGCGATCGCGCTCGCATTCCTGCGCGCGCGCCCCGACATCGACGTTTCGCGTCTCGCCATCCTCGGGCACAGCGAAGGCGCGTTGATCGCCACCATGATCGCTGCCGAGGATCGCGCGCTGCGCGGACTGGTGCTGATGTCCTCACCCGCGGAAACCGGGCGCGAGATGATGTCGCGGCGCTACCGCGATGGCGCCGCCTCCGAGCCCTTGATCTCCCAGAGCACGCGGGACTCGCTCCATGCGCTGGCCATGAAGTCGTGGGATGAGCGTCTCGCCACCGATGGATGGGCCGCGTTCTTCTCGGCCTATGACCCGCTGACCGCGGCCCGCAAGGTCCGCACCCCGGTGCTGCTGCTGCAGGGGGGAGCAGACGAAGTGCTCGCCGCGGGTGACGCTGACCGGCTCGCAGCCGCGTTTCGGTCCGCGGGCGACAAGGACGTGAAGGTCGTGAGGTTCGATGGCCTCATGCATTCGATGCTGCGCGAGGATGCGTTCGCGTCCGACGGAAGCGTGGCACGCGGCGGGCTCGAGTTGCCGGCGAACGTGCTCGGAGCGATGGTCGACTGGCTCAGGCCGCACCTCCGCTGATGGCCCTGCCGCGCCGGGTTCGCGGCGGGAGCGCTCGCGGTGTAGATTCTCACCTGCCATGAAACCCGCCTCGAAACCCACCAGCACGATTGTCGCCGCCCGCATCCCCTACGCCAATGCCGCGCCGTTCTACGCGCTGTGGCACGACGCGCCGTTCGCCGTGCGTAATCTGGTGCCGCGCGAACTCGGGCGCGAAGCCGAAGCCGGCGCGGTCGATCTGGGCTTGATGGCGGCCGGCGACTTCCTGCGCATGCGCGCGCGCTTCGAGATGGTGGGGCCGTTCGGCGTCGCTGCCCGCGGGCCGGTGCAATCCGTGCTGCTCTACTCGCGCCGTCCGGCGGCGGCACTCGATGGCGCGCTGATCTCGGTGACGCCCGAGACCTCGACCTCTATCCGGCTGCTCAAGCTACTGCTCAACGTGCGCCGCGGCCTCGAAGGCCTTCGCTATGTGCGCGGGCTGGAGCCGCGGCAGGCCGACGCGCTGCTCGTGATCGGCGACAACGCGATGCGCATGCGCCATCAGCGTCCCGAGGGCTTCACGCACACGCTCGATCTCGGCGCCGATTGGCTCGAGTGGACCGGGTTGTCGTTCGTCTACGCGGTGTGGGCGGTGCGCTCGACGCTCGAGAGCGCAATGAAGGACGAGATGCGGCAGTTCCTCGATGCCTCGCTCGCCGCGGGGCTCGCTCAACTGCCGGCGATCGCCCGGCAGTTGACCGAGCCCGGATGGACCGCCGAGGAGATGGAAGGCTATCTGCGCCGCTTTCACTACCGGCTCGGCCCCGAGGATCTGTCCGGACTCGACCGGTTCGAGGAGTTGTTGCGGCAGCACGAGTTGATCGGCTCCGACTGACGCCGCGATAGCGCGGCACGACCGCCCGCAACACGGGCGGTCCGACACCCGTAATCAGCACGTCCCGGTCACCGGCCGAACGCCGGAAGGCGGGGCGGCGTGCCAGCACCGGCGGTGAACGCCGCCGTTGCGCGCACGCGACTCCCGAGGAGAAGACACCGTATGGCCACGATGCACGAGGTCGACTACGAGATCGTCGGCGACGACATGCAGTTCGTGAAGGTCGAACTGGATCCCAAGGAAGCCGTGGTCGCCGAAGCCGGCAACATGATGTATATCGAGAACGGCATCGAGATGGACACGATCTTCGGCGACGGATCCGCTCAGAACAAAGGGTTCATGAGTGCGCTGATGGGCGCCGGCAAGCGCCTGCTGACCGGCGAGTCGCTGTTCATGACGGTGTTCCACAACGAAGGCACCGGCAAGGCCAAGGTCGCCTTCGCAGCGCCCTACCCCGGACGCATCCAGGCGATTCATCTGGCCGAGATCGGCGGCGAGCTGATCTGCCAGAAGGACTCGTTCCTATGCGCGGCCAAGGGCGTGTCGCTCGGAATCGCCTTCAACCGGCGCTTCGGCGCGGGCCTGTTCGGCGGCGAAGGATTCATCATGCAGCGGCTGCAGGGTGACGGGTGGGCGTTCGTCCACGCCGGCGGCGCGCACGAGGAGAAGGTGCTCGGACCGGGCGAGACGCTGCGGGTCGACACCGGCTGTCTCGTGGCGTTGCAGCCGTCGGTGCAATACGACATCAAGTTCGTCGGCGGTCTGAAGAGCGCCCTGTTCGGAGGCGAAGGTCTGTTCTTCGCAACCCTGACGGGGCCGGGCAAGGTGTGGCTCCAGTCGCTGCCCTTCAGCCGTCTCGCGAGCCGCATCTACGCTGCTGCGCCTCAGACCGGCGGAGGGCGACGCGAGGAAGGTTCGATCCTCGGCGGCCTCGGGAACCTGCTCGACGGCGATCGCTGAGTGGTGATGGCGGCGGGTCCCGCACGGGGCCCGCCGCTCGTTCTCCGGAAGGAAGCGGATGCCCCAGACCCTCGATGGAGAGCACGCCGAAGAACTGCTCTCCGACATGGAAGCGGCCGCGCGCGAGTTCATCGACCGCTTCGACCGCACGTCGGGGCTGTGGGATCTCGTCCCTGCTCGCGGCTGGACGCCCGGACAGCACGCGGATCACCTCGCCAACACGCACATGATCTTCGCCGACCGCTTTGACAGCGCGATGCGTGACTTCGAGAACGACCAGCTCCCGCCGCGTCCGCGCCGCGGACTCCTCCAGAAGTTCGTGATCCGGATGCTGACGGGCGGCAAGTTTCCGCGCGGCGGGCGCGCGATTCCCGCCGCCCAGGCAGCGCCCGCACCCGAGCGCTCCGCCACGCTCGCGCGCCTGCGCGGGGAAGTCGCGCGCTATCGCGCCCTGGTCGAACGCCTGCCGGCTCCCGATCTCGATCGCGTGTGGGTGCAGAATCCGATGGTGAAGTTCCGCTGGCACTACACCCTGCCCGAACTGCTGCGCGTTCACGCGTGTCACACGCGCCATCATCTGCTGCTGGTCGAAGAGATCGCGCGGGGAAAGTAGCGCCGCCGGAGCCTCTACCCTGGCCACGATCTCCTAAGAGCCTCGGGGCTCCCGTTCGCGGTTGTTTTCTCCGCATTCGTCGGTTCGCGGGCCACGGTGTCCGGTTCGCTCCCGTAGCCTGTCCCGCACGGATCACCCCGCTCCCTCACCCCATCATCGAGGAGTCTCATGAACCATCGTTCCCGCCGGATCGCCGCGCTGCGCATGCCCGCCCTGCTCGCCGCTGCGGCCGCGCTGTGCGTCGCCCTGCCGTCCCAGGCCCAGCCGCGTTCTTCAGGGCTCAACACCGCCTACATCGACAAGGACTGCAAGCCCTGCTCCGACTTCTTCAAGCACGCGAACGGGGCGTGGGTCGACTCCGCCACGATTCCTCCGGCCTACACCGGTATCGGCGCGGGACGCGAGATGTTCGACAAGAATCAGGAGACGCTCTACCTGGTGCTCGAGAAGACGAGCCGCAACGCGGCGGCCGAGAAGGACCCGACGCTCAAGAAGCTCGGCTTCCTCTACGCGACGCTCATGGACTCGACGCGCGCGAACCGCGAAGGGTGGCAGCCCATCAGCGCCGATCTCGCCGAGATCGACGCGATCAAGAACGCGGACGATCTGCGCAAGCAGTTCGTGAAGATGGCGAAGCTCGGCATGCCGGTTCCGTTCATCTTCACGCCCGAGGCCGATCCCAAGCAGAGCACGAAGAACATCGCGCAGCTCTATCAGGGTGGACTCGGCCTGCCGGATCGTGACTACTACTTCAAGACCGATCCCAAGTCCGACACGCTACGCATCGAGTATGTCGCGCATCTCTCGAAGATGTTTCAGCTGGTCGGCGGCAACGAAGGAGGCGGCCTCGCCGACGCCCAGCGCGTCATGAAGCTCGAAACCTCGCTCGCCGAGTCGTGCCTTACGCTCGTGCAGCAGCGCGATCCGAATGCGCTCTATCACAAGATGACGGTGCGCGAGCTGGGACTGCTCGCGCCGTCGATGAACTGGAACGCGTACTTCAACGAGATCGGCCAGCCCGCGCTCGCGAATCCCGACGCGACCATCGACGTGTCGATGCCGGGCTTCATCAAGCGGGTCTCCGATCTGCTCGCCACCACGGCGATCGAGGACTGGAAGGCGTATCTTCGGGCGCATCAGGTGCGCGCCGCCGCACCGTGGCTGAGCCAGGATTTCTTCGACGAGAGCTTCCGCTTCGGCTCGAAGATCTCGGGCGCCCGCGCGCCGCTGCCGCGCTGGAAGCGTTCGGCCCAGTTGGTCGACAACGCGATGGGCGAAGCGCTCGGTAAGGCGTATGTCGAGATCGCGTTCCCGCCTTCGTCCAAGACGCGCATGCTGGAGCTGGTGAAGAATCTCCAGGCCACGTTCCGTGAACGGATCCAGACCCGCGACTGGATGGGTGCGGTGACCAAGAAGCAGGCGCTGCGCAAGCTCGATGCGATCATCAACAAGATCGGCTATCCCGACATGTGGCGCGACTACACGGCGCTTCAGATCTCGGGTGAAGCTTCAGGGATCGAGAACCTCCGCAACGTTCAACTGTTCGAGGCGAACCGCCAGTTCACGAAAGTCGGCAAGCCGGTCGATCGCACCGAGTGGTTCATGTCGCCGCCGACCGTGAACGCGTATTACAACCCGCCGGTCAACGAGATCGTGTTTCCGGCCGGCATCCTGCAGCCGCCGCAGTTCAATCCGAACGCGGACGATGCCGTGAACTACGGGGCGATCGGAATGGTGATCGGGCACGAGCTGACCCACGGCTTCGACGATCAGGGCCGCCAGTACGATGCCGAGGGTAACCTCAAGGACTGGTGGACCGCCGACGATGCGAAGAACTTCAAGGCGCGCGCGGATCAGGTGGTGCAGCAATACAACGCCTACGTCGCGATCGACACGCTGCACGTGAACGGCGAGTTGACGCTCGGCGAGAACACCGCCGACCTCGGGGGCATCACGATCGCCTACTACGCCTACCAGAAGTCGCTGAACGGCAAGGCGGGCCAGGTCATCGACGGCCTCACGCCCGAGCAGCGGTTCTTCCTCGGCTATGCGCAGTCGTGGCGGCGCAAGATGCGTCCGGAGGTCGAGCGGTTGCGCGCGCTCACCGATCCCCACTCGCCCGCGCAGTACCGGGTGAACGGCCCGCTGTCGAACTTCCCGGAATTTGCGAAGGCGTTCGGCTGCAAGGCCGGCGATGCGATGGTGAGGGCGGAGAAGATCTCGATCTGGTAGTCGGCGAGATCATCATGCGCTGAGGGGCGGAAGGTTTGAAGGGCCGGGGGCGGAAGGATCTGCCGCCGGCTCTTCTATACCCTTCCCCATGCTGCGGCTGTCGGTCGCCGATTCAGATCCGGAACACGACGGCGCCGGGCCGCGCAAAGGCGACCTTGTGGCTCGAATCGATCGTGATCGGCAACGCGGAGGCCGCGAAGGCCGGTTGCTCGGTGCGCAGGATGATCTCCCACCTCGCGTCGTCGAGATCGTCGAGTGCCGCGGCCCTCGCGACTTCGACGATTCCCGCGCCCCGCAGTCGGATCACCGCGACGAGCGTCGAACCCGGCGCGCGGTTCGATGTGCCCGGGGAGTTGCTGCGGGCATCGCGGCGCACGAGGAGTGTGGCCGCATCCAGCACCTCGATCCGCGATGTGGCACCCGAGCGCAACGCGGGCTCTGCGCGTCGCAACGAAAGCAGCGCCCGGTGCAGCGCAAGCACGGTCGCGTGTTCCGGCCGGACGATCTCATCCCACCGGAGGCGGCTCGCCTCGAACGTCTCGCGATGCTGGGGATGGGGTGCCGTCACCGAGGCGAACGTCTCGAACTTACCGAAGTCGCGCGCGCGTCCCTCGGCGACGCGCGCGCCGAGCTTTTCGTGATGATCGGTGAAGAACGTGAACGGTGAACTTGCGGCCCACTCGTCGCCCATGAACAGCAGCGGCGTCTGCGGCAACATCAACAACAGCGTGGTCGCGGCCCGATGCACAGCGGGCTCGATCAGGTGATGCAGCCGTTCGCCCAGCGGGCGGTTGCCGATCTCGTCGTGGTTCTGGAGGTAGAACACGAAACGTTGGGGATCGATGCCTTTCGGATCGTCGCCCCGCCGCTCGCCCGCGAATTTCGAGTGCTGTCCGGTGTACAGCCACCCGCGCCGCGCGATCGCCGCGAGATCTTCGATCGAATCGGCGAAGTCGCCGAAGTAGCCGTCGTCCTGGTCGGTGAGCAGGCGATGGATCTGGTGATGGAAGTCGAACGACCACACCGCGTCCATTCCCCAGCCTCCCGCGGCTTCCGGCGTGACGACCTCGGAAAGATTGCGGACGTCTTCGGCGATGGTCACGATCGGGCGCTCCGGTACCGATGCCCGCACCCGCGCGCCGAGTTCGGCAACGAAGTGGCGCGGGCTCGCGTCCACGAGCGCCGGAGTCGCATCGAGACGCAGTCCGTCGAGGTGGAACTCGCGCACCCAGTGGATCGCGTTGCGGATCATGAATTCGCGCACGCCGCGGGAGTGCTCGCCGTCGAGGTTGAGGCCGGTGCCCCATGCCGTGCGATTACCGCGGTCGAGCAGCGGCGGCGCCACCGCGACGACATAAGCACCGTCGGGGCCGAGGTGGTTGTAGACCACGTCGAGATGCACCGCGAGTCCGTGCCCATGTGCCACATCCACAAAGCGCCGCACGTCGTCCGGCCGGCCATAGGCGCGCGCAGGTGCCCATAGCGCCGCTCCGTCGTAGCCCCAGTTGCGCTCGCCGGGAAAGTCGGCGAGCGGCATGATCTCGATCGCCGTCACGCCGAGGTTCGCCAGATGCGGCAGCTTCGTGATCGCGGCCGCGAACGTGCCCTCGGATGTGAATGCGCCGACGTGCAACTCGTAGAGCACGAGTTCTTCGAGCGGTCGCCCGCGCCACGCCTGATCGGACCATGCGAAGATCGAGGGATCGATGACTTCCGAAGCGCCGTGCACGCCGTCCGGCTGAAAACGCGAGGCAGGATCGGGAAACGGACCGCGGCCGTCGACGCTCACGCGATAGCGCGTGCCGGCGCCGATCCCAGCGACGTGGCCCGCGTGGAGTCCCTCGCCCGCGGGTTCGAGCGGTACGATCGCCGGCGCTTCGCTTGCCGATTCGATGACCACCGCCACCTCGCGCGCGAGCGGCGCCCACACGGTGAAACGCACGCCGCGCGCATCGGGCAGCGCGCCGAGCGACTCCCACGGCGATCGCGCGCTCACGATCGCCATTCCGCGGGCCGCTTCTCGAGGAACGCGCTCAGGCCTTCGATCGCGTCGCGGTCTTCCAGCAACCGTCGCAGGTAGAGGCTTTCGGCGGCGCCGATCGCGTCCGGAACCGCGCGGATCTTCGCGAGCCGCATCGCCTGTTTCGTCACACGCAGCGACGATGCGCTGAGGGCGCACAACCGGCCCAGGATCTCGTCGACCGCATCGTCCAGCGCGTCGTCCTCGACCGCACGGTTCACGATGCCTGCGCGTTCCGCCTCGGGCGCGCTCAGCGCGCGACCGGTGAGGATCAGATCGGCCGCGATATGGGTGGGAATCATGCGCGCGAGCAGGACCGCCGCGACTGGCGGGAACACGCCGAGGCGGATCTCGGGAAATGCGAACGTCGCACCGTGGCCCGCGACGACCATGTCGCACATCAACGTCAGTTCGGCGCCACCACCAAGTGCGGGGCCATGAACGCGGGCCACGACCGGCGTGTCCAGATGCCACAGCGCGAGGCATGCCTGGTGGAACTCACGCAACATCTCGGCGCCGCGATCGGGCAGGTGATCGCGCACATCGACACCCGCGCTGAATGCGCTGCCGTTGGCTTCGAGCACGATCGCGTGAAGATCCTGCATCGCGGACAGCGCGGTCGCCGCCGCGGCGAGTTCGCGCGCCATGCCGATATCGAGCACGTTCAGCGGCGGGCGGTCGAGCGCGATGCGGGCGACGCTGCCGGTGATCGTGGTCTGCACCATGGCCATGAGCATTCCTAATCGAAGGGGTCATCAATCGAACGCGGACGGTGGAAACATCCCACCGTCCGCGTTCGGACGAAAGTGTTCGGAACGTCTTGCGATCAGCGCGCGATCACAGTCACTCGCGTGAAGACCGTGCGTCCAAGTCCCTGGAGCCGCGCGAAGTAAACGCCGGGTCCGACTTGTCCCTCCGCCCCGCCCAGCATCCAGTCCACGTGCCGCAGTCCCGGTTGCATGACTCCGTCGAACGGCGTCGCGATCCGGCGTCCGCTCACATCGAAGATGTCGAGCTTCGCATGCGCCTCACGCGGCACCTCGAAGCTCAGCCGCGCGAAGTCGATCGCCGGGTTCGGCGATGCGGTGATTCGCATGGACACCGCTGCGACGGGTTCGACACGCAACGGACCGATCCGCGCCTCGGGACCGGAGCAGCCGCGCGCCCCGAGCCAGTACGTCGCCGCACCGCCCTTCAGAGCGGCATCGACGAACCGGAACGTCGCGATGCCATCCGCGCTCTCGAGTTGCGACTCGTTGCCCGCGAACACCAGCGTTCCCGCCGCGTCTTCGCGATAGACGTTGAAGCCGTCCACGTGTTCGGTCACCGGCACCGTCCAGGTCAACTCGATGCCGCCCGCAGAGGGCGCGGCGTCGATCGAGCGCAGTGCCGCAAGCGGCATCTCCGCTCCGCCCGCGACCAGATGTGCATCGTGTTCAACCGGTACGACTGCCGCGAACATCGCGTCCGAATCCACGACCCTGCCCAGCGCGAGCGGCGAGACGATCATCGGACTTGTGCCCGGCGTGTAGTCATAGTTGAACGCCATGTAATCGCCCCGGCACGTGAAACTGGAGTTGCGCGTGTTGGTCGCGACGCGCAGCCGCACCTCGCGCGTCGCCGAGACGTAGGCGCCGGGCGAGGTCGTGCTCCAGGTCGTGGTCGCGTCGGTCGTGCTCACCGTGCCGCTGTTGACCTGGACCCACGCGCTCGTGGTCCAGTTCCACAGATAGAGCGTCTGCGTGCGGCTCACCGTGTAGTTGCCGTCGTAGGTGACGTTGAGGTTGAGCGGGGGATGCGCCAGCGTCACTGAGCCGTACCAGTCGGTGAGATACTTGCCTCCGGTGACCCCGGCGCTGACGGACACGCGCACCGCGTCGTCCGCCGCGAGACGCGTGACGTCGCCGGCTGTGATGCTGCCCTTGATCATCGTCATCGACGTCGCGACCTCGGTCGTATTGATCGGTGGCGGCGCACCATCGTTGAAATACGTGTCGTTAAAGCCGGCACCCGCCACGGTGTACGCGGCCCCTGCGCCCGGATCCGCCTGCACCACGATCGTGCCGCCCACCTTGTCCCATGTCGGATCGGGTGTGGCTCCCGCGCCGGTCTGGGTCCAGTAGGTGTGGACCGAGTGCGCGTGCATGCGGTTGAGTGCGTCCGCAGTCGGATGGCCGTAGCTGTTGCCGTCGCCGACCTGGATGATCCCGACCTCGGGGGTGATCGCGTTCAGCCAGTTGTCGTTCGAGGAATAGAGCGAGCCGTGGTGATGCACCTTGTACACCTCGACATCGCCGCACTGGGGCCCGATCGTGGATTCGACGTCGGTGGCCCCGGTTCCGGTGAGGTCGCCGCCGATCACCTCCTGGAAGCTCCCGTAGCTCACCTTCATCACCATGCTCTTCGCATTCTCGTCCGAGCCGGTCGGCGAGTACACGCCGGCGCCATTGAGATCCACGCACACTAGTTGGACCGGATTCGGTGAGCCCGCGTCGAGTGTGACGATCTGGCCCTTGGCCATCGTCTGGCGCTTGGCGCCGAGCGTGTTCACGTACGCCGTGTAGGTGCCGCTCGAATACGAGTAGCCGCGGTCGTAACCCGCAGTCGCGATCGTGATCCCGATCGCAGCCAGATCGTCGATACAGCCCAGATGGTCCGAGTGGTAATGCGAGTTGAAGTGGTAGTCCACCGAGGTGATGCCGAGACCCTGGAGGTAGCTCTTGATACCTGTGCAGCTCAGATAGTTGCCGTCGTCGAACAGGGCCTTCTGTCCGTTGGGCGAGATCACGAGAATGCCGTCGCCCTGACCGACGTTGACGTGGTGGATCTGGAGCTTGCCGTTGGCCTGTGCGAAAGCGTGCACGGGGACGGACAGCGCGAGCGCGGCGACGAAGGCAAGGTCACGGAGGCGTGAGATCGCGCGCGCGGGGGACGGGAGGAAGCAACGGATGGACCGTCGCATGGGGGCACCTCTTCCCTGAAGGTGAGCATTGGAGCGTGAATGGGGCACGCCATTGTCTGGAGCCGCGGCGAACCTACTCCTTGCTCCGCGGGCAGGGAATGGAAAAGTGCAAGGGCCAACCAGCGCGTGCCCCGCTCCTCATCTCGACGCCGTCGCCGGGCGCGGTGTACTGTCATCGGGCTCATTTCCGTTCCCCGCATCCTTCGAGGAGCGTCCCATCGTGTGGTCCCAGATCGAATCCAAAGTCCTCCGCGGCGAGCGCCTGACGACCGCCGAGGGCGTCTATCTGCTCACCGACGCCCCGCTCGCCGATCTCGGCGGGCTCGCGAATGAAGTGCGCGCGCGGAAGACCGACGCGAACGTCGTCACCTACGTCATCGATACGAATCCCAACTACACCAACTACTGCACCGTGGACTGCCACTTCTGCGCGTTTTACCGCAAGCCGGGTTCGAACGCGCCCGATGGTTACGTTCATGATGTCGCCGGCGTGATGAAGATGATGGCGCAGGCGGATCAACTCGGCGCCACGACCGTGCTGCTGCAGGGCGGGCTCAATCCCGAGATCCCATGGGAGTTCTACCCCGCCGTAGTGCGCGCCGCGCGCGCGAACTATCCGCACATCACGCCGCACTTCTTCTCGGCGCCCGAGATCCATCAGATGGTCGAGGTGAGCGGGCTCTCGATCCGGGGTGTGCTCGATGCGCTCTACGAGGCGGGACAGCGGACGCTGCCCGGCGGCGGCGCCGAAATCCTCGCGACGCGCGTGCGCAAACGGATCTCGGTGAAGAAGGGTGGGCCCGACGCGTGGCTCGATGTCCATCGCGCCGCGCATCAGGCCGGGATGCGCTCTACGGCGACCATGATGTACGGTCATGTCGAGACCGACGCCGAAATCGTCGAACACTTCGACTACATCCGCGCGCTGCAGGACGAGACGCACGGTTTCACGGCGTTCGTGCCGTGGAGCTACAAGCGCGGCAACACCCCGATGGAGGCGAAGGTCCGCCACATCGCCGGCTCTTCGCGGTACTGCCGCGTGCTCGCGGCGTCGCGGCTCTACCTCGACAACTTCGATCACGTCCAGGCGACGTGGTTCAGCGAAGGCAAGAAGACCGGACAGGTCGCGCTGCACTTTGGCGCCGACGACTTCGGGGGAACGCTGTTCGAGGAGAACGTCCATCTCGCGACCGGTCATCACAACAAGACCACGGTCGCCGAAATCGAGACGCTGATCCGCGAGGCGGGCTTCACTCCGGCGCAGCGCGACACCGAGTACCACATCCTCAAGCGCTCCGAGGGTCCCGAGGCGCTCAGGACCCTGAGCGACGACGTGCCGCTGTTCGTCGAAAGCCTTCGCGAATTGCCGGCGGAGTATCCCGCCTTGCTCGACGGTGAGGAGCAGGGCGAATCCCGGGTGCTCCCAGCCTGAGGTTGTAAAGGATCTCGGACCGCCGACGCCGCACCCTGCGGCGGCCTGTTCCTGCAGGCAGCGGTCCGCCCAATGGGCTCCCGCGGGCCAAGTTACGGCGCCGTCGCGCGACGGGCCCGGCACTGCAGATCGCATGGGCGCGACGCAGTTCGCACGGTCCTGGAGCGATCCGGCGCCGGGGCGACCAGCCCTGGCGGGCTCGCGATTCAGGCGCGATTCGTGCCTGCGTTCGCTATACTTACCGCCGCTCACAACCCGCACCTTTGCCATGACCTCAGAGGAGAGCCGTGCCGCGCCACTCCCCCGATCCGGCCCGTGCAAAATCCGCCTCCCGGAACGGTTGCCCTGCGCCGTCACGGATCCCGACGGCGTTCGCGCCGCTGGTTCTTGCGGCGTTGATCGGGTTCGCGTCCCACGTTTCAGCCGCACCCGATGTGCCCGCCCGGTTCGTGGTCGAGAGCGCCTCGCCCGGCGTCATGTTCGATCTTCCGACGTGCATCGCATTCCTTCCCGACGGCCGCCTCCTGGTCGGGGAGAAGCGCGGCCGCATCTGGATCGTGAAGAACGGCATCCGGCACGGAACACCCTTGTGGTCGCGCGAGGCCGAAGTCGAAACCTTCGGAGACTGCGGGCTCATGAGCATCGCGGTCGATCCGGCCTTCGCCACCAACCGCCGGCTCTATTTTCTCTACACCGCGGATCCCGATTCGGATGGAGTGGATACCGATCCCTACTCGTTCGGCCGGCTGGCCCGATATGAATTGAGCGCCACCGATTCGAACGCGCTCGTTCCTTCGTCCCGCTCGATCCTGATGGGTACCAACTGGCCGAACGGACCGTTGACGGCAGGCACGTCCCACACGGTCGGCTCGCTGCGCTTCGGAACCGACGGCAGCCTGCTGGTTTCGATCGGCGAAGGCGCCGAGTCGAACGCGATGGACCCGGGTGGTCTGTATCCCGGCGCGTTCGGTGTCGGCCGGACGAACACGAGCGAAGACATCGGCGCGTTCCGTGCGCAGTACACGAGCAGCCTGTGCGGAAAGATTCTCAGGATCAATCCCGCCACCGGCACCGGTTATTCGAGCAATCCCTTTTACCAATCCAACAATCCCGGCTCCGCGAAATCGCGAGTCTGGGCGTATGGACTGCGCAATCCGTTCCGCATGACGATGCGACCCGGCACCGGCCTCGCGAACCCCAATCAGGGTCAGCCCGGGACGATTTTTGCCGGAGACGTCGGCTGGCTCACCTCCGAGGAGATCAATCTCGCGACGACCGGTGGCAAGAATTTCGGCTGGCCCTGTTACGAAGGTCTGTTTGCCCGGCCCGACTATCAGGCCGCGAACCCCAGCCATCACGATTGCCATTCGATCGGACGGGGCGACAACCCTTCCATCGCGAGCCTGCCGCTGATGGCGTGGGATCACTTGGATTCGTCGCTGGCATCGCCGCCCGGAAATGGGCTCATCGGCAACTGCGCGCTCGCGGGCGCCTTCTATTCGGGTACGAGCTACCCGGTCAACTATCAGGGCCGGCTGTTCTTCCTCGACTTCGGCCTCAACTGGATGAAGGTCGCGACCTTCAATGTGAACAATCAGATCACCGACATCTCCGACTTCGCGACCAACCTCGATGGTCCGGTCGACTTCGGCACCGATCCACTGTCCGGCGACATCTATTACGCTGCGATCGCCGTCGGCGAAGTTCGCCGCATCCGCTACACCGGCCCTCCCGGCACCGGACCGATCGCCGCCGCGTCCGCCACTCCCATGATCGGGTCCACGCCGCTTCCGGTTCAATTTTCGAGCGAGGAATCCAGTTCTCCGACCGGACGTCCGCTCACGTTCTTCTGGAACTTCGGCGATGGGACTGGCACGTCCGCCATGAATCCCTCGCACACCTACGCCGATCATGGTGAGTTCGACGCGGTACTGACGGTCAGCGACGATCTCGGCGGGCAGAGTCGCGACACGATCCGCGTGATCGCCACCAACGCCGCGACGTTCCCCACCACCGGAGTGCTCGACGACTTCAACCGTCCCGATGGTCCGATCGGCGGACAGTGGGTCGACAACACCACCGGCCTGCTCGTCGATGGCGGTCAGTTGACGCAGACGTTCGGGCTTGCGGCCCCGGTGTTCGACGCCACTCCGTTCGGTCCCAATCAGGAGTGCTACGTCACGATGTCCGAGATCTCACCGACCTCACCGCATCACACTCTGATGCTCAAGGTTCAGGGCACGTCGTTCACCGGCGGACACATTCAGATTCGTTACGAACCCGGATTTCCGCGCATCACGCTTGCGACCTACGCTCCGTCGGAGAGCTGGATCACACGCGGCGAGCTGAATCCGGTCACGTTCACTCCCGGTGATCGCCTCGGCGCGCGCGCCTATTCGAACGGCATCGTGGAGGTGTTCCGCAACAGCACGCTGCTGGGCTCGTTCTCAATGGGAATGTGGCCGTTTGCCGGTGATGGCGGCCGGCTGGGGCTGGCGCTGCAGGACGCGGCAAGTGCCCGGTTCGACGACTTCGGCGGGGGTGACGCGTTGCTCGGCTTCAACGAGCCGCCGCTCGCGACCATCCTGTCTCCGGCCGACTCCTCGTTCTTCGCAGAGGGGGACACGCTGCGGTTGCTGGGATCGGGAAGTGACCTCGAGGATCCCGCGTCCTCGCTCGACTATCACTGGCAGATCGACACGCACCACAACAATCACGTGCATCCGGGCAGCTACGTTTCGGATCTCCAGAACACCTACCTCATCGGCAGCAGCCACGATGATGGTTCCGGTTCGCACCTGCGCGTGCGGCTCACGGTCACCGACAGCGATGCCATGCAGGGTTCGGCCGCCGTCGACGTGTTTCCCGAAGTGGACCTCGCCGCATCATCGGTGGCCGTACTGCCCGAGACGCCGGGAACGCTGGGAATTTCCGAAGTGCGTTTCTGGATCCGCAATCACGGCAGGATGGACGCGCCGATCTCGCACTGGGAGCTGCGGGCCGACGGTATCGAACTGGCCTCCGGCGACACGATCGTGGCGCATCAGGACAGCGTTCAGGTCATCCGGCTGGTCGATCCGCTGCTGAGCGCGGGAATGTACACCTTGCGGCTCGTGGTCGATTCGCTCGCCGATGTGGTCGAGACCGAAGAGACGAACAACGTGCACCTTCAGCCGCACACGGTGATCCAGGGTGCGGGGGCCGACTGGCTGGCTCCGCTGTTCACCGTACTCCCGGCCGCGGAGCCCTACTCGGTGACGGCCACGATCGAATGGTCCACGGATGAGCCTTCCATCGGCGTGGCCCGCTATGGTCCGACGACGGCGCTCGGTGACTCGGTGGTGTCCGGCGTGTTCGCTCCCTACCACAGGGTGTCCCTCGCCGGGCTCACGCCCGCCCAGCAGTACTGGTTCAGCGTGATCGTGGACGACACGGTGGGCAATGACCGCGCCTCTTCCATGCAGACGTTCACCACGTTGAACGGCTCGCTCGACGCCGGTCCGACTCTTCCGCGGCACGTAGCCCTCTCGGAGGCGACTCCGAATCCGTCGCGCAACGGGATGTCATTCGTCGCCGACGTTCCGTCGGCCACGCGCCTGCGCTTCCAGGTCTTCGACCTTCAGGGTCGCGTGATGTGGAGCGACCGCGACCGCCTGGTCGAAGCCGGACGGTGGACGCTGACATGGTCCGCCCGCTCCACGAGCGGCATGCCGGTGGCGCCGGGGCTCTACCTGGCGCGCACCGAGATCGGAGGCCAGCGGTTCACGCGGCGGGTGCTCGTCATTCGCTGAACACTTTCGCGCTCGAGTGACGCCCGATCGCGCGCCACGTGACATAGTCCGCGAGCGAACCGTTCCGGCTTCTCCGTCGCGCGGGGTCATCGAGTAGGATGCGGCCGATGGAAGACCTTCCGCGCCGCTTTCGTCCTCTGCCCGCACTCCTCTCGGTCGTCGCGGCGGCCGTCGTGCTGCTGCTCCCCGGTTTCGGGCTCGAGCCGCGCGCGCATGCCACGCTCGCGATTCTCGTGTTCGCGGCCGGCATGTGGATGACCGAGTCGCTGCCGATTCCGGTGACCGCGCTCGCGATTCCGGTGCTCGGCATCGTGCTCGGCGTCACCGATGCGAAGGGTGCGTTCGCCGGATTCGGCGATCCGATCGTGTTCCTGTTCTTCGGCACGTTCCTGCTGACCGACGCCGCGGCCGTGCACGGACTGAACGACCGGCTCGCGCGCGCCGTGCTCGGCGCGCGATCGGTGCAGGGCCATCCGGTCCGGCTGCTGTGGGCGGTGGCACTGCTCGGCTGCGGGATCTCGGCGTGGGTGAACAACACCGCGACCACGGCCCTGCTGCTGCCGCTGGCACTTGCGGCCGGCGGTCTCGGCTCGCCGCGCCTGCTCACTGGCGTGCTGCTGATGGCGGCGTATGCGCCTTCGCTCGGCGGCATCGCGACTCCGGTCGGCACCGCACCCAATCTGATCGGGCTGCGATTGCTCGAACAGCAGACCGGCGCGCGCCCTTCGTTCGCCGAGTGGTGCGCGGTGTTCGCGCCGCTCGCGATCATCAGCACCGCGGCGACCGCATGGATGATGACATTGCGCGCGCGCGGCGGCGCGATCGCGCCCGAGACGGCGCGCACCGCGATCGCGCCGCACGGTCCGTGGACGCGGGCTGAACGCACGCTGATTCCGGTGTTCATCGCCGTCGTGCTGCTGTGGATCACCCCCGGCATCCTCGCCGCGACACCGCTCGCGAGCGCTGCGTGGGTCAAGACCTGGCAGACGCGATTGCCCGAGGCCGCGGTGCCGCTCGCGGGCGCGTTGTTTCTGTTCGTGCTGCCCGCAGGGCGCGCCGGCGGCGAGCGCATTCTCGATCCCGGCGCGTTCCGCCGCGTCGACTGGGGGACGCTGCTGTTGTTCGGCGGCGGGCTCTCGCTCGGCGCGATGATGTTCGAGTCGGGACTCGCGCGCGCGATCGGTGAAGCGATCTTCGCGCACATGCCGGTGCAGGGCATGGCCGGCATCGTGCTCGCCTCGACGTTGATGGCGGTGCTGGTCAGCGAGCTCACGAGCAACACCGCGAGCGCATCCCTGGTCGTGCCGGTGGTGCTCGCGCTGTCGCAGGTCGCCGGCGTCGATCCGGTGAAGCCCGCGCTAGCGGCCACGATCGGATGTTCGTTCGGGTTCATGCTTCCGGTCTCGACGCCTCCCAATGCGCTGGTCTACAGCACCGGCCGGGTCTCGATCCGCGAGATGGTCGCGTCCGGAATTCTGCTCGACCTGGGCGGGATCGCGCTGGTGTTCGCATGGGTGATGGCCTTCGTATAGGCGGGGTCTGCCGCAATTCCTGACGTCTCCTGAACCCCAGACGTGAAATGTGTTGCAACACCTATCGCATTCCGCTATCCAAGGAGGCATGGGAGAAGCACTCAAGCGAAGGCTCAAACAGGCGCGGTTCGAGAATCCGCAGCACGAGGCCGTCCTCAATCTGATGGTGGCGGCCGCGTATGTGCGGGCGCGGATCGAGCAGGTGTGCGCGGAACACGGCATCACCGAAGGCCAGTACAACGCGCTGCGCATCCTGCGCGGTGCCCATCCCGACGGCTACCCGCGCTGCGAGATCGCGCGGCGCATGATCGAGCGCGCACCGGATGTGACGCGGCTGATCGACCGGCTCGAGAAGCAGGCTCTGGTCGAGCGTGCGCGATCGGGCGAGGATCGCCGGCTGTCGATCACGATCGTCACGCGCAAGGGACTTCAGATCCTCGAGCGCATGCAGCCCGCGATGAACGCCGTGCATCACGAACTCATCGAACGCATGCCCGACCGCGACGCGCGCGAACTGTCGCGCATCTGCGAGAGCATCTACGACGTGGAGGAATGATGGCCGCCGAACGTATTTCCGGACTGCATCACATCACCGCGATTGCCGGTGATGCTCAGGCGAATCTCGATTTCTACGCCGGCGTGCTCGGGCTGCGGCTCGTGAAGCGCACGGTGAACTTCGACGATCCCGGCACGTACCACTTCTACTTCGGCGACGAGACCGGAAGCCCGGGCACGATCATGACGTTCTTTCCGTGGGCAGGGGTCCCGCGCGGAACGGTCGGCGCGGGGCAGGTGACGGCGACCGCGTTTTCGATTCCGGCGACGGCGCTCGACTTCTGGAAGCGACGCCTCGCGGAGCATGACGTCGAGTTCCGGGAGCTGCAGCGCTTCGGCGAAGACGTGCTCGCGATCGAGGATCCAGATGGTCTCAAGCTCGAACTGATCGCGGTGCCGCTCGATCCGCGGGGTGCCGCCGCGCCCCGCGATCTGGCACCGCCGTGGGGCGGAGGTCCGGTGCCTGCCGAACGTTCCCTGCGCGGTTTTCACTCCGCGACGCTCACGCCGGCGGGTCCGCTTGCGCGCACCCTCGCGGTGCTCGAAGGCCTGATGGGTTTCGAGCGCGTCGGCGAAGAACCCGGGCGCACGCGGCTGCGCGGCGCGGGACCGGGTCCGGGAACTCTGGTGGATATCGTCGACGCGCCGGGCGCAACTCCGGGGCGCCTGGGCGCGGGCACCGTGCATCATGTTGCGTGGCGCGCGGCGGACGATGCCGCACAGCTCGCGTGGCGCGCGCGGCTCGAAGCCGGCGGTCTGAGGCCGACCGACGTGCTCGATCGCCAGTACTTCCATTCGATCTACTTCCGCGAACCGGGTCACATTCTGTTCGAGGTTGCGACCGACGCCCCCGGATTCGGATGGGACGAGTCCGCCGACACGCTGGGCAACGCACTCAAACTTCCACCGTGGCTCGAGCCCGAGCGCGCGGCGATCGAACGCGCGCTTCCGCCGCTGCAATTGCCCGGGGTGCGGCGATGAGCACGACGGAATCTTCGCTCGCGTTCATCCACCGCTACGTGCCCGCGACCGCGGGCGACAAGACGACGCTGCTGCTCTTGCACGGCACCGGCGGTGATGAGAACGACCTGTTGCCGCTCGGGCCCGCGATCGCTCCGACGGCGGGGCTTCTGAGTCCGCGCGGCAAGGTGCTCGAGCACGGGATGCCGCGTTTCTTCCGCCGCCTCGCAGAGGGCGTATTCGACGTGCCCGATCTCATCGCGCGCACGCACGAACTCGCCGACTTCGTCGCCGCCGCCGCGGCGCACTACGGCTTCGACGCGAACCGTGTGGTTGCCGCCGGCTTCTCGAACGGCGCCAACATCGCCGCGAGCATGCTGCTGCTGCGGCCGGGAGTACTCGGGGGCGCGGTGCTGATGAGTCCGATGGTGCCGCTCGAACCCGAGACACCCGCCGATCTGAAGAACACTCCGGTGCTGATCGGCGCCGGCCGTCAGGATCCGATCGCGCCTCCTGCGGGCACCGAGGCACTCGCGGCGTTGCTGCGCAACTCGGGCGCCGAGGTCATGGTGCACTGGCATGCCGGCGGACACACGATCACGCCCGATGAGGTCGCCGCCGCGCGCGACTGGATGAGGTAGACGGCCACGGGCGGCCGCTGAACCGGCGCCGCGGACGTAGATCGCGGCCGAACGCTTTCAGCGAGTGACCCGACGAAGCGCCGAAGGAACATCCGCGCCGCCGCTCGAGCCGAAGCCCTACTTTGCGTTGGACTCCTTCGCGTCCGCGAACTCACTCAGCCAGTTCTGCACCACCGTCGGACCCTGGGCGCCGTGCTGGCCGCCGGTGGATCGCGTGAGCAGGAACCGCTGCGCGTCGAGCGTCATTTGGAAGCCCGGAATGAGCGCGAAGGTGCCCGGCGTCGTGGGCGGGCGGGTGAAGAGCAGCGTCGGCGTCGTGAGTCCCGGTGTCGCGCCCGGGGTGACCGCGACCTCCATGATCCGATCGCCTTCCAGGTAGTACAGACGGCGTCCTGCGGCATCCCAGTGCGGAGACTGACCGCCTTCGGTCGACACCTGCCACTTGCCCTCGCACGACGGATAGTGGGTGAGGAACACCTCCCAGCGGCCGGACTCGTTCGACGTGTAGGCCATGAGATCACCGCCCGGAGAGACACGGCCGTCGTTCACCCACGGATTTCCCTCGACCAGCACGCGCGGCGTGCCGCCGGGTGTGCTGGCGACTTCCGAGAGATTCCAGTGCGCGCCGCCTTCGAGCAGCGCGACGTAGATCACGTGGCTGCCATCCGGTGTGTAGCGCGGCACCGCTGCGGAGAACGCGAGCGTGTCGGCGGTGCCGGTGCCGTCCGCGCGGCGGGTCACGACCCGGAAACTCTCGGCATTCGCAGCCGCCGCGCTCGAGGCGTGGTAGGCAATCCGATCGCCCGTCGGACTGAACACGGCCCCGTCCTCGGATCCCGGGGCGAACGTGAGCCGCGTGCGCGTGCCGCGGTGCGTGTCGAACCGCCACAGATCCCGATTGCCGCCGGTCAGAATGCTGCGGATCGCGCTCGATCCGTCCGGCGAGAGCGCGGGTGATTCGGAGGCGTCGGCTTCGGGGCTCCCGATGGTCCCGAGGGCCTTACCCGAGCGGTCGGCCCAGAACATCTCCGTCATTCCGCCCGCGGTCTGGTGGATGTAGGCCAGCGATCCGTCGTTCGCGACGGTGGGATTGACGCCGAGCGGCGCCACGATGAACGGTTCGCCCGTCGCCTCGAGCCGATCGAGCGAGAACGGGAGCGCCCACACGCCGGGTGTGGTCGGTGAGCGCCGGAACAGAACGTGTCCGGTGGGAGAGTAGGACGGCGTGTAGACCGTCTGCCCGGGCAGTTCGAGGAGCACCTTGCGGCCGCGCTCCGTCCACAGGCAGAGCGCGCTGATGCCGCCGGTCTTGCGATGCGACGCGAACAGAATGCCGCGGTCGCCCGGCAACGCCCACGGTTCGTGGAAGTCCGTCTCGGACGTGTCGGGACGCAGCAGCGAATGCGGATCGCCGCCTTTGGCCGCGACCACCATGAGCCCGGCCGTGTCACCGCGCGAGTAGACGATGGTTCCGTCCTCGCGCCACGTGGCCCCCCAGCCGCCCGAAGAGATGCTGCCGCGCGTATCGCACACGAGCTGATTCTCGGCACCGCCAAGCGCCGTGCGGAAGATGCGCGTGCCCGCGAGATAGCCGATGTGCTTCGCGTCGGGTGCCCAGAACAACCGCGACGCGTTGGCCTCGATCGGGAACTTCCGTGGATCGAGTTCACCCAGCGCCTGGATCCAGAGACTGCCCGCCATGAGATAGGCGACCGAGCGTCCGTCGGGAGCGATCGAAGGGTACGCGGGCGCTCCGTCGGCCGCGGGAAGCGCGAGGCGGAACTTCGTAAGCGGCGCAGCGGACGGTGTGTGCGTCGCACGGCCTGCGATCATCGCCGCGAAGATC
>JANLWX010000154.1:0-1621 GCA_031364845.1 Candidatus Eiseniibacteriota bacterium
CTTCTCCGGGGACAACCTGCGGGGCGGGCTCGAGTGGTCGTACAAGAACTGGGCGGCGCTGCGGGGTTCGTACTTCGGGACGTTCAACGGGACGAACGATCCAGCGACGGGCGATGAATCGTATGCGTTCGATTCGGGGGATGATCTCTACGAGGGTTATGCGCTCGGCGCCGGGCTCAAGACCCGCTTCGGCGACGAGGGGAATCTCGGCGTCGATTTCGCATGGCGTCCGGTGAAGAGCACGTTCGACGACGTGGTCGAGGTCGCTCTCAAGATGAACTTCTGAGCCGGAGCATCGGCGGATAGCACGAAGGCCCGCGGACCGAAGTCCGCGGGCCTTCATCGCGACTGCCGGGCTGGTTACGCGTAGACCCCGCGCAGCATGATGACCTTGACGACCCGCTCGATCGCCACCATGAACGCCGCGACGCGCATGTTGACCTTGTGCTCGATCGACTTTCCAAGCACGTCCTTGAACGCGGGGACCATGTACTGTTCGAGGCGCTGGTTCACTTCGGCTTCGGGCCAGTAGAACCCCATGCGGTTCTGCACCCACTCGAAGTACGACACCGTGACGCCGCCCGAGTTGCACAGGATGTCCGGGATCACGAACACACCGTTCTTCTCGAGGATCTTGTCGGCATCCGGCGTGGTCGGGCCGTTGGCGCCCTCGGCCACGATCTTCGCCTTCACCCGGTCGGCGTTGTCCGCGCGGATCTGGTTCTCGAGTGCAGCCGGCACCAGGATGTCGCACTCGTACTCGACGATCGAGGTCGTGAGCGGTTTGCTGCCCGGGAACCCCGCGACGCCGCGATGGTCGGTCGTCCAACGCAGCAGCTCCGGAACGGCGAGCCCCTGCGGATTGAAGATCGCGCCCGACACATCAGCGGCTGCCACGATGCGCGCGCCGTCCTTGGACATCAGATCGGCCGACACCGAGCCCACGTTGCCGAAACCCTGAACCGCGACCGTGGCGCCCTTGAGCGGCAATCCGAGATGGCGGCACGCCTCGCGCACGCACAGCAGCACACCGCGTCCGGTCGCCTCGCGGCGCCCGAGCGATCCGCCGATCTCGAGCGGCTTGCCGGTGACGACCGCGGTTTCCGTGCGGCGCTCGTGCATGGAATACGTGTCCATGAACCACGCCATCACCTGCTCGTTGGTGTTGACGTCGGGCGCGGGCACGTCCTTCTCCGGGCCGAACAGGTCCGAGAGGTCGGCCGCATAGCGGCGCGTGAGGCGCTCGAGTTCGCCCTTGGACATCCGAGTCGGATCGCACGCGATGCCGCCCTTGCCGCCGCCGAACGGGATGTTGACGACGGCGCACTTCCACGTCATCCACGCCGCGAGCGCTTCGACTTCCTCGAGTGTGACGTCGGGGTGGAAGCGGATGCCGCCCTTGGCCGGGCCGCGCGTGATCGAGTGCTGCACGCGATAGCCGGTGAAGACTTTGAACGAGCCGTCATCCATCTGGATCGGAAGCGACTGGATGGTGGCGCGCCGCGGCCGCTTGATGATCTCCCGGATGCCTTCCGGAAGGTTCAGCCGCGAGGCCGCCTCATCGAACTGCCGCTCCGCGTTCGCGAGCGGATTCAATTCCTTCTGACTGTTCGTGCCTTCG
>JANLWX010000211.1:0-1536 GCA_031364845.1 Candidatus Eiseniibacteriota bacterium
TCAAGAAGTACGGACAGCGTGAAGTCGAGAGCTGGTACTGGGAAGTCTGGAACGAGCCGGACATCGGGTATTGGAAGGGCACGCCCGAGGAATTTCAGAAGCTCTACGACTACGCGGCCGACGGTCTGAAGCGCGCGCTCCCGACCGCCCGCATCGGCGGGCCGCACGTCACCGGGCCCAACGGCGCGCGGACCCAGGGCATCTTCCGGGCGTTTCTCGAGCACTGCCTGCGCGGCACGAACTTCGCGACCGGCAAGATCGGATCGCCCATCGATTTCATCGCCTTTCACGCGAAGGGGGCGCCGCGGGTCGTCGACGGACACGTGCGGATGAGTGTGAGCAACCAGCTTCGCGCCATCGACAACGGCTTCCGCATCGTGGCGTCCTTCCCCGAGCTGCGTGATACGCCGATCATCATCGGTGAGTCCGATCCGGAAGGATGCGCGGCGTGCGGTGTGTCGACCAACCCCGAGAACGCGTATCGCAACGGCACGATGTATTCGAGTTACACGGCCGAACAGCTGGCGCGGACCTACGAGCTGGCGGACGCGCACAAGGTGAATCTGCGCGGCTCGGTGACGTGGGCGTTCTTGTTCGAGGACCAGCCGTATTTCGCCGGGTTCCGCGATCTCGCGACCAACGGGATCGACAAGCCGGTCCTGAACGTCTTCCGCATGTTCGGACGGATGCTCGGCGACCGCGTCACGGTCGAGAGCAGCGGCGCACTGCCGCTGGATCTCGTGCGCGACACCGGCGTCCGCGATCGGCCCGACGTCAACGCGCTCGCCAGCCGTAGCGAGCGCACCGTCTCGATCCTTCTCTGGAACTATCACGACGACGACCTGCCGGCGCCGCCGGCCGAGGTGGAGTTGCTCGTGAACGGCGCGCAGGGACGCTCGGCGGAGGTGACGCACCAGCGCGTCGACGCCACTCATAGCAACTCGTATGAAGAATGGAAGCGGATGGGGTCGCCGCAGCCGCCGACGAAAGCGCAGCACAAGCAGCTCGAGCGCGCGGGCCAGCTGCAAACGCTCGAACCATCCCGCCGCGTCAAGGTCGAGGACGGCACGGTCCGTCTGACTTTCACCTTGCCGCGGCAGGCCGTCTCGCTGGTCCGCGTGACGTGGTAGCCGCTTCCGCGCCGGCGCTTCAGGAGACGCGCTGGCGCATTGCGTTGTTGCTGACCGTCGCGATTGCCATCAGCTACCTGGATCGCCAGGTGCTGTCGGTGGCGATTACTGCCATTCAGCACGACATTCCGCTCACCAACGTGCAGTTCTCGCACCTCCAGGTCGCGTTTCTCCTGGCCTATGCCCTGATGTACGCGGGAGGCGGCGCGCTGGTCGACGCGCTCGGCACGAAGCGCGGCCTGCTCGTGATCATGATCGCGTGGTCGCTCGCGACGGCCGTGCACGGCCTGGCGACCGGTTTCCGTTCGCTCCTCGTCAGCCGGTTCCTGCTCGGGATGGGGGAGGGCGGCGGCTTTCCGGCGTCGACGAAGGCCGTGTCGGAGCACTTCCCGGCGAGCGATCGATC
>JANLWX010000230.1:0-20223 GCA_031364845.1 Candidatus Eiseniibacteriota bacterium
CGGTCGCTCAGGGACACTGCCGCGAGGGAGGCAGCCAGGGATGGCTGCCGACCGATGGCGGCGGAGCAAGCGCGACAGGATGTCGCGCGCCGCGGGTGTCCCAGAGCGACCGCCCGAGACGAACCCCTTCGCGGCCCGAGACGAAACCCTTCGCGGGGAGGCAGCGCAAGACTCAGCGGTCGATCAATCCCGCGGGATCGGCAGGCCGGACTCTTCCAGCGCTGCGACGGCGTCGAGTTCCGGATCGGCTGCGTCGCCACGCTGGAACTGCCAGGCGCCGACGAGCGCGATCATCGCGGCGTTGTCGGCGCACAGACGGGGCGTCGGAATCCGAAGCGCGATGCCGCGTGCTTCGCATTCGACGGCCAGGCGGCGGCGCAGTTCGCGGTTGCAGGCCACGCCGCCGCCGAGATTGAGCGCGCGAGCGCCGGTGGCTTCGATCGCGCGCATCGACTTCACCGCGAGCGTGTCGACCACGGCGGCCTGGAACGATGCTGCCAGATCGTCGATCACCGAGACCGCGTACGGCGGCTCTCCGTGGCGGCGCAGCGCGGTTGCGACCGCGGTCTTGAGACCCGAGTACGAGAAGTCGAGACCGGGGCGATCCAGCATCGGACGGGGCAGATCGAATGCATCGGGGCGGCCATCGGAGGAGCGACGGTCGATTTCGGGGCCTCCCGGAAAGCCGAGGCCGAGCAGCTTGGCCACCTTGTCGTAGGCCTCGCCGGCCGCGTCGTCGCGGGTGCTGCCGAGCCAGCGGTAGTCGCCGAAGCCCCGAACCTCGACCAGCTCCGTGTGCCCGCCCGAGACCACGAGCGCCACCGCGGGATACGGACTCGGTCCGTGCTCGAGCGACGAGGAGTGCAGGTGCGCTTCGATGTGATTCACGCCGGTCACCGGGATTCCGAGGGCGAGGCCATACGCCTTCGCGAACGCCACGCCCACGACCAGCGATCCCACGAGCCCGGGCGCGCGGGTCACGGCGATCCCAGTCAGCTCGGAGGCCTCGATCTTCGCTTCGTGCAACGCGCGCTCGACCAGCGTGGGAAGCAGCTCGAGATGCGCGCGCGAAGCAAGTTCGGGAACCACGCCGCCGTAGAGCCGATGATCCTGGGCGGCGATCAGATGGGACCGCAACGTGGTTCCCGCTTCGAGCACTGCGACCGACGTGTCGTCGCACGAGGTCTCGATGCCGAGCACGAGCCGCGCGGCATCCGTGGTCGTACCGGCCGCGCGTCCGCTCATGTTTCCTCCGGCGAGAGCGCTTGATCGAGCCACTCCATGTAGCGCGGCGAGCCGGCCGCGACGCGCACGGCGATGCACTCCGGAACGTCGTACGGATGCAGTTCGTGCAAACGGGACACGAGCACCGTCCAGTCCTGCTTGCGTGTCTTCATGAGCACGACAACTTCACGCTCGTCGGCGATTCCATCCTTCCACCGATAGATCGAACGTGCTCCCGGCATCAGGTTTCCGCACGCGATCAGCCGCTCGTCGACGAGGGCGCGCACCACGCGCGCGGCATCCTCTTCGTTCGCAAAGGTGCTGAACACGAGCAGCGTGTCGGTCACGGGTCCTCCGGAGATCGAGGCGTTCGCCGCGCGACGGGCGGGCGCGGGCGCCGGAGTGTAGCATTCCACACGTGATCCCATTCCTTCATGCGGGCAGCCTGATCGGGGTATGGACCGTGTCGCTCGTTCTCGGGGCTGCCGCCGTTCCGGCGTCGCGTTCGCCGGAGCCCGCCGCCGCTCACGCGCGGCACCTGCCGCCGATCGTGTTCGTCGCACGCGTACCGGCGGCGGAGCCCGGCGTGGTTCCAGGGCTCGGGCCGCATCATCGCTCGCTCGTCACCGGCGGACGGTTGCTGCTGCGCGCGCCCGATGGCGCGATCCGGCCGCTGTTGCCCGACGGCGCGTTCCACGATGTCGCCGATCCCGCGATTTCGAACGACGGGCGTCGTGTCGCGTTCGCGGGCACCGTGCATCGCGACAGCGCGTGGCGGATCTGGACCGTCGGCATCGATGGCGGCGATCTCATGCGCCTCACGTCCGCCGAGCGCGGCTTCGACCTGCCGGATGCGCCGCGGGTTCCCCGCGCGTTCCAGCGCTTCGATGACACCGATCCCTGCTGGGTCGGCGAACGACTGCTGTGTTTTGCGAGCACGCGATTCCCTCAGCGGTCGCCGTATGCGGGAATTGCGGTCGCCAATCTGTACCTGATCCGCGACGACGGCACAGCACTACGCCGCATCACCGCCGAGCGCAACGGCGCCGAGTCCCCGGCGTTCGATCCGCGTTCGGGGCGCATCGTCTACGGGCGCTGGTGGTTCAATCCGTGGCTCGCGGCGGCCGTGCCGGGCGGAATTTCGTCCGATCCTCTCGGGGCGTTGCCGCGTGATTCGATCAACGTGTGGCAGCTCGTCGAGATCACGCCGGGCGCTCACGGACCGCGGCTCGCGGCGGGCTCGGCCGCTTCGCGCCGCGATGCGATGGGCGTCGAACCGGCGATTGCGCGCGACGGATCGATGTTCGCGACGTATGCGCTCAACCTCGGCCTCTCACCGAGACCCGGCCCGGTCGGCGTGCACCGCATGATGGCCCGCAGCACGCGCCGCATCGCGGGAGCGATCGTTCCCGAGCGGGCGCGCGACGCGTATCAGGGCACGCAGGGCCTCGCGGCGCCGCTGGCATGCGCCCCCGCCGTGCTGCCCGACGGTCGCGTGCTCATGTCTTACGCGCCCGGCGGGCGCGGCGATTTCGGCCTCTGGATCGCGAGCGCCAACGGGCGCGAGTTGACGCCGCTACTCGATCTGCCGGGAACGCATGAACTCGATGCGGCACCCGTGGTTCGCCGCGCACGCGGGCCGTCGGGCTGGGACGCGGATCGAGGCATCGATGCCGCCGCCGAGCGCGCGCTGATGCGCGGTACCATCTCCGACCCCGCGCTCGGCACTTTTACGTTCGCGTGCGACGACGTGTTCGCAAACGGCGGCCTGGCGGGCGCGCCCGCGCGGGTCGCAGGCGCGCGGCTGCGATTCTTCGCCGCGCTGCCGCGCATCGACCGCGCGAGCGGCGACACGGTGATCGCGGTGCGCGAGGCCGCGGTGTCGGCGGGAGGTGCTGTGCGCATCGCAGGACTTCCGGCGAACGTGCCGATGTTCGAGCAATTGGTCGACGCGAAAGGCGCGGTGATGATCACAGCACACGGACCGGCGCACGTCCCGGGCATGAACGCGGGCTCGCCGGGCACGGTGACGCGCTGCCTCGGTTGCCACACCGGCCACTCGCGGATCGTCGTGCCGGGCATGGCCCGGCGCTGAGTTTCGCGCCGACTTGCGATCGCGCGCCCGGCTGAGCGAACGTGACCGCCATGCACACCACTCGCGAGTTGTTTCCGCGCACCCTCGAGCGCATCGAGGCTTGGAAGTCCGATCCCGAAGTGCTCGGCGTCGTGTGGATCGGCTCGAAGAGCCGCGGTCACGGCGACGCCGCCTCCGACGACGACATCGAAGTGCTGCTCACCGATGAAGCCGCCGCGCGGCTCGCGCCCGCCGAGTGCAGAGACGCGCTGATCGAAGGCGAAGGCGATGCGCGCGTCATTGTCTACGACGCGCAATTGCTTGCCTTGTCGACGCTCGAGGCCAAGGCGCACTCGTCCATCGATCTCGACCGCTGGCCGTACGAGCGCGCGCCGGTTTTGTTCGACCGCGACGGCAGAACCGCGCGCGCGGTCGCGGCGGCCGGCCGCATGGACGACGGCTTCCGTCGCGCGCGCCTGCGCCACGGCGTGCTCGACGCGTGGGTCGCCGCGCGGCGCGGCGTGAAGACCCAGCGTCGGGGCTGGCCGGTCGCGGTGCGCGCGCTGACAGCCCGCGGGGCGCATGCGCTCGCGCGCATCGTGTTCGCGCTCGAGCATCGCTGGGTGCCGCTCGACCACTGGCTCGACGCCGAACTCGCGACGCTCGACGATCCGGCCGGCGCGGGACCGCTGCTGTGCCAGGCGCTGCTCGAAGGCGCGCCGGAACCGATCATGACCGCGCTCGGACGTCTGTCCGAAGCGCTCGCGGCCGAGGGCGTGCCGGTGAATCGCGAGGCGATTCTCGATCTGTTCATGAACGCGATCCATCCGTCGAACGCGGCCGAACGCGCGATCCACGGACTGCCCTGAAACGCCGCGTCGCGCGCATGGCCCGCCCGGCCGCGAGCCTACGCGCGTGGCTGTGTACATGCTTCGACCCGGAACGGCCCCCTCCACGCGGGCATGCTTCGGCGCCGCCGCGCAACACGCGCGACGGCGCCGTTTCATCCACGACCCACAGAGCCTACTTCGACTCGGCCTTCTTCTTCTGCTCGGCTTCCATCGCCGCGGTCCACGGCGGCGTCACGCCGCTCATGCGCGCGTAAGCGATCGACTGGCCGAGGTGTTCGTGGCCGTGATTCACCGCCACGAGATACAGGTTGCGCACCGACATCTCGCCGAGAAACGTCTTCACGGTGTTGTCGAGATCGGCGTCGGGCGTGTCCTCGATCGCCTTCTTCACGTGCGCGAACGAATTCTTGAGCGCCTCGACGACCTTGGCCTTTTCGGTGACGGTCTTCTCCATCTCGGGCGACAGGCCCTCGGGCGCCTTCACTCCGGCGAACGACGGCAGGATGAAATTGGCGCCCGCCATGTGCATGTACACCTCGCTCACCGAGCGCACGCCCTTGCCGGGCCGCCACGAGAACTTCTTGTCGGGCGTCGCCTCGGCGAGGCTCACGGCCTTCTCCTCGACGTCGGCGATCGACTTGATGTACTCGCCGCGAATGCCGGCCGTATCGGCGTGGGTGGACGACATCGTAGCGACGACGCCCATGATCGCGGCAACCAGAACGCGATTCCATTTCATCGGAACATCTCCTTGGGTGGGGTGAGTGGGAGCCACGCGTTGCAGGCGGCCGCGGCACCAAGGCACCACTTTACATCACTCGAAGGCGCTGCCTATAGTCCGCGCGCCCGGGAGCATTTCACGCGCTGCGAATCCGCGATCACGCCGCGCGCGCCACACCGCGGACAACCGTTCGCGCGAACTCGGGCGCCATTCGCGGGGGGGCTCGTGCCATGCTGATCTTCGTTGTGGCGCTCGCGATTCTGATCCTGTTCGTGATCGGCATCTACAACGGTCTCGTCGGACTCAAGGTGCGCGCGGACAACGCGTGGTCGGACATCGACGTCCAGCTCAAGCGTCGCCACGAGCTGATTCCGAACCTGGTCGAGACCGTGAAGGGCTACGCCGGCCATGAACGTCAGACGCTCGAAGCCGTGATCGAGGCGCGTAATCGCGCGGCCAGCGCTCAGGGACCCGCTGCGCAGGCGGTCGCCGAAGGCCAGCTCACCGGCGCGCTGCGCCAGTTGTTCGCGCTCGCCGAGGCCTACCCGCAGCTGCGCGCGGTCGAGAGCTTCACCGCGCTGCAGGCGAGCCTCAGCCAGATCGAGGACGCGATCCAGAACGCGCGCCGCTACTACAACGCGGTCGTGCGCGACCTCAACACGAAGATCGTGCAATTCCCCTCGAACCTCATCGCGGGCATGTTCGGCATCACGGAGCGGCAGTTCTTCCAGCTGGACGATGCCGCCGAGCGCACGGTGCCCAAGGTGAGCTTCGACGCGCCGAAGTCCTGAGCCGGTTCTCCAGGACATGAAGACGCTGCCATTCGGAGTCGGCTCGTGAAACTCGCATCCGGCGTGGCGCGGTACTTCACGGGCATTGCGATGCTCGTGCTCGCGGTGCCGCTGGCGGCGTCTCTCGCCCCGGGGCCCGCGGACGCCCGCGAGTTCACGATCGAGCAGTTCGATGCCCGCATCGAAGTCGCCCAGAGCGGCTCGATCGAAGTGGTCGAGCACATCCGCTTCCGCTTCGAAGGGTCGTGGAACGGCATCATCCGGTCGATCCCGGTCGACTACCGCACGCCGCAAGGCTTCAACTACCACCTGCGGCTCGATCACGTCGCGGTCACCGACGACGACGGCGCGCGGCTCAAGGTCGAATCGAAGCAGGCCCGCCACAACCGCGAGCTGAAGATCTGGGTTCCCGGCGCGAATGACGCAGTGCGCTCGATCACGCTGCGGTATCGCGTCGGAAACGCGCTGCGCTTCTTCGACAACCACGACGAGCTGTACTGGAACGTGACCGGCGACGAGTGGGAAATGCCGATCGAAGGCGCGACCGCCGTGATCGTGCTGCCCGATCGTGCCGCCAATGTGCGCGCCACCGCGTTCAGCGGTGCCTATGGCTCGAAGACGCAGAATGCCGAAGTCACGACCGAAGGCCGCGAGGTCCGCGTGTCGATGACGCGGCCCCTCGCCTTCCGCGAAGGCCTGACGGTGGTGGCCGGCTTCAGCAAGGGTGCCGTGCGCGAACCCGGCGCGCTCGAGAATGCCGGCGGCTTTCTCGCCGCCAACCTTCCGCTGCTGGTCCCGGTGCTCGCGGCGCTTTTGATGTTCTCGGTGTGGAGCAAACGCGGCCGCGACCCCGCACCGCTTCCGATCAGCGTTCAGTACGAGCCGCCGGGCGGCCTCACTCCCGCCGAAGCGGGCACGCTGCTCGATCATCGCACCGACATGCGCGACGTGACCGCGACACTCGTGGATCTCGCGGTGAAGGGTTACATGACGATTCAGGAGGACGAGCATCCGGGCTTCCTCGGCCTCGGATCGAGCACCGAGTACACCTTCACGCTGCGCAAGCCGGCCGCCGAGTGGACGGCGCTCGCGCCGCACGAGCGCGATGTCATGGCCGGCCTGTTCCAGGACGGCGTTCGCGGCACGGTGAAGCTGTCCGAGCTCAAGAACGAGTTCTACCGCGCGCTGGGCGGCATCCGCGACCATGTGTTCGAGGGCTTGAAGGAACGCGGCTACTACGTGCACCGGCCGGATCACGTGCGCACCGGTTGGATGATCGCCGGCGGGATCATCGCGTTCCTCTCGGCCCACCTCGCCGCATTCGGAACCGCGATCCTGGGATTCCCGGCACCCACGTTGTTCATCGCGACGCTGCTCACCGGCCTCGTGATCGTCGCGTTCGGATGGTTCATGCCCGCGCGCACGCTCAAAGGCGCGCGCGCGTGGGAAGCCGTGCGCGGCTTTGAGGAATTCCTCGGCCGCGTCGAGAGCGACCGCATGGAACGCGTGATCCGCACGCCCGAGATGTTCGAGCGCCTGCTGCCGTTCGCGATGGCCTTCGGCGTCGAGGATCGCTGGTCGCGCGCGTTCGAAGGAATCCTGACCACGCCCCCGACCTGGTATGTCGGGCGCCCCGGCACGTCGTTCCAGCCGTCGGTGTTCGGACACTCGCTCTCGCAGATGTCGACGAGTGCCGCGAGCACGCTCGCCTCGTCACCGCGCAGCTCCAGCGGGTCCGGATTCGGAGGAAGCGGCAGCTCGGGCGGCGGCTTCGGCGGCGGCGGCGGACGCGGCTTCTGAGCCGGTTGTCCCGGGGCGCCGACACGCATACCCTGCGGCGCATGGCGTGCTTCCTGTTCAAGACCGAACCCTCGTCGTATGCGTTCGCCGATCTCGTGCGTGAGAAGCGCACGGTGTGGGAAGGCGTCGCGAATGCCGTCGCCCTCAAGCACCTGCGCACCGTCGCCAAGGGCGACACCGTGCTGATCTACCACACCGGTGACGAGAAGTCGGTGGTAGGCGTCGCCCGCGCGGCGTCGGATCCGTACCCCGATCCCAAGCTGGATGATCCGAAGCGCACGGTGGTGGATCTGGAACCCGTGCGCGCGCTGAAGCATCCGGTGGCACTCGCGACGTTCCGCACCGACAAGGTGCTCGCGACCACGGAACTGGTTCGGATCTCGCGGCTCTCCGTGATGCCGCTCACGGCGGAGCATCTGGCGCGCGTCGAGGAACTCGCCAAGGGCTGATGACGTACGTTCCACGGCCTCGAGCACACGCGTGCTGGCGGGATCGACGCGCTCAGAGCCGGACGAAGCGCCGGGTCGCGGTGCCGCGCGCGGTCATGAGCCGCGCGAAGTAGACCGCGGCCGGCACCGGCGAGCCGGCGGCCGTGCGACCATCCCAGCTCACCGCCCCGGACGCGCTTCCGGATAGCGGCGCCGACCAGACGCGCCTGCCGTCGACCGAGTACACCTCGATCGCGCGCCCCGCGTCGCCGGGCGCGATGCGGAACGCGATCCGCTGCGGTCCGCGCGTGGGCGTGGGATCGATCGAAGACACGCGGCTCGGCGCGAGATCGATCGCCAGCGGCTCGACATCCACCGCAGGTGGACCGAACGACCACAGGAATGTCGCGGTAGACTTGGAGCAGAAGCCGAGGCCGCTGCACTGATAGTCGGCGTAGATCACCACTCGATGCCCGCGCCGATCGAACACCGCGTTGTACGGTGCGTGGAGACTAACTCCCGCCGGGCCCAGAGCGCTCCATTCCAGCGTGCCGAGATCGAGAGCGCTGTAGGTCGCCCCGTATTGGCCGGGCTCGATCGAGAGCGCTCGATGACGGGCACCATCGTATAAGCGAATCGGCCGCCCCCGGATCGCCGATGGCCCCGGGGTCCACGTGGGCGTGTCTCCGAGCGACAGGATCCACAACTGCCCGTTGAAAACCGATCCCGCTGCGACCACCATGCGGTGTGCGCTCTCGTCGTAGATGCCCGTTGCGCCGCCCGCAGGAGGAGGAGGGCCCGCCGTGGTCAGCTGGGTCCAGGCCAAAGGACCGGACAGATCGAGCGCCCATGTATCGTTCAAGGGGTTTGAACCACCTCCGCCGAAAATGATCATCCGGTCTTCGAGAGTGTCCAGAACGGCGGCGTGGTGCATGCGCGCGGGAGGCTGCGCCCCTGCCGGTGCGAGTTGGATCCAGTACGGACCGCCGGGCGATCCTCCCTTTCTGCGGGGTCGCGACGTCAGTTCCAGGGCCCACGTCTCTCCTTCCGGGCCCCCGGCCGATCCTTGCCCGAACAGAATCACGCGATTGCCGATCGGGTCGTAGATCGCGCTCCACGTCGTGAGCCCGGGTGCAGATCCCGAGGGCGCCAGGGGTTCCCATGCGAAGTTGTCGAGGGAGAGTGCCCAGCACTGCCCATTGAGCTGCATGATCATCCGATGGCGTCGCGAGTCGAGCACCGTCCACTCGGCTGGGCTGAGCGCCGGAAGCGGTGGCTGGATGTATTGCTCAACGCTCCACAGCTCGCTCGAAAACGAATAGCTCCACGTGTCGTTGAGATACGTGGGTTGTCCGCCAAATTCACCGATGCCGCCGAAAATCCACATGGCATCTCCGGCAGGATTCGGGAACGCCACTTCGAGCGAACGCGGCGGGACCGATCCGGTCGCCGGCAGGCTCTGCCACTGTGGGGGCCCAACGAAGTTCAACGCCCACACGGCGGTGCTGGATTCGTAGATCACCAGGCGGTCGCGCAGAGAGTCGTAGATTCCTGAGCTGGCTGCGGGGGGAGTGCCGGTCGCGAGGATGGGACTCCAGGTGAGCGTCGACAACGACAGCTCCCACGTGTCATTCAAGTCCGAAGCGGGCCACATGGGCGCGCCGCCGAAGAACACGGCACGGTCGCGAACGGGGTCGTGGATCGCGACGCAAGAAACTCGGGCCGCAGGCGGAGTGCCCGCCACCGCGAGCTCCGTCCACTCGGGCGAGCCGCTCAAGGACAATGCAAAGACGTCGTTGCGCAGGGCGGTGCCATCGTTCCCGCCGAACACGACCATCCGATCGCGAAGTGGATCGTATATCGCGCTCGAGGCCCCGCGCGGGGACGGCGAATTCCCTCCCGGCGCGAGCGCACTCCACTGTGGCGTCCCCGCAAGCGAGAGCGTCCATACGTCGTTGAAGATTCCTTCCGTGTTCTGTCCCCCGAACAGGATCAATCGATCGCGCGCCGGGTCGTAGATCATGGCCGCGTATCCGCGCGGTGCTGGACCCGCACCGGCAACGGGAATCCGAGTCCATGGGCCGCCCGACAACGATTTCATCCAGACCTCGTTGTTCACGGGTGGCGATCCGCCGAAAAGGAACACGCGCTGGTGGACGGCGTCGTGCGCCGAGCTGAGTGCGAAACGCCCGTTGAGCGCGGGCGCCACCGTGATCGAGCCGGCATCGGTCGCGGTTCGCTCCGCGCGGGCCGGCGCTGTGTGTTCTGCCGCGGTGGCAGTGCCTGCCCGCGTGACCTCGCTCGATGCGGAATCGGCGATCATGAGCGCCAGCGTCGCAATCGTGCGAACGTGAATATTCACGAAATGCCCCCGCCTGGATGCCGTGAAGACTCGGCCATTGAGAAGTCGAGTCTACACCTCCCGGACACCCCTCCATGTCTTTTTTGGGTTCATATCGAACGGCGGCCACCCCGTGCAGGAGTGGCCGCCGTGTGTGTTTCAGCTCCGGATCAGTGCGTGAGCATGATCCGCTTGGTTCCGGTCTTGCCGCCGGCGTCGAACCGGACGAAGTACAAGCCGGCCGGCATCCGGCCGCGCGCGCCTTCACCGTTCCACACCGCCTGATAACGACCCGCGCCCTGCACGCCATTCACGACATCCGCGACGACGCGCCCCTGAAGGTCGACGATGCTCACACGCACCTTCGCCTCACGTGCGATGGTGTACTCGATCCGCGCGAAGTCGGTGGTCGGATTCGGCGAAACGCGCGCCAGCGCGAACTCCGTCACCCGCTCACCCGCGGTGCCTTCGGCCGGCGTGAACGTCACCTGCCGTCCGCCTGCCAGCTCTGCCACCAACCGGTACGCGTACGTGCGCCCGGCGACGGCGGTGCGATCCAGCGCGACCGTCACGCCGTTCTTGACCGACGCTTCGGCAACGATGCGCGTCCACGGGCCCGAAACCGCCGGACCGCGCTCGACCCACGTCGACGTGACGTCGGTCGCATCCGCGAACTGCCACCGCAACTCGACGCCGTCCGTCACGGTCGCCGCTTCGAACATCGACAGCAGCACGGCCGTGACTTCGTCCTCGATGATGGTTCCGAGTCCCTGCCCATCGGCAATGGTGGCTCCGTTCGGATTCGAGAGGTTCACGAAGAACGTCTCGTCACCTTCGAACACCACGTCGCCCTTCACCTTGATCGTGATCGTCACCAGGCTGTTCTTGGACGGGATCGTGAGAACCGTGGGTCCCACCGCGATGAAGTCGCCCGGGGCGATCGCCGAATTGTTCTGAGTCTGGTAGGTGACGGTGATCGGCTGGTCGCTCGCGTTCGAGAGCGTGACGCTGAACGTGAAGTCCTTGAGTCCAGCGTTGCCCTCCGTCAGCGAAACGTCCGAGATCGAGATGGCCGGCACGCCGTCGTCGTTCTGGATCGTTCCGACACCTTGATTGTCCGCGATCGTCGCGTTCGTCGGGTTCGACAGATTGATGAAGAACGTCTCGTTCGATTCCTGCGTCTGATCGCTCGGGACGATCACTTCGATCGTTCCGCTCGAGGTCTTAGCCGGAATGGTCAACGTGCCGCTCACGGGCACGTAGTCGAAGTTCGCCTCGGTCGCCGAGCCGTCGGCCGACTGGTAATGCACCGTCACGGCCTGATCGGTCGGGTTCGAGAGCGTGACGTCGAAGATGAACGTGACATAGCCCGGTCCGGCGGTTCCTTCGATCATCGACTCGTCGCTGATCGAGAGACTCGGCGCCCCGTCGTCGTTCTGGATCGTTCCGACACCCGTACCGTCCAGGATCGAACCGTTCACGGCGTTCGAAAGCACGACCGAGAAAGTTTCGTTCGATTCCAGCGTCAGGTCGCCGTTCACATCCACCGTGATCACACCCGACAGCGTGTTTGCGGGAATGCTCAGGTTTCCGGATCCGTCGACGTAGTCGTTGTTCGAGACCTTGGCCGTACCGTCGTTGACCTGCCAGTCGACGCTCGTCGCCACGGCGCTCGCATGCGACAGCGATACCGTGAACGTGAACGTGGTCGTTCCGGCAGCACCTTCCGCCATGCTCACGTCGCCGATCGAGATCTCCGGAAGCGGCGAGAAGCCGCACGCCAGCGATCCTTCCGCACTGCTGTGGAGGAACGGCGTGAAATCGACTCCGGTCCCGAGCACGGCGTCGCCGGTGCCCGGACCCGCGCCCGAAGGACCGGTCGCAGCGCCCCACCAGTTGTTCTCGGCGTTCTGCGCCGCTCCGCTGCCGGTGTTGTCGTAGCCGGCGGTCGGGTTGGAGCTGACCGAGTTCAGGTTGGCGGTGAGTGTGGCGGCCGGACCGTACGTGGCGAGACCGTAGTCCCAGTCGTGAATCTCATTGTGGTTCGCATCGACCGAGAGCGGTCCGCCTTCGGTGTAGGCGAAGATGCCGACCGTGCCCGCGACGTCGGTGCCGTTGAGACAACTGTTGGTCACGCTCACACTGTACGAGGCCAGCGCGCGCTCACCCTCGGGAGTTGCGACCGTCCCCACGTCGCTGAACGGTGCCGCCACCGGGCGGCTGCTCGCATTCGACCGGATCGCAGCACTGGCGCTCGAGTTGTAGACGAAGATCGGACCGTAGTCCGCTCCGCCCACCACTTCGATGCCGTCCATCGAGCCGTTGGTGTCGTACCAGCTGATCGGCGCCTGCACGTTCGTGATCGCGTTCGGCCCACTCAAGCCGCTCGCGTTCACCGGGGCAGCGGCGAACGTCAGCAGTCCGCTCGCGACGAAGGTGGCCGGCGTGTAGCTCATCTCCGAGATGGCGCAGTTGGCCACCGTGCCACCAGCTCCGTTGCTGATCTGGATGCCGTTCTGCGCGGTGACGCTGGTGGCACCCTTGCCAACCGTCGTGCAGTCGTGAACGTTCACCGTCATCCCGGCGCCATTGAGCGCGATGCCGGTCTTCTGGAAGTCAGTGACGCTCACCGAGGCGAGTTCGAGCGAATACGGCCCGCCCGTGGTGTTGTTCGAGTAGACACCGACACCGTGCTGGGCTCCGCTGAACGGTGAGTCTTCGATCTTCACGACACACACGTTCGAGACTTTGCCGCCGGCGTTGTAGTACGCGACTCCGATGAACCGGTAGTTCGCGTTGCCCTTTTCGTCGCCGTCGACGGTGAGGTTCTGCAGCCGGCCATCCGAGACGTCGTGGAAATAGACCACCGGCTTGTTCGGATTCGCTCCCACCAGGAACGACAGGGGCAGCGAGGCCGGGCTCTTGATGATCGTGTTCGCACAGCCATCGCCGGAGATCGTCACGTTCTTCGTGACCTCGACCTGCTCGACGTAGGTCCCCGCTCCCGCGTGGATCGTGTGGCCGTCGAGCGTGGCGGGATCGTCGTGGGCGGCCTGAATCGTCGTGTAACCCCTGCCCGTGTTGGTATTGGTCACGGTGCCGAAGGTGGCGGTGATGTTCTTGTCGTCGTCCATCGTGACATTGAGCGGATTGGTGAAGCCGGTGGCGTCACCGCTCCAGCCCGCGAAGGCCCAGCCCGGATCCGGCGTCGCGGTCAACTGCACGACCGCTCCACCCGCGTACGACGGCTGGTCCGGCGACTTGGACACCGAGCCGTTGCCGACCGTGTTCGTCGTCAGCGTGTACGGCGTCGCTTCGAGATCGATGTTGTAGACGTCGCCGTTTTTGAGCGTAACCGTGATGGCGTCGAGGTAGCCCTCGAAGCCGCTCCAGCCGCTGCCGGTCTGGAAGCTGAGCAGGAACACGGTCTGCGCGCCGTAGTCGATCGGCGTCGCGCTCGCGCTGCCCGCGGTCGGGTTGCCGGGCCACGTGCTCCACGTGATCGGCCCCGCCTGCATGTCGGCGAGCGTCGGCGCGCCGTAGAAGCCCTGGTTACCCGAGTTGTTCGAGTCGTTGAGCGTCAACGCTTCAGTGCCCGTCGTCGTCCACGCGCTCCACACGTTGTTGACCGGCGCGTAGGGGGTGCCGTTCTTGAGATACGGCTCACCGTTCACACGCTGTTCGTACCAACCGTGCGCGGTACCCGCGGTGTAGACCGCCATGAAGAACTCGACCGGCGACGGATTCGCGACGTTGTACGTGTGATAGGTCACCGACTGGATGTCATCGATCTTGAACGAGGCGCCACCCAGATCGGCCGACGGGCTGATATACAACTCCGCCTTGGCCCCCGGATACTTCTTGTACCACGAGCCGTAGCCGGTGAACTGCTGATCCGACTTGGGTGTGGTGGACGACGCAATGCCGCGCGCCTTGTCCAGAATGACCGAGAGATTCACATTCGGCACGAACGACGCCGAGATCGTGTGGTTCGCCGTGACATTCGTGAAGGTGTAGGTCGTCACGGCACCCACCGAGCCCGCGTCAACCAGAACGTCCGAGACCTTGTAGCCCGGATCCGGCGTGATCATGTAGATCTGGTTGGCCCCATTGGCAACCGTGGTCGTGCCCGAAGGTGTCACCGTGCCATTGGCGCCCGAACTCGCGACGATGTCCCACGAGGGCGGCGTCACCGAGGCCCAGGTCGTGCCGACCCGAATGCCATCGATGCTGCCGGTCGCGGCGTTGGACGCGCTGCCCTGGCGAATCGCGACTCCTGCGACTCCGTCGGCGGCGATGTCGGCATCTCCGGCCACGGGCGCCGAGGTCAGGGTTGCAACGGGCTCGAGCGAACCCGGAACCGGATTGATGAACAGGGCCACCGGGTCGTTGAGCGCCCCGGCGACGAAGGTGTACTTGAGCACGACGAAGTAGGTGGTCCCGGGCACGAAACTGTATCCCGTATAGACGAGGCTCCCGGCGGTGGAACCAAATTGGAGTCCGAACGCATAGTTGGTCGAGGACGGATCCTTCTTCGCGAACAACCGTACGCGAAACTTGTTTCCCGCGATCGGGCCGTCGACCATGTGGAAGAAGTAGTCCCCGGTCGCCTGGGTCGCGCTGAGGTTCACCATGGCGGAAGCGTAGGCGCTGCCGCTGGTGATGCCCGTGAAGGAGTGATTGTTGTCTTCACCCGACGTGATGAAGTTGATCTTGTTCCCGATTCCCGAGCCGGCGTAACCGGAGTAGCTCAATCCGGGGGAAGTCACGCTCGGAGGATTGGTGCCCGCGCTGCTATGGGCGGACCAGCCGCCGGTGCCGTTCAGAGGCGCCGCGGCGGCGTACGAGAAATCGTCTGTGAAAACCTGGGCGGATGCGCTCGCGGCAGCGAGCAGCAGCAGGGACGCGAAAATCGCCCCCGGGAACACGGAATTCATCCGTGTTCGCAACGTGGTCACGAATTGCATGGCGGCTCTCCTCAGCAGGAGTGGGAACAACGTATGGCTTGCGGCACACGGTAGCTGACAGTTACAGGCTGCACAGCTCCGGCGCTCGGTGACACGATGACCGTCGTGGGGGATGTTGCCGGGGTCGTTGGGTGCGAGCGCACCCTCCACTCTATGCCCCTCTGGGCCAGCGTGCGAGGACAATCTCGCCGAATCTCATGAACGGGCGGTAACAAACGCCGAATGGGGGTTTTGTCCTCTGAAACAAAAGACGCGCGCGGCAGGCCTCGAAGGCTCCACCGCGCGCGGAATTCCAACCCGATCCGGCGACCACTCGCCGGGCCGGACCTACTTCACTTCGATCGTGACCTTCTCCATCTTCAGCGGCTCGCTGGTGCGGCCGCTCTGCGAACCCGCCGCCTCGAGCGTCTTCATCACGTCCATGCCCTCGACGATTTCGCCAAAGATGGTGTGCTTGCCATCGAGCCACGGCGTCGCGGTGAACGTCAGGAAGAACTGGCTGCCGTCGGTGCCCGGGCCGGCATTCGCCATCGAGAGCTTGCCGCCCTTGTCGTGCTTCGCCTTCGGGCTGAATTCGCCGTCGAACTGGTAGCCGGGACCGCCGCCACCGGTGCCGAGCGGATCACCGCCCTGCGCCATGAAGTTCGTGATGACGCGGTGGAACGACAGTCCGTCATAGAAGCCGAGCTTGGTGAGGTAGATGAAGCTCGTCACGTGCATCGGCGCGATCTCGGGCAGGAATTTGATCGTGATGTCGCCCTTGTTGGTCTTCATGTGCGCGAAGTACGTGTGCGCCGGATCGAACGTCGCGACCTTGGGCTTCGGCAGCGAAGTGCGCCAGTTGGGGGCGGTCTTGTTGATCTTGGAGGCGGTGATCTGCGCGTCGATCGTCTGCACGGCTTTGTCCTTGATGGAGGTCGTCTTCTTCCCCGCGGCGGTCGCGGTGGCGGTCACGGCCTTGGCCGGAGTTTCAGTGGGGGCGGCGGCAGCTTCGACGGCAGTCTCGACCGGCGCGGCCTCGCCCGCCGGGGCGGCCTGCGTGGTGTCGGTCTTGGCGTCGTCGGCGACCGGTGTGGGCGCGTCACTGGCGCACGCGGGCACCGCGATGGTCAGCGCGAGCAGGGCAAGCGCAATTTTGTTCATGGATGAATCCTCCGAAATGTTGGCGGTACGACGTGGGAGCGTTGAAAGGCGAGATACGTTAACCCGTCATCCGGGGCGAGTCGAACGGGATTGCGAAACCCGCTCGAATCTTGGCAGGGACTGAACAGGGATCGCCTGCCGCAGCCGCCCGGGACTCCGTCCCTCCTTTATCCGGAGCCGGTGAGCGGCTAGATTCCGCCGCCAGCCCCGCCGGTCGCCCGGCTCCATGCGACCTCCCGACACACGGCCCCCGGAAGATCAACCTCCATGACCGCAAGACCTTCGAAGAAGCCGCTCCCCCGCGTGCGCCGCGACAAGCTCGCGCTCTATGAGGCCTCGGTCCAGGGCGCCGACTACGATCTCGACTTCATGGAGCGGATCTATCGCCGGCTGAACGGCCGGCGGTTCGACCGCTTCCGCGAGGACTTCTGCGGCACCGCGCTGGTGGCGGCCCACTGGGCGCTGCGGCGTCCGGAAAATCAGGCGTGGGGGGTGGATCTCGATGGCCCGACGCTGGAATGGGCTCGCCGCCACCGGTTGTCGCGCATGGGAGAGGTCGCAAAGCGCGTGACGCTGATGCGCCGCGACGTGCGCCGCGTGACGGCCCCCAAGGTCGACGTGATCGCGGCCTACAATTACTCCTACTGGGTGTTCCACCGCCGCCGCGAGCTGCTCGAGTACTTCCGCGGCGTGCGGGCTTCCCTGCGCGAGGGCGGACTGTTCTTCCTCACCGTGTTCGGCGGCAGCGAAGCACTCGGCACGCTCACCGAGAAGCGCGCGATCCCGGCCTCGTACGACGCCCGGGGCGAGCGCGTGGAGCGCTTCACCTACGTGTGGGAGCAGAAGAGTTTCAACGTGATCGACCACCGGCTGCTGTGCCATATCCATTTCAAATTTCGTGATGGCACCGAGATGAAACGCGCGTTCACCTACGACTGGCGGCTGTGGACGATGCCGGAAGTGCGCGAAGCGCTGGCCGAGGCCGGCTTCAAGCGCTCGCTCGTCTACATCGAAGGCTGGGACGAGGTGAACGACGTGTCGGACGACGTGTTCCGGCTGCGCACGCAGTTTCCAAATCAGGACGGATGGCTTTCGATCGTGGTCGGCATCGCGTAGATTTACCCGTTCCCATGAACTCCCGCACACGTCCTTTCGGCGCGGGTCCCACGATCCCTTCAACCTCGAAAAGCCCCATGAAAAGCGCTTCGAATCTGATGTTGATGGCCGCGCTGTGCGCCGGCCTCGCCGCCACGACCGTCGCCCCCGCGGACGCTCAGTCCAAGTCCCCGAAGCCGACCGTGAAGCCGTGGGAGCAGCCGGGTCCGCCGGCCACGCCTCCCGGACAGCCGCCGCTCGTGCCGGGCGGACCGGCGCGCACGCTTCCCATGGCACCGCCGCAGACACCACCGCAGTCGCCGCCGCCCGCCAACGCCTCGCCGGTGATCGCGCGCGTCGCGGGCCGGCCGATCACGCAGCGCGACTACGACCGCCTCGCCGAGCCTTACTTCGCGCGGCTGCGCGGGCAGCTGGGCGAAGGCTTCACGGGCGATGTCCGGAAAATGGCGCTCCACAACGTGCTCGATGAGTTGATCCGGCGCGAACTGCTGGTGATCGAGGCTCAGCGCTCGGGGATCACGGTCAGCGAAGCCGAAATCGATCAGATCCTCATGCAGGACCCGTTCTTCAACACCGACGGCAAGTTCGATCCGGCGAAGCTCACGCAGTTCAAGCTGAGCCCGCAGTCCAACTATCAGCAGATCGTGCCGCGCCTGCGCGAAGTCGCGATCGCCGATAAGTTCGACCGCCAGTTGAAGGCGCGCCTGAGCCCCACGCCCGCGGCGGTGCGCGAGGAGTGGAGCAAGCGCAGCGAGCAGGTGCGCTTCCAGTACCTGCCGATCACCGTTCGCGACATCTCGCTCGATCCCGAAGCGAGCGATGCCGAACAGCTCGCCTACTACCAGGCGCATCCCGATCAGTTCGAGAAGAAGGCGCGCATCAACCTGCGCTACGTGCGGCTGCCGCTTCCGGGCGAAGCGGACTCGGCGCGCGCCGAGGAGGAGAAGAAGCAGCTGGCGGTAGGCCGTGAGCTGGCCGCTTCAATCGAAAAGGGAACGCCGATCGACTCGCTCGCGGAAGCCTACGGCGGTGTGAACGAGACCGGACCGTTCGATCTCCCCGCGACGACGATCCCCGCACTCGGCCGTCCCGAAGCGCTGATGTCGCAACTCGAGCGTGCCCACCGTGACACGGCCGTGCGTACGCTCGGCCCGGCCGTCACTCCGGCGGCGGTCGTGGTCGCCGCTATCGGCGATCGCGAACCCAAACGCCTGCCGCTGTTCACCGAAGTTCGTGGCGACGTGAAGCGCCGCGCCGATGCCGAGAAGCGCCGCACCCAGCTCGAAGCCGACAAGCTCGCGTTCTTCCAGGCGCATCGTGAGGACTTCCGCGCGGCGCGTGCGCAGGTGACGCGCGTGCTGCTGCGGCCTGCGGCGGTCGAGGTCAAGGATCCCTCGCGCTCCGATCTCGATCGCTGGTATTCGCGCAACGGTCGCGAACTGACCGGCACCGCCGCCACCGAGAAGCTGCCCGCGGTGAACGATTCGCTGCGCGAACTCGTGCGCGCGCGGCTGGTCGATGAAGCCCGCACGGCGCGCACGGCGACATCGCTCACGCGCCTCGCCGGCGCGCTGCGCCAGAACCCGCGCGGCATCTGGAATGTCGCGCGCTCCGAAGGGGCGAAGGCTGACACGCTGACTTTGGTGAAGGACGCGGCGAGAGACTCGGTATTCCCGGTCGCCCTCGTCGACTCGATGGTCGGAGCGGCAGGACGCGCGTTGATGGGTACCGTTCAGGGCCCGCGGCGCTTCGGCGCCTACGATGTCGTGTGGCGGATCGATGCCGTCGATACCGCGTTCACGCCGTCATTCGACGCGGCGCGCAGCCGTGTCGAACGCGCGTTCCAGGAAGACCGCCGCCTCGCCGACGAAACCGAAGCGAAGGGCTACTTCGAGCAGCATCGCGGCGACTACAAGACGAAGCCCAAGTTCATCGTCGAGTACGTGCAGGTGAAGAACCCCGCGGTCGACTCGGTCACGGTCGCCGACGCCGAGCTGCGCAAGTTCTGGCAGCAGCACCGCGGCGATCGCTTCCGCCAGGAAGAACAGGTGAGCGCGCGGCACATTCTGATCCCGACCAAGCCCGACGCCGGGCCGGCCGACGTCGCGGCCGCGAAGGCGCGCGCGGATTCGCTGCGCACGGCGATCCTCGCGGGCTCGAACTTTGAAGCGCTCGCGAAGACGTTCTCGTCCGACCTTGGCTCGGGAGCGAAAGGCGGCGACCTCGGATTCTTCAACCGCGCGACCATGGTGAAGGAGTTCTCCGACACCTCGTTCGCGATCGAGCCCGGCTACGTGAGCCAGCCGGTCAAGACGCGCTTCGGATTCCACATCATCCGCGTCGACGCGAAGAAACCCGAAGGCGTGGTGCCGTTCGAGGAAGCGCGCGACGAGATCTTCTCCGAACTCGCCCGCGCGCGCGCCGATTCGCTCGGCCTGCGCAACGCGCGACGCATCCTGCGGCAGATCCCCGCTGTCGGCGTGGCCGCCGCGACGCGACCGGCAGGCGGGTTCAAGACATCGGAGCCGATCACGGTGGCCGATCCGATCCCGGGCATCGGTATGCTGCCCGACATGGCCGCCGATCTGCCGACGCTTCCCGTCGGGCAGTGGTCGGCGAAACCCTACAAGGAAGCGAACTCGTACATCCTCGTGCGCCCGACGCGGCGCCTGCCCGCGGGCCCTGCCGACTTCGAAGAAGTGAAGCGCCAGGCCGTGGAAGACATGAAGACCGCGAAGAAGAAGGCGCTGGTCGCGCAGAAGACCGC
>JANLWX010000232.1:0-5762 GCA_031364845.1 Candidatus Eiseniibacteriota bacterium
CAGGCGTCATCGCAGCTCGCGCACTCCTCGATGTGACCGGCCATGCGCCGGCACGCCGCAGCGTCGAGGTCGCCCTCGAGATGGCGGCTCAACATTCGCGCGGTGTCGGGACACCGGGCTGCCCGGCTGTGGCCCTCTGCCCATGGGGCGAGTGACGTACGCAGCGCGACCCGTGCGCGATGGAGCCGCGATTTCACCGCGCGCTCGGTGAGCCCCAGCACCTTCCCGGCCTCGCGCGCGGATAATCCTTCGACATCGCGCAACAACATCACCTCGCGCTGAGCGAACGGGAGCGCGCGCAATGCGGCATCGATCGCCTCGCGAATCCGGCCACGCAGGAACGAGCGCTCCGGACCCTCGCCAGCATCGGGTATTTCGAGTGCCGCCCGCCCGTTGCCCGGCCCTTCGAGGGGCTCGAATACCGGCCCGTGTGCCGCGCGACGGCGGCGGCGCGCGCACGCGTTGCGGGCCACGGTATACGCCCAGGTGGAGAGCGATGCGTCGCCCCGGAAACCCTTGAGCGTCTTGAGGAGCGCGAGGAACACGAGTTGCCTCACTTCCTCGGCGTCCTCGACGTTTCCGCAAAAGCTGCGGCCAAAGCGGTAGATCGGCCCCGACAGGTAATCGACGAGCTTACGAAGGGCCTTGGAGTCGCCTCGCTGAGCGGCGCCGACCAGGGCCCGCTCTTCAGCGCGGGCGAGCCGGAACAACGGGGAAATGGGGCGTCGGCCCGCACCTGCGCGGCGTTCGGTAGACCGCGCTCGGCCCGCGAATCCTTTTTCGGTCTGACCGCGGCCGCGGTCATCGTGGGCGGCGTGGTGATCCTGTTCGATCCGATCTTCCAGGGACTTGCCGTGGCCCTGATCGGTGGCGAGGTCGCCGCGACCGTGCTGTCGCGGATGGCGGTGCCGGTCCTCTATTACCTCGCGCGGCGCGGAGACGCGGCCTCCACACCGGGCGTGGAACCGCCCGCGTTCCGGGTGCCCGTGGTTCCCGGCGGATCGGATTCCTGACCGATGGAACTGGCGGAAGTCTCGTGAGGCTCGATGGTGGCCGTATCCGTGCGGCGGATGAGTCCGTCGCCATCTCTGGTCCTGCGGGTACCGCAGGCATGAAAAGGAGAATCCATTTGACTGTCAATGAAGGGCTTCGCATGATGGCCGGACTGTTCGTCGTGGCCTCGGTCGCTCTCGGGTATTTCGTGAACCCGTGGTACTTCGCGTTCACCGCGTTCGTGGGGCTCAACCTCTTTCAGTCGGCATTCACCCGGTGGTGCCCCATGATGTGGATGCTCGAGAAAGCGGGACTGCGCCGGTGAGGGCACCAACGTTTGCGATTCGGATCGCGTCGGTCGCGGCCGGGATCGTCCTGCTGTCGGGCTGTGCTCATGCTCCCGCGCTCGAGGGACGCGCTGCCCCCACAGCCGCTGCGGTCGAACATACGCCAGCCGCGACGACGACGACGGACAGCATGCCGGACTCCGCACAGGTGGTGGCGATGCTCGCGGGAATGAAGAACGCGGCATGCCCGCTTCCCGGCGTCACAACGGGCGGGCAGCCGGATTCACTGCAACTCGTTGCGCTCGGACGCAGCGGATATCGCACCGTGCTCGATTTGCGCGCCGCCACGGAACCACGCGGTATGGACGAGCCCGCCGTGGCGCGCGCCTCGGGTCTCGCCTACCGTAACCTGCCGGTGACTCCCGAGACGCTCACCGATTCCACGTTCGCCGCGTTCCGCTCGCTTGCCGCCGATTCCGCAAGTCATCCCATCCTGGTGCACTGCGCCTCGGGGAATCGCGTGGGTGCGGTGATGATCCCGTGGCTGGTGCTCGACCACGGATGGAGCATCGAGCGCGCGGTCGCAACGGCGAATGCCGGCGGACTCAGCAGCGCCGAGATGCGCGACCAGGCGCTCGATTACGTGAGACGGAACGCTCCGCACGCCAGGTAGAACGACGCGGGACTCGACCTGGCGGTGGCCGGGCACCAGGTCGGCCGTCTTCGTCCCCGGCCAGGTCCTCGCTGAACGCTACCGGATCATCGGACTGCTCGGACGCGGCGCTACGGGACCAGCGCCGCCTTGGGCGTGCGGTCGGCATTGAACAGCCCCCAGTGCTTCTCCACTTCGTTGGGGTGACTCCCGCCCTTCCAGTTCTCGTCGAACGCCTCGAAGAAGAAAGTGGTCGTGCGCGACTCGCGCGCCCACTGGATCACGGCCTCGTGGAACACCTTCTGCTCCGCTTCACCAGCGGCACCCTTGATCAGACGGGCCTGTTCGCCCTCGTCGTGCCGGCGCGTGGCCCAGCCGGTCTCCCCCAGCACCACGGTGTGCGCAGGATGCGCCGCGCGGATCGCGGCACAGGTGGCTGTGGTCCACGCGAGCGCCTCGTCGAGTTGCTTGCCGTTCCACAGCGGATGGGCGTGCATGACAATGAAGTCGATCTCGTCGGCCACCACGTGGCTCTCCGGTTTGTTCCAGAAATTGTAGTCGTCCGCGGTCGTGACCGGGACGCGCGTACGCGACCGGATGTCCCGGATGAAGCGCACCAACAACTCCGCGGGGACACGATGGTCCGACCAGTTCACCTGGGTCTCGTTGCCGGCGCTGATGGCGACGACGATGTCGCGATACTCGTTCGCGAGGCGCACGGCGGTGTCGACCTCCCGGCGGTTGCTTTCACGGGTTGCGGATAACGTCTCGATCACCGCGCCCGCCGAGTCGCGGCGGTCTTCGGGGCCGAGCCAGGCTCCCAGCATGACTCGCACCGGGAGGCGTTCCTGGCGGATGACCGACAAGACGGTCTCTGCCGGTCCGATCGCGCCATAGAGGCGAATCAGATTCCAGTGGCGAGCCATGAGTTTCAGGTCTTCGGCAATCTGACCGCGGGAGGGTTGCACCCCACCGGGGCTCTGGCCGTCGCGATACGGGCCGTAGGCGATGGCATTGCCGATCCAGCGACCTTCGAGTGTCGGCGAAAAGGCTCGCCGGGCAAACGGTGTCTGGCGATCGACGCTGCGGATCGACGCGGTGTGCTCCGCGGGCACATGACGCGCTGGCGCTGCGCATCCGTTGACGAACAGCAGGAACAGCACGAAGGTGAACGTCCTCGGATCCCGTGGCCGACGTGCTCTTCGATGTGCTGGCGCCGTGCCCATGTGGCGCGTCATCGGCGCACCGACCGTGTGCCGTCAATGTGCGGTCGCATGACCCTCCTGGAACGAACAATAAGCGCGGGCGAACGGCATGGGCGCACCACGACGAGAGACCATCACGGCGCCTTCACGTGCCGCTCTCGAAACGCCCGGTACGCGTGGATACGCTGATGCATGGCCGCGAGTTGTGCGCGTGAGTAGAGCTTCTTCGCCACCTGCCGGCGCAGGCCGACCAGGGTTCCGTGCGCCACCCGCCGCGTGAAGAAGTTGACGATCCACTTGGGGATGCTGCCGCGCGGGTCGACGAAGATCAGCGTCACCACTTCGACCTGATCCCCGACCTGGGTCATCTGAAACGTGCTCGCGTAGATCTTCGAGCGCACGAGAACCGGCAGTGTGTCGGCCGGATGGGAGTCGACCGACACCCCCGCGATCGTCGCCCGCGTGAGGTCCTCGCTCACACTGATGCGCACACGGATGAGCGCGCTGCGGTCGTGCCCCGGCCACGGTACGGCGACGTGCAGATACTCGGTCTGGTCGTAGTCGTTGGTCCGATCGAGCAGCACGCTGCGGCCGAAGTTCTTGATCCAATCCTTTCGGCGCGGGAGGTCCTCCAGCACCATCGAGACCTCTTCGATCGTCCCCGGAATCGTCATCGTCGCTTTGAACGGAACCACACGGATGCCGGGGACCGAGGAACTGTAGATTGCGATGCCGTCGGACGACGACTCCAGTCGCCACGACGGGTCGTCGAGCGCGATCAAGGGCGCAGGCTGCGCCTCCAGCCCAGTTGCCGCGGCGAGGAGCCAAGCGAACGCGGTCGAACGGAACAGGGCATGGAGGCGCATACCATCAATCTACCTCAGGCGAAGCGCATTTCCGATCGACGCTATCGCAACATCGCGACCCGTGTGCTCAAGACCCTCCCTCCGCAGTCCGCGCGGACAAAGTAGACGCCGGTTCCCGCGATGCCACCATCGTCGCGCAAGCCGTCCCACTCGAGCCGATGCCAGCCCGGCTCAAACACCCTCTGGGCCAGGGACCGAACGCGAGCGCCACGGATGTCGAACACCGTGACCGACATTTCCGAACGTTTTGGAACCGACAGCTCCAATACCGCTCGTCCCTGCGCGGGGTTCGCTCCCACGTGCTTGAGCGCGAGCTGCAGCGGCAACGCGACCTCGGTGCCCGCAGCGACCGGCAGGATGCGGATCGTGTTGGACATCCAGCTGCCCATGACGCCCGCGGCATCGACCGCCACGAGTTCCAGCACTCCGTTATTGGTCGCCGCCAGCGGCACATGCCAGACGATGTGGCGTTCGGTGATGCCGCCCGCCACCAGGGACCACGAATCCCCATCGTTGGCCGAGAACCACAGATCGTAGTGCATCACCGCCGGCCCGCCGTCGGACCACGCGAGATCAACCTGAGATCCCGCCGAATACGTGGCGCTCGGCGGCGTGCCGACATGGGGCCGGATCATCCGGACCACGTCGAGCCCCGCGAACCACGTGTCGTCCACGAGCCTGCCCGTGACGATCACCGGAACGTGCTCGCCTTCGGGGACCACGTCGAAGATCGACTGGCGGTCGAACTTGCAGTGCAGCGACTGGCCCGAATAGGTCACCGGGCCTGAAGAATCCACCGGCACCGAGCTTTGAACGAGCACTGAAGAGATATCGATCTGATGAGGATCGTAGCTCGGCGGAAGCGTGATGGTCCCGTTGACCCAGCGTCCATGCGAGTTGCGATTGAGCGTGTTGGGATCGAGATCCAGCGTCACATCGAGGGAGCCGACATGCAACCCCACGGGCACGATCACCGCCGGAGTTTCGAGGTCGTTGCTCTGGACCTTGATCTCACCGGCGTAGTCGCCATTGGCAAGCCCGCGGGCATCGAAGTGCACCGCGACGTTCCTCGTGCCACCCGGAGGCACGATGAAGTTGGATGGATCGACCGACAGCCACGACGGACCCAGCTGGAAGCGCGTGGCGAGGCCGTCATGCAGATAGTTCTCGTCGAACGCCACGGTGAGTCCATCGTCACGCTCGAGGTTCTGAATGCCGACCGTGGCGCGGTTCACGATCCCGGCCATCGAGAGGTACTGGTAGGTGATCCTGCCGCTGGCTTCGAGGATCACCTGGAACGTAAAGGTCCCTCCCCCGGTGCTCGCCGAGTTCACGCCGACCCACGACAGCACGAACTGATCGGCGGTGTGCCGGGCGTAGGTGCATTGAGTCGTGCCGAAGTTCAGGTTGTCCCAGAACGGGGCCAACAGATTCGTGGGAACGTTGGTCGAGTCCTTCGGCAGCGGCATGTTGTTCGGTGATGGATACACGTCGGTGAACGACAGGAAGCCGTTGGTCGAAACGTTGAGCGTTTCGTAGTTGCGTCCGTAGAAGGGGAAGCTGAATCCGATCGGCACGCCTTGATACATTCGATCGTTGCCGGTGAGCGGCAGGCGATAGGCCGGGGCGGCGATGTCGATCCACTGGAAGACCGTCATGCGACGCGCCACGAGGTCGTCGAAGAACCCTTTGGGGAAGGCCGCCAGAAGAGGCATGGTTACTCTACGTGTGCTCCTGTCCTGCCGATGTCACACGGGGC
>JANLWX010000029.1:0-1528 GCA_031364845.1 Candidatus Eiseniibacteriota bacterium
TCAACAGTGGCTTCCCCACCTCGCGCCACTTCGAGGATGTGATCGAATTCGAGTCGCGATCGTTCCGGACAGCGCGCGCCGCTCTTGCTGACAAACCCGCACTGGCCACCGTCGCGTTCCCACACGGCGCGCTTCACGTGCGAGGGAACATTGCGCGGGTCCGAGCTTGAGCCTCCGCGTTTGGCACGCGGGCGTGACGTCGCGGCGAACTTGGTTTTCTCGAGTGCGGCAACGAGCGCATGAAGCGCCCGGTCGAACACGGCCGCGACGTCGGCTGCCGGAATCTGATGGCCCAAAAGCGCCTGCGCGTAGCGAAGGGTCTCGTAGGCTTCCTGGCCGAGTGTGAATTGAACGGAATAACGCTCGGGCGCGAGGGGCGTCATCTTCGGACGTGGCACTTCAACTGGCCCCGGGGCCAGTTGATCGGCGGACTCGGAATCCGAAAGCAGCGACGGCGGTGGCGACGGAACCTGGGCAACACGTGCCGGCGCATCCTCGCGGGGGAAGCGCTGAGCCAGCAGCACTTCGATCTCAGCACGGGTCTTGCGCGCTGCGGCGGCCAGCAGTTCGTCAGCGTTGTCCGGAGTCAATCGAGACGCCAGTAGAGCGGCGCCACTGAGATGGAGCCGGCCATCGGCAATCGCCTCGAGCAGGGCAGGACACTCACGAGTCTTGCGCGCCACGCGTATCCGCTTGTTCGCTGAATCCTCCGACAATCCCAGCACGTGCACACAATACGAATGCATCGATGGATGTGCCTCAGGCCGGAAGAGTTTGCGGGCATCGACCTCCGCCAGACGGGCGAGCAGGTGAGCGGTGACGTCGCAGTCCTTCGCCACATCAGACGCGAGATCGCGCAACAAGACGTGATCTTCGTGATGAGAAAACGAGAAGCGATTCATGAGCCCTCCGCGCATACGAGCGCAACATCCGGTCGCGGGGGCGATGAATGACTCTATTCATATCACGCGGTATTTCGACGCACAGCAATGCGCGCGGAGCGCATAACACGGTGCGACATGAGAGCGTTTCCGTCGATGTCCCCGTCATATGGCTATCACGCATCGTCGGCAGAATGCGGGGCGTTCAGCAGCCCTGTCGCGGAACATCGGCGATCGAAGCTTTTGCGGCGTCAAGAGCAAAGTAGAAGAGAAACTCAGCTGACGCCGTCCTGATTCAGGGCTCCGAGTCGAACGCCCGCGCCTGACTCGAGACACGCAGTTCGTCGATCATTCCCTGGAACGCATAGACCGGCCCATGCGGTGCCTGTTCGCCGAGCTTGAGATCACCGCTGAAATTGCTGAGCCGCCGCGTGTCGAAGTAGTTGCCGATCAGAAGCGGCGCGTCACCTGCGCGAATCGAGGTGAGCGACGCGAATTGCGAATCGAGCCGGCCGTTGATGAAGAACCGCACCACCGATCCGTCGTGCGTCACGGCGACATGCGTCCAGCGCTGCAGCGGGATCTCAGTGGTCGAGAAGAAGATCACCGGCGGCACCGGCTCCGCGGGTTGGAAGGCGAACATCAGC
>JANLWX010000049.1:0-44183 GCA_031364845.1 Candidatus Eiseniibacteriota bacterium
TGCCTTCCTTCGCCCGGCTCTGCATCGCGATGAAGTTCGGGATCGCGATCGCCGCGAGAATACCGATGATGACGACGACGATCATGAGCTCGATCAACGTGAAGCCCTTCTGCTTGTTCAACATGGTGTCCACTCCTCCGAGTTGGGTTGGGGGCCGGGTCCTTCGTCTGTTTGTTGACCCACTGCTGTCTACAGCAACCAGGGTGCCATCAGCGATTGTCGCTGGACTTCGCTTCGAATCCCTGCTGGGCCTTGCGTTTATGAAACTCGCTTCAAATCTACTTGACACGGTCATCGGCGGTTTTCCGCGCAAACTTCATGCTGTGTTTCCGCATCCCGTGCATTCGGCATGTCCTTCTGCCCGCGCGTGCGGAATGCGATGCCTCATGCGGCATGCGCCTCGGAGTCCGGACCGTCCTGAACGTCGCTGACCGTGCCCTCGACTCCCTTGAGGCTCGCCGGCTTCTCGACTCCATACGCGATCAACTTGCGATAGAGCGTCGAAGCGTTGATCCCGAGCACGTCGCTGGTCTTCTTCTTCTGCCACCGCGTGTAGTTCAGTACCTTGAGGATATATTCCTTCTCGAGCTCCTCCAGAGTCAGAGTCGGCGTATCGATGATCAGACTGCCGCGGTGGCTCTCGCCGAAGCGGATCTTGTCGGTCAGGTCCTCCGGGCCGATCACGCCGCCCTCGTCCAGGATCAGCGCGCGCTCGATCACGTTCTCGAGTTCGCGCACGTTTCCCGGCCAGTCGTGCTTGAGCAGCAGGTCCATCGCGTCCTTGGAGATCGTCTTGGCCGGATTGTTCTGGGCGTAACGGCGCAGGAAGTGCTCGACCAGCAGCGGAATGTCGTCCCGGCGCTGCCGCAGCGACGGCAGCCGGATCGGGATCACGTTCAGGCGATAGAACAGGTCGGCGCGGAACCGGCCCTCGGCCACTTCACGTTCGAGATCGGCGTTGGTCGCGGCAACCAGGCGGCAGTCGATCTTGATCGGCTGGGTACCGCCGACCGGAATGATCTCGCGCTCCTGAAGCGCGCGCAGCAGCTTGACCTGCGTCGCGAGCGGGGTTTCACCCACTTCGTCCAGGAAGAACGTCCCGCCCTCGGCGACCTGCAGCAGGCCGGCCGAATCCTTGACCGCGCCGGTGAACGAGCCCTTCATGTGGCCGAACAGGCTGCTCTCGAGCAGATCGCGCGGGATCGCTCCGCAGTTGATGCTGACGAACGGCCCGTTGTTACGGCGGCTGCGGTAGTGGATCTCGCGCGCCACGAGTTCCTTGCCGGTGCCGCTCTCGCCCTGGATCATGATGGTGGCTTCGCTGTCGGCGACCTTCTCCACCATCTTGAAGACTCGGATCATCTCCTCGGACGAGCCGATGCTCTGCTTCTCGTCGTGGCCCTTCTTCAGCTCGCGCTTCAAGAACAGATTCTCCGCGCGCACCTTGCGCATCTCGATCGCGTTGCGGACGACGAGCTTGATCTCGTCGTTCTTCGCGTTCTTGATGATGTACTGGAAGGCACCGAGATTGACCGCGTCGATCGCCGACTGCTGCGACGCATAGGCGGTCATGATCACGACCGGCAGCGAGGGGTCGAGCTTCTTGATCCCCTGCAGCAACTGGATGCCGTCCATGCCCGGCATCTTGATGTCGGTGATGACCACGTCGAAGGCTTCGGCCTTCGCCTTGTCGAGGGCGTCCCTCCCGTTGTGGACGGTCGAAACCTGGTAGCCCTCCTTCCGCAGCACGATTCCGAGGAACTGCGCCATGCTCTGTTCGTCATCGACGACCAGAATTTTTTCAGCAGACATTCGATTCACCTCGCAGGGAGTTCTTCGGTGAGCTCCGGTCAAGCGGTCTGTGCCAATACAGCAACGGATCCCGGCAACGCCACGCGCACGGTCGTGCCCCGGCCGGGTTCGCTCGCAACCGAGAGCGTGCCCCCATGCCGTTCGACGATCCGTTGGGCGATGGCCAGCCCCAGACCGGTGCCACGTTCCTTCGTCGTGAAGAAGGGTTGTCCCACCAGCTTCAAGTCTTCAGGCGCGATACCCACGCCGGTGTCCGCGAATTCGACAACGACCAGGTCGCCCTCGCTCTCTTCCCATCTCAGCGTGATCGTGCCCTTCGCTCCCACCGCCTCGAGGGCGTTGGCGGCGAGGTTCAGCCACACCTGCCGGATCAGTTCGCGATCCACGCGCACCGTCACCGGCTCTTCGCGACGGACGAAACGCACCGCCACTTCGGGCCCGCAGCGCGGGTCACGGGCGATCTGCTCGCGCAATTCCGCGAGCTGCTCGTCCAGATCCATCGTCTCCGGCGCCAGATCGCGCTCGCGCGAGTAGTTCAACAGGTCGGTCACGAAGCGATTGAGCCGCGCGCACTCGCGCTGGATCAGCTCCATGAGCACCGCATTCTCGCCCTCGAGCTTGATCTCTCTTTGTAGGCATTCGACCGATCCGCTGATCGGGTTGAGTCCATTGCGCAGTTCGTGCGCAATTCCTGCCGCGAGCGCTCCGACTTCCGCGAGCGTCTGGTTGCGCCGGGCGCGGCGTTCCATCTCGCGGACTTCGGTCAGGTCCTGGAACACGGCGACCACGCCGGTCACGTCCCCTTCGTGCATCAGAAGATTGGTCGAGATCCCGAGCGGCAGGGTGCGCCCGGTGACGCTCTTCATCATCAGCTCCGCGCGCGCGCGCGGGCTGCGCTTGTCGAGGGTCTCGAGCACCAGATCCCGCAGCGGCATCAGCCGCTCCGGAAGTGCCACGCCGATCGGACGCCCGCGCAATTCGAGCGTGCGCTGCGCCAGCACCTGTTCGGCGGCAGGATTCAGGTACGCGATGCTTCCCGATCCGTCGACCGTGAGGACGCCCGTCGTGAGGTGGCGCAGGATGACGTCGTTGTCGACGCGCACGCGATCCAGTTCGCGCGCGGTGCGCTCGAGATCGTCGCGCGTGCGCCGCACGCGCTCGCCGAGCACGCCGGCCAGCACACCCATCATCCCGAGGAACGCCATCAGCAGCCTCGGCGCCGGCACCGCGCTCACCGTGGTGACCGCGGGCGTGGCGCCCAGCATGTGATCGATCCACGGCAGGCCGAGGAACCCGAGGCACGCCATCATTCCCGCGAACAGCCCGCCCGGGAGCTGTCCCAGCAGACCGCCCGAGATCACGACCAGCGCGAAGAACGGCACGAACTGGCTCTCGCGTCCGCCCGTGAGGGCAGCCACCGCCGTCACCAGTACCAGGTCGGCGGTGATCTGCACATAGGTCTGCACCACCAGCCCGCGCTTCAGATGAACGCCGAGCGCGAACGCCGCCGACACCACGCCGACGCCGAGCAGCGCCCACCACAGCACCCACCACGAGGACTCCGACGAGGACGGCCCGAGCAGCACGCCGATCGGCAGGGCGAGCGTGGCGACGAGCAGACGTGCCCAGATCGCCGTCGCCAGCCCATGCCAGCGGTCGTTCACCGGATCCATCCGGTTCGGCTCGTGCCGGGTCGAGCCGTGCATCAACCGTTGCCCGCCACGACGCTGATAAGCTTGAACATCGGCAGATACATCGCGACGACCATGCCGCCGACGATACCGCCCATGACGACGATCATGATCGGCTCGATCACCGACGTCATGGTGTCGACGGCCGTGTCGACCTCGGCCTCGTAAAACACAGCGATCTTCGTGAGCATCTCGTCCAGCGCGCCGGTCTGCTCGCCGACCGAGATCATCTGCACCACCATCGGCGGGAACACGCCCGACGCTTTGAGCGGTGCGGCCACCGTCTCGCCTTCGCGGATCGAGGCGCGCGCGGTCATGATCGCTCCGGCGATCACCTTGTTGCCGGCGGTGCGCGCGGTGATCTCCAACCCGGACAGAATCGGTACGCCGGACGCGATCAGCGTGCCGAGCGTGCGCGTGAAGCGCGCGACCCCGCCCTTCAGCAGTACGTCGCCGATGATCGGCATCTTCAGCATCGCTTGGTCGACGGCAAACTTCCCATCCTCGGTCGCGTGATAGCGCTTGAAAGCGAATACGGCCGTCACGATCGCGAGCACGAACGCCCACCACCAGCTGGTGAGGATGTTCGAGGCGCCGAGAACGATCTTGGTCGGCAGCGGCAGCTCACCGCCGAAGTCCATGAACATCTTGGCGAACGTCGGGATGATGAAGATGAGCATGAACGCGGTGGCGCCGAGTGCGACCGTGAGCACGACCGCCGGGTAGACCATCGCGCTCTGGATCTTGCGCTTCAGCGCGTCGGCCTTCTCGATGTAGGTCGCGAGGCGCATCAGGATCTCGTCGAGCACACCGCCCGCTTCGCCGGCCGCCACCATGTTGCGGAACAGGTCGTCGAACACGCGGCGGTGCTTGCCGAGCGCATCGGACAGGGTCGAGCCGGCTTCGACGTCGCGCGTGATGTCGGTGATGATCTGACCGAACGCGGGCTTTGTGGCCTGGCGCGCGAGAATGTCGAGACACTGGACGAGCGGAAGACCGGCCGAGATCATGGTCGCGAACTGGCGCGTGAAGATCGCGAGGTCCTTGGTGGACACGCTGACGCCGCCGCCCAGCTTCGGCAACGCGAAGCCGCCCGCCTTCTGCTTCATCGAGGTGACGAGGATCTTCTTGCGGCGCAGAAGGTCGATCGCCTCCTCCTGCTTCGCCACTTCGATCTCACCGGCCTGGGTTTCCCCGGCCAGCGTGCGCCCCTTCCATACGAACACCGGCATATCGTCTCCTATCGTTTGCCCAGACTTCTCTCAATCCTCTTCAAGTGCGCATCCCTGCCGCCCGTCGTCCGTGCTCCCGGCGCCGCTCCGAGCGCGGCGTCCGGCTCGCGGGTCAGGCCGCGCGAACCTTGCTGACCATCGCCTCCAGTTCGTTGCGATCCGACGAGCGCTCGAGCGCGTCGTCCGTGCTCAGCGCTCCATCGAGCACCGCCTGGAGCAGCGCCTGATTCATCGTCTGGATCCCGTACTTCTGGCCCGCCTGCATCAGGCTGTAGACCTGATGGATTTTGCCTTCGCGGATCACCGTGCGGATCGCGGGCGTGCACACCAGCACCTCCGCGCACATCACGCGGCCACCGCCGTAGCGGCGCGGCACCAGCTGCTGCGTGACCACGCCTTCGAGCGTGAACGCGAGCTGCGTGAGGATCTGACGCTGCTGATTCGCCGGGAACACGTCGACGATGCGGTTGACCGCTTCGTAGCTCGAGTTCGTGTGCAGGGTGGCGAGCACCAGGTGGCCGGTCTCGGCCAGCGTCAGCGCCGCTTCGATCGTCTCCAGGTCGCGCAGCTCGCCGATCAGGATCACGTCGGGGTCCTGGCGCAGCACGTACTTGAGCGCCATCGGGAACGACTCCGTGTCCGATCCCAGCTCGCGCTGGTTGACGATGCACTTCTTGTGGCTGTGGACGTACTCGATCGGGTCCTCGACGGTGATGATGTGGCTGCGCCGCGTGTTGTTGATGTGATCGATCATCGCCGCGAGGGTGGTCGACTTGCCGCTGCCGGTCGGCCCGGTCACGAGCACCAGTCCCTTGAGGCTGTCGGCGAAACCGGTCACCACCTTCGGCAGACCGAGCTTGCTCAGCTCGAGGATCTCGTAGGGAATTCTTCGGATCACCATCGAGACCACACCGCGCTGCAGGAACACGTTGCCGCGGAATCGCGACAGCCCCTTGATGCCGAACGAGAAGTCGAGCTCCTTGCGGTTCTCGAAGCGCTTGCGCTGCTCGTCCGACATCACGCTGTAGGCGAGCTGGGCGGTGGTCTCGGGCGTGAGCACCTCCTCCTCGCGCGGCATGATGGCGCCGTCGATGCGGAATCCGGGCGGCACGCCCGCCGTAACATGCAGATCGGATGCCTTCAACTGGACCATGTCTTCGAGCAGCTTGCGCAGCAGGATCACTGTTCACTCCTTGCATGTGATGCGTTGCCGTCCGACTACAGATCGTCCGAGGCCGTTTCCTTGAGCACTTCTTCCGCCGAGGTGATGCCGCGTTTCAGCTTCTCGATCGCGTCCCGCCGCAGCGTCAGCATTCCTTCGCCGATCGCGACTTTCTTGATCTCGTTCGCCGAAGCGCGATCGAGGATCATCTCGCGCAGCGCGGGCGACATCGCCATCACTTCGTAGACGCCCTGGCGTCCGCGGTAGCCGGTGTTGTTGCAGTCGACGCACCCGCCGCCGTTGCGGAACTCGAAGTCTTTGAATTCCGTGGCGTCGATCTGGAGTTCGTTGAGGACTTCCTCGGGCAGCTTGATCGGCTGCTTGCATCCGTTGCAGATACGCCGCACGAGGCGCTGGGCGAGGACCAGGTTCACCGACGACGAGACGAGGAACGGCTCGATGCCCATGTCGATGAGTCGTCCGATCGCCGACGCGGCGTCGTTGGTGTGCAACGTCGAGAGCACGAGATGTCCGGTGAGCGCGGCCTTGACCGCGATCGAGCCGGTGTCGATGTCGCGGATTTCGCCGACCATGATGATGTTGGGGTCCTGTCGCAGGAACGCCTTGAGCGCCGCGGAGAACGAGAGTCCGACGTCTTCGTGGACCAGCACCTGATTGATGCCGTCGAGGTTGTACTCGACCGGATCCTCGGCGGTCATGATGTTGACTTCGGGCGTATTCACCCGCGAGAGCGCCGAGTAGAGCGTCGTCGTCTTGCCGGAGCCGGTCGGCCCGGTGACCAGCACCATTCCGTACGGCATCGCGATCGCGGACGTGAACGACTTGAACGAGCCCGGCTCGAATCCGAGCTTCTCGAGATCGATGTTGAGATTGGTCTTGTCGAGGATTCGCATGACGATCTTCTCGCCGAAGATCGTCGGCAGGCTCGAAACGCGCAGGTCGATGGTGCGGTTCATGACTTTGATCTTGATGCGGCCGTCCTGCGGCACGCGGCGTTCGGCGATGTCGAGCTCGGCCATGATCTTCAGTCGCGACAGCACGGCCGCCTTGAACTTGAACGGCGGCGCCATCATCTCGTGCAGCATGCCGTCGATGCGGAACCGCACGCGCATCATCTTCTCGTAGGGCTCGATGTGGATGTCCGAAGCCCCCTTGCGCACCGCATCGGCGATCAGCGAGTTGACCAGCTTGACGATCGGCGCTTCGTCCGCGCCCGCGTAGCCGGGGTCTGTGTCTTCCTCTTCCTCGACCACCGACAGTTCGTCTTCCATGCCGCGCATGACGTCGGCCATGGTGCCGGCCGAGTCGTACGCGCGGTCGATCGCGCGTTTGAGCGCGGCTTCGGTCGCGACGTGCGCTTCGACTTCGTAGCCGGTGATGAACTTGATGTCGTCGTTGGCGAAGATGTTGGTCGGATTCGACATCGCGACCACGAGACGGCGGCCGTTGCGCTGAACCGGCAGCGCCATGAACTTGGACGCGACTTCGCCGGGGATCAGGCGGGTCAGCGTCGGGTCCGGCTCGTAGTTGCGAAGATCCATCGGCGGCGCGCTGTAATGGCGTGACAGAAACCCCAGCAAAGCCTCTTCCGAGATCGCACCGATCTTGACGAGGTTGCCGGTGATGCTGTCGCCGAGGTTCTTCTGCTGCTGGGCGGCCTTGTGGAGCATGGTCTTGTCGACCAGCCCGGCCTCCAGCAGCTTCTGACCGATATCTTCCTGCACGCGCGTCAGTTCCCTGGGTTCGAGTTCGCTGGAGGCTGCCATCGCGACGCCGGGGGCCGCGCGCCATCACGCAAGCGCCATGCCTTGCAGACTGCCCGGCACGGACGTTCGTAATGAGCCGCGCAGCGCGGTTCCGAGCGGGTATCGGAAGAACCCCTCCCGCGGCTGAACCAAAAACTGCATGCGCGCCCGCAATACTTCGTGCGCGCTGCAATGGTTCTCACCGGTGCGGAGGCGCCGAAACGGTGACGAACGGAGCCAGCCGAGCGGCCAGTGCGGGCCCGATGCCGGGCACCGCGATCAGTTCGGCGGGGTCGCGAAACGGACCGTGGTGTTCGCGGTGGGCCACGATGCGGGACGCGAGGACCGGCCCGATCCCGGGCAGCCGGTCGAGCTCCGTCACGGTCGCGCGGTTGAGATCGACCGTGGGCGTTGAAGCCGGCGCGGGCGCGGGAGTTGGAGCCGGCAGCGAACCTTGATCGGAGACCCGCCCCGGATCAGGAGCGGTCCCGGAGGTGGTGGCCGGCACCGGCGGCGCGGGTTGCGCCCGGTCCAGCCGCCACTGGTCGTAGGCCGCTCCGATCAGCAGCACGAGCACGATCACCAGCGCGCCACGGCGCTCGGAAGGAGTGAGCGCGAGCAGGGAAGCTCCGCGGGGGCGGGTTCGAAGTTTGCTAGCTACTTATTTCAGCGGTACTTCAGTTCGCGAGCTTCAACGTGACCGTGAAGCGAAACTCCCGCCCGGCGCTCACGGCTTCCGAAAGGGTCGCGGTGTCGAGCCATGTCTCCTCGCGGATCACATCCTCGAGGTTGCGCACCCGCAGGGCGATCACCGCGTCGGCCAAGGTGACCGCGATCGAGGCGTAGCTGGTGACGTAGGCCGGCAGTTCGCGGGCCTCGAGCCCTTCGCTCACGCGCGGGCCGACGGCCTCGGCACCCAGGCGCGCGAACACGCCGAGGTCGCCTTCGAAGAACGACCGGCGATACCCGGATTCGGCGCGCATGCCGAACGACGGATCGACGGCGACGGCGTCGGGGTTGTCCGAGCGCGCGAGCGCGTAACCTTCGCCGCGCAGGTCGAAGCGGCCGCCGCGCCAGTCCCCGCTCGCGCCTGCGAGTACGAACGTGTACGGATCGGGATCGGCGTGAAATCCTTCGCGCAGCCACAACTCTTCGATCGGCTGGCGCGACACAAGCGCGCGATCGCGGCTGCGACCGGCGATCGCGAATCCGCGCAACGCGTGTGAGCCGCCACGGATCCTCACATCGGCGACTCCGGCCCACGTCGACTGGAGGAACGGCGCTTCGCCCGGCTCGAGATCGCTCCACACCACCCACAACGCGCGCGAAACGCCGGTGCGCACCGACCACTGCGCGCGCTCGATGCGATACGTCAGCGATGGCGCCACGTCCACTCCGTCAAAGGTTCCATGACGTCCGGCGCCCACCGCGCCTTCGACCCGGCCCGGACCCGCGACCATCGCGAGGCTCGCCGAGCCGTACGCCCAGCGTGCGCCGTTCTCGAATCCGCCTTCCTCCCCCACGCGGCGCACTTCCGACTCGGCCGCGTGAATCCGGGTCTCGAACGCGAGGCGCTCTCCGCTCCAGCCCGCGCCGACATCGCCGCGATTCGTCTGCGCGTCGCGGCGCGACCACGACAGGAATCCGCCGAAGCTCTCGTGCGTGTCGTAAGCGCGCTCAGCGCCGAAGCCCCACCAGCGCCCGCGGTCCGCATGACGGTAGCGGAGGTATCCCGATCCGCCGCGCACGGCTTCCTCTTCTCCACCGCGCACCAGCAGCGCGGCCCCGCGATGGCCGAATCCGCCTTCGATCCGGTGTGCGGCACGCGACCACTGCGTGGCGATCTGCCACTGATGGCGGCCCGAGCGATCGAGCGATCCCGCGGCGAGATGGCTTCCGGTCGAAACCTCGGCGCGCGTCCAGTTCAGCGAATCACCGCGCTCGATCGCGAGCGCGTTGTCATCGAACCCGAAGCTGCCGCCCGAAAGATGGATGACGCCGCGCGTGCGCCGCTCCTGCACTTCTTCGGGCACCGCAATCGCGGTGGCCAGCGTTCCCTGGAAACCTTCGCGCACCGCACCCAGCAGCGGAGCGAACATGATCGAGTCGTAGGTCGCGAGACTCGAAGACACCGAGAGCACACCGGGGAACGGCGAGCCGGGCTCGACGCGTCCGTGCAAGTCCGTGGACCACGCGCCGGCCGCGAGCCCCGCGATCGTGCGCGGAAACGCGGTGCCGAACCATGCCTGGCCCGTCATGCCCGCGCGCCCGGGCTCCGACCACCACGCGGCGGCGTCGGGCAGGCCCGCCGTCATGAAGTCGAACCCGCTCCCGGCCGGCGACTGAGCGCCCGCCGGGGAAACGAAAACGATCAGGACGAGAGACGCGGCCGATACGATTCGAGCACGCCGACCAGCGGAGCGCCCAGCGTGCCGAACAGGCCCGCGTTGGTTGCCATGTGCCATAGCGCGAACGGTATCCCTCCGATGAGTGTGGCGCGCATCTGCCCGAACAGAATACCCGTTGCGACATTCGTGATCGTGTCGAACACCGCGGTGAGCGCGATCCCGAGTACGACCAATACCGCGATGCGGATCCCGAGCCGCGCGCGGCCGAGTCCCATCCGTGCGGCGATGCCGCCCACCGCACCGGTGATGGCTTCACCGGTCACCTGCGCCAGCATCACGAGCGGATGTGCCGCACCGTACGGGTTGAGCACGGTGAAGATCAGCATCGTGACGCCTCCCACCAGTGCGCCGTCCCGCGATCCCAGCAGCACGCCCGCGGCGAACACCACCAGCGTCAGCAACTCGAAGTTCGGGATCGTCTCCGCATAGACGCCGGTGAGTCCGAGCGCCACCATCAGGGCGGCATAGGACAACCGGCGCATGGACATCGGCGGAGTGGCGATGGTCGAAGCCTCCGTGGGGACGAGCTCGACAGGAGCAGGAGCACGCAGACTAACCCGGACGATTCATGCACCGCCAGCGTGTTGGTTATGAGGCGCAGATTGTTGATGGCGTGAGGCGTGCAGTGACTTGCTCCTATGCGCACCATACCTCAGAACTTCGTGCCCCCGTTCTGCCCCCAATCATCTTGTCGTTTCCATCGTTGCACCGACGGCTGGCAGTGGAAGCACCACGGCAGTTTCACACGCCAGTGCGCGCCGCATGTGATCCCGCGGTTTCGATGTGTCCACTGCGGTGTCACCTTCAGCAGCCAGACCTTTTCCACCAGCTATTATCTCAAGCGCCCCGATCTGCTCGAGCCGTTGTTTCATCGCCTGCTCGCAGGCTCATGCTATCGCCAGATCGCTCGCGAGGCGCGTTGCGCTCCGACCACGGTCATGGGTCAGGCGGCGCGCTTGGGGCGGCATGCGCTGCTCTATCTCACGCTCCATCGGCCCGATCGTGTCCGCGAACCGCTCGTGATCGACGGGTTCGAGAGCTTTGCCTACAGCCAGTTCCAGCCCCTGCATCTCAACAACGCAGTGGGATCGGGATCACACTTCGTCTACGGGTTCACGTACTCGCCGTTGCGGCGAAAGGGCAGCATGACCGCGACGCAGAAGCGAATGCGCGAACAGCTCGAGTTGCGCTACGGCCGGCCCAATTCCAAATCAATCGAGATCGAGGTCGCGGAACTGCTGCGGATCGCCGCACCGCGTGAACAGATACTGACCGTGCGCTCCGATGAGCATCCCGCGTATCCGCGTGCGTTTGCGCGGCTCGAAGGCGTTCGCATCGACCACGAGCAGACGCCCTCGGTGGCGGCGCGCACCAGCGGCAACCCCCTGTTCCCGGTCAACCTCCTTGACTTGCTCTTGAGGCACAACAGCGCGAACCACAAGCGCGAAACGATCGCCTACTCCAGACGTCACCAGAGCGTGATCGAGCGTATGGCGCTCCTGGCTCTATGGCGTAATTTCAGCAAGCGCTTCAGCGAGAACCACGACGGTGGGACGCCGGCGATGCGGATCGGACTGTGTCGGACTCCACTCAGTGCGAAGGCCCTATTGGGGCAGCGCCTATTCGCGACGAGGATCAATATGCCCGGGCGATGGGAGGTCTACTACCGGCGGCTGGTTCCGACGATGGGGATCCGTCGGGCGAGGGCCCATTCGTTGAAGCGAGCGTTCTAGAAAAAGCCAAAGCCCCAAGAGTCTCAGGATGCTCGGCTTTTCCACAACAATCTTCGCCTCACAACTAGCCGGGAACGCCGGCGGCGTCCTTCAATTTCTGCAGCGCGCTCGCGGGCACCGGAAGCTCGCCGACATCGGCACCCCGGTGAGGACCGTGAAAGTCGGAGCCGCCGGTTTCGAGCAGTCCGAAGCGCGCAGCCAGTCCGCGCAGCCGGCGCACCGCAACCGGGCCGTGCTGCGGATGCCAGATCTCGATCCCGCGCAGTCCGGCTTCCGACAGCCACTCGAGCCGGCCTTCATCGAACGCGACGCCCGCATGCGCGAGCACGCTGATCCCTCCCGCTTCGTGAATGAGCGCGATCGCCTCACGCGCATCGAACGAGGGCCGCGGCACGAAAGCCTGGCCGTGCGGACCCAGGAAGCGCTTGAACGCTTCGTCCATGTGGGCGACATGGCCGGCCTGCACCAGCGCCTCGGCAACATGCGGCCGTCCGATCACGCCGGGGCCCGCGAGTTCGAGCACGCGCTCCGGATCGACCGGCATCCCGAGTGCCGTGAGCCGCTGGACCATCGCCATCGCCCGCTGCATCCGCTCCTCGCGGAAGCGGATCAGGCGCGAGGAGAGCCGCTCATCCTTGGGATCGATGAAGTACCCGAGCACGTGCAGCTCGCCGCCGTCGTGCATGCACGAGATCTCGATGCCCGGCACGATCTCGATCGCCTGGGCCGCGGCTTCGCGGGCGGGCTCCAGTGCATCGATCGCGTCGTGGTCCGTGATCGAGAGCGCCGACAGGCCGCGCTCGATGGCACGGTTGACGAGAGCGGCGGGCGTCAGCGCGCCGTCGCTGAACAGCGTGTGGGTGTGGAGATCGACTCGGCGGCCGCCCGCGCGGACGACCGGTCGCGACATCACTCCAACTCCAGCGTCTTGCGCAGGACGCGGATCTTGAGCGCCACGTCGGGATAACTCGGCTGCGATGCGTAGATCAATTCAAACTCCGTCACGGCTTCATCCAGCTTGCCCGCGGCCTCGAGCGCAATGCCCAGCTCGAAGCGCACGTTGAGCGCGGCATCCGGTGCGATGCCCGACTGGGCGAGTGCGGCACGATACTCGACGGTCGCGTCGTCGAAGCGTCCCTGGTCCATGCAGCAACGTCCGATCAGCTCGAATGCCCGCGCGCGCAGCGACGGCAGTTCCGCGGCGGCGCGCAGGGATTCGATGGCCTGCTGGGCGAGTCCCATCTCCATGTAGCTCACGCCGAGAGCATAATGGCTCTCGGCGTCGCCGGAAACCTGCCCGCGGACCGCGGTCTGGAACGTCTCGACCAATTCGTGCAGATCCATGCTGACGTGATCGCCGAATCCGTGCGTGACCTGGATCTTGAGCGGGTCGACCGTGGCGGCCACGGGAGCCTCGGGAGCATCGACCCGCGCGGGCCGTCCTTCCACCACCGGCTCCGTCACGACCGCGGTTACCGCGCGCGCCGGAGACGACGTGCGCAGACCGAGATCCTCGACGCGGGCCGCCGCGGTTTCGTACTGCGGATCGAGCGCGTGCGAGCGTTCGAACCACTCCCGCGCCGCGAGCGCGTCGCCGCGCTTCAGCGCCTCGTCGCCCAGATCGCACGCGACGCGCGCGCCCTCGGAGCGATCGCCACGCCGGCGGCAGTTGTCGAACCACAACATCATCGCGGGCCGCACCGGTGCCAGGTGTTCGGCGATCGCGCGATAGACGCCGGCCGCCGCGTGGGCGTTCCCCATCGCGTCATGCGCCTGCGCGACGCGTACCAGCAATTGAGCCACCGCTTCGGGCGCACCCGAACGATGGCTCTCGACCGCCTGCTGCAGCAGATTCAGCAGCGCGTCGTCCTCGGCCGCATCCGGAAGCAGCGACTGAAACCACTCTTCGCCCGCCGGAGGCTCGAAGTCTGCAGCCGAGTTGCCGTCGACAACCTCTTCGAAACTGAGGCCCGGGCGCGAGGGCGCGACATCGGACAACGACTCCGCGAGCGACTCCGCCAGCGACGCCAATCCAAAGCTCGCGGACGGCGGCGCTTCTCGGTTGCTCTTCGGGCTCGCAGCAACCGGTGAGGCGGGGCCCATCGGGATCGGGGCGGGTGCCGCAGGTGCCGCAAGTGCCGCAGCGACCGGCATCACCGGGGTCATCGGGATCGGGGCAGGCGCCGCAGCGACCGGCATCGCCGGGGTCATCGGGATCGGGGCGGGCCCCGCACCGTTGCCGTCACGATGTTGCGGCGGAACCGCGGGCGCCTCGATGTGTCCACCCAGGTGCGCGTTCACCGACTCACGCTCCATCGGTTCGACATGCGCCGGAGGTTCGAAGCGCGCCGTCAGCACCGGCATCACGTCCTCCGGGCTCAGGTCGTCCTGGGGGCGCGTCAGCTCGAGATGCGCCGGTGTCTCTTCGACGATCGCGGCGACGTTCGGCGAAGCCGGCGTGGCGGAGTTCGCGACGGGAGTCGGCACTGGCGCGGGTGGTGACGAGGGAGTGTTTGCGGCTGAGGCCGGTTCGGCGGGTATCGCACCGAGCCCGTCGGCGGCGGCCGGATCGACCTGACGCAGGCGCGCTTCGCATCGCTTCGCATCGGCGAACAACCCGCCATGATCATACGCGGCGATCGCCTCCTTCATGACCGCGACCGCCGCATCGTGATCGCCGTTCAACACGTGGATCTCGGACAGTCGTTCGAGCGCAATCACGTTCTCGTTCGAAGCTTCGAAGGCGAGGCGCAGCGAAACCGCGGCCTCGGCATCATCGCCGGCGCGCGCCGCGAACTCGGCATGCTGGAGGAAGTAGAGACCGGATTCGGTCGCAAGGCCGTCGAGCGCGTGCAACTCACCGAGGCGCTTGAAGACCTTGCCCAGAACCAGACCGAGGCGTGCCATCTTCTTGCACACCGCGATCCCGTTCTTGTACAGACCCGATCGTTCGTAACCCTCGACCGCGGACAGGTAGCGATTCGCCGCGGCCGCGGAGTCGCCTTTCTTGACCAGCAGATCGGCGATCACGACCGAATGGTACGGTTCGTTCTCCTCCGCGCGCGCGAGCTTCTCGTATTCGGCCAGCGCGGCTTCGACGTCGCCGCTCTGAACGAAACGCTGAGCGCGCCGTTTGATCTCGATCGCCTTTTCCAAATCCACCCTCTCCCTAAGTCCATATTGGGGACAGGACCGGAGGCACTCATGCGCTCATGACGGCGCGCACGGCCTCGGAGCAACTGCGGGCTGCCGCGTCCAGCAAGTTCTGAAGGCGCGGTAATTCCTTCTCCACATCGTCTTTATCGGCGCCCGCCGCGAGGCTCTTCAGGTTGATCTGTACGTTCAGCAGCGCACCCTCCGCCGCTGCAGCCGCCAGCCGTCCGGCGACCCCGGCATCGGTCGCCGCATTCGGATTGCCGTCGCGCGCAGCGCGCGCCGCCAGCTCCACGATCTCGATGCAAGCCATTGCGGTCCTAAGAGGTACGCGGGTCGCCTCCAGTTCTGCCGCAGCCAGGGTCCGTTCGCGTGCGGCGATTTCCCCAGGTGCCGTCTGGGGCATTCGGCGCGCTTTCAGGACTCCATCGAATGCTTCGGCGTCGAGCCGGCCCAGCCCGACCAGTTCCGACCTCAGCGCCCCGGCACGGTCCCGGACCTCCCGCAAGCCCGGTTCCGCCGCCGCGTATTTCTTCTTTCCGATCGACAGGTTCGCGACCATAGCCGGCAGGCTCGCCGCCAGAGCACCCGCGATCGCCGCGACCGTGCCCCCTCCCGGAGTCGGCGTCGCCTCGGCGACCGAGTCCATCAGCGCATCGAGGGTCGTGGCACCGGTGAGCGGCGGACGCCTGAGCCTGCGTTCGAGCACCTGCTCGCGGCTGAAGCCCTCGAGCTGCATCGCATGCTCGGCCGCATCGAACATCGCCGCTTCGGGAATCAGCCCCACCACCTCGCACCCCGAGATCGCCGCGCCATGACGTGCAGCCTCAGAGCGCACCAGCGCGAGCACGCGATGGATGGGCGTCGCTTCGGTGTTCACGAGGTTCATGCTGACCTGCGCCCGGCGGCCGTCCTCGATCGAGAACCCGAGTGCGCGCACATTCTTCAATCCGCCGCTCTGCTCACGGATCGCCGCCGCGACCGCCTTCGCCACGCGCACGTCGCCGGTGTTGAGGTTCGCGTTGAACGCGACGAGAAAGCGCCGCGCGCCGACCGCGGTGGCACCCGCGGTCTGATGAATGTGCTGCGGTCCGAAGTCGGGAGACCGTGAGGGATCGGTTCCGATCGCCGCGCGCAACCCTTCGAACTGTCCGCGGCGCACGTCGGCAAGGCTCAACCGATCCGGCCGCGACGCCGCCGCCTCATACAGGAAAACGGGAATCCCGAGCTCCGCACCGATCCGCGCCCCGGTGCGCCGCGCCAGCTCCGCGCACTCGTCGAGCGTGATGCGCTCGACCGGAACGAACGGCACCACATCGGTCGCACCCATGCGCGGATGCTGGCCCGAATGCTTCGTGAGGTCGATCAACTCCGAAGCCTTCGCCACCGCGCGCACAGCCGCCTCCGACACGGCCTCCGGCTCCCCCGCGAACGTCACCACCGAGCGGTTGTGATCCGCATCCATCTCACTGTCGAGAAAGATGACTCCAGGCACTTCCGTGATCACACGAACGATCGCATCCACCACCCCACGATCACGCCCTTCAGAAAAATTCGGAACGCACTCGACGATACGGGTCATACGGGAACGATCCTCCAAGCGTGAGGCGTAAGTGCCACTGAACCAGCCGCATCACGACATCGATTGTTCAGGTAGCGTCGGTTGAAACCGAGGATCTCCAAAAGATTCCTCTTGAGTCTGTCTCGAATCGCCGATACTCTTGTGAGCAATTGGATTGGGGATTCCCGGTCGGCAACTGGCCTCGGCGGAGACGTCGGGGCCTTCTGCTTTTCACGGAAATTCCTTGATTCCCCCAACCCTGGATCGACCCTCCGGGACTTCGATCGATCTTCTTCTCGAGCACCGAATAGGCCCGGTTGATTTGGTTGGGTTTCAAAACCGCCCGGCCAATTGGTCGAGCGATCAGGTCAGCAATCTGAAGTCCAGGCACATTGGCCGACTTGAGAACGAACCGACGGCTCGAAACATAGAGGCGAGCCACCATAGTTGCCGCCCGCACATATTCGACGAAACTCTAATTCGAGTTCATCGTCTTCGCGTCTGCCTCTTCGCTCAAGGATTACCGGTGTCCCGGGCGCCGCCCCTCCTCGACGCACCAACCACTTTTGAGTGCGTTCAAGGCCGAACTCCAGCGCCAGCTCATAGGGGTTGCCTGGTTTCGCGTACCTGCCCAACAATCGATCCTTTCGAATCACGGATGCGATCACGGTCATGTCCAAGGCCGCAATGACTCCCGTCAATTCATCTTTTCGAATATCTCGCTATCCCGTCTTCGTTCTCGTTGGTTTGTACCGCACTCCTCACCGTAAAGTCCTTTGGCAGGCGCTAAGGCCAGACTCGGCGTTCTATGGAGGGGAGTGCCAAGTCCGCTCCGCGCACGAACACCGTGTCGGGTCTCACGGCGGGCATCCAGTACGGCATCTCCTCGAGCGTCTCACACTCCCACGACACTGCATCCCCCCACGCTCCGGGCATGAGGTGGCCGGCTTCGCGCTCCGCACCGAGCGCCTTCGCGGCGTTCCACGTCACGGCGAGCAGCGTCTCCTGCGCGGTGAAGCCGCACTGGCGCGCGGCGAGTGCGGCGCACTCGAGCAACGACTGCGCGGGCGCGGTGCCCGGATTGAAGTCGGTCGCGATCGCGAAACGCGCACCCGATTCCCGCAGCATCGCCGCCTGCGGCAGCGCCTGGCGCAGCGTGAGTGCCGCCGCGGGCAGCAGTACTCCCACCGTCCCCGCCGCGGCCAGCGCGCGCCAGTCTTCGAGCGTCGCACTCTCGAGATGATCGGCGGAACGCGCGCCGAGCTCTGCCGCGAGCTGGGCACCGCCGTTGCGCGTGAGCTGATCGGCGTGGAGCTTGATGTCGAGCCCCAGCGCCTGCGCGCTGAGCAGTACGCGCCGGCATTCATCGACCGAGAACGCGAGATGCTCGCAGAACACATCGACGGCGCTCGCCAGCTCGCGCCGCTGGATCTCCGGCAGCGTGCGCGTGACGATCTCATCCAGGTATTCGTCGCGGCGGTTCTTGTATTCGTCGGGCAACGCGTGGAGCAGCAGTGCCGTGCGATGCACGCACACCGGCACCCGGTGCACCGCCGAACGCATCAGGTCGAGCAGCCGGATCTCCGCGGTCGGCGTCAGACCGTAGCCGCTCTTGACCTCGACCGTGGTGCAGCCGGTGGCGCGCCAGCGCTCGATCCGGTTGGCGAGACCCTTCTCGAGCACATCGTCGCGCTCGGCGGCGGTTGCGCGCACCGTCGAGCGGATGCCGCCGCCCTCCGCGGCGATCGTCGCGTAGTCCTCGCCCTTCTGGCGGCGTTCGTGCTCGGCGGCGCGATGGCCGGCAAAGATCATGTGCGTGTGTGCGTCGATGAGTCCGGGCGTGACGAGCCGGCCGTTCGCGTTGAGCGGACGCGCTTCGGAATGGCGGCGGAGCAGTTCCGCGGCCGGCCCCACTTCGAGCACGCGCCCGGCCTGGAACACGACCGCGCCGCGCGGGTAGCGCAGGATCTCGGTGCCCTCGGCGTTCGGCGTCACGACTTCAGAGGTGTTGTGGAGGATCAGATACGCCGCACGCCCCGCCACCATGCGTCCCGAAGCGTCGCGCGCCGGGCCGACCGTCATGGTGTCCCCACGTCGGTTACTCCCGGCAGCTTCATCGAAGTGCGCCGGGCATGCTCGATCGCCGTGGGATAACCGGCGTCGGCATGGCGCATCACGCCGGTGCCGGGATCGTTCGTGAGCACGCGCATGAGCCGGGCGTCCGCCTCGGCGCTGCCGTCACACACGATCACCATCCCCGAATGAATCGAATTGCCGATCCCGACTCCGCCGCCGTGATGCAGGCTCACCCACGAAGCACCCGAGGCGACGTTCAGCATCGCGTTCAGCACCGGCCAGTCGGCGATCGCATCGCTGCCGTCGCGCATCGACTCGGTCTCGCGCCACGGCGAGGCGACCGAGCCCGCGTCCAAGTGGTCGCGCCCGATCACGATCGGCGCCTTGAGCACACCCTCGCGCACCATGCGGTTGAAACGCAGACCCAGGCGCGCGCGTTCGCCATATCCGAGCCAGCAGATGCGCGCCGGCAACCCCTGGAAGCGGACGTGCTTCTGCGCGAGCGGAATCCACCGATGAAGACGCGCGTCGTCCGGGAATTCGTCGAGTGCCGCGCGATCGGTCGCCGCGATGTCGGCGGGATCTCCCGACAGCGCGGCCCAGCGGAACGGACCCTTGCCGAGGCAGAACAGCGGCCGTATGTACTCGGGCACGAAGCCGGGATAGCTGAAGGCTTCGTCGTGCGCGAGCCCGCCTTCGACCGCTTCGCCGCGCAGGTTGTTGCCGTAGTCGAACACAATCGCCCCGCGCGCCTTCATCGCGAGCAGCGCGCGCACGTGCACCGCCATCGATTGGCGCGAACGCTTCACGTATGCCGCCGGATCGGAGACGCGCAGCGCTGCCGCCTGTTCGAGCGTCATGCCGGCCGGCACGTAGCCGTGGAGCGGATCGTGCGCCGAAGTCTGGTCGGTCGCGGCATCGGGCGTCACGCCGCGGCGCACCAGTTCCGGAAGCACTTCGGCCGCGTTGCCGACGAGACCCACGCTCAGCGCGCGGCGCGAAGCCTGCGCTTCGTTGCACCAGGCGAGCGCTTCATCGAGCGAGGTCGTCGATCGGTCGCAATAGCCGGATTCGACGCGGCGCCGCGCGCGATCGGCATCGACCTCGACCGCGAGGCACACGCCACCGTTCATCGTGATCGCGAGCGGCTGGGCGCCGCCCATGCCTCCGAGTCCGGCCGTGAGCACCAGCCGTCCGGCGAGCGACGGAGTTTCGCCGGCAACCCCGAAGTGGCGCTCGGCGCACTCGGCGAAGGTTTCGAACGTGCCTTGAACGATGCCCTGCGAGCCGATGTAGATCCACGAACCCGCGGTCATCTGGCCGTACATGATCAGCCCCATGCCTTCGAGCTTCCAGAAGTGTTCCCATGTCGCCCAGTGCGGCACCAGCAGTGAGTTCGCGATCAGCACGCGCGGCGCATCGGCGTGGGTGCGGAAGATCCCGACCGGCTTGCCCGACTGGATCAGCAGCGTCTCGTCGGATTCGAGCGACTTGAGGCTCGACACGATGCGGTCGAACGCATCCCACGAGCGCGCCGCTTTGCCGGTGCCGCCATAGACGATGAGATCGTCGGGTCGCTCGGCGACCTCGGGATCGAGATTGTTCATCAGCATGCGCAGTGCCGCTTCCTGCACCCAGCCCTTGCACGACAACTCGGTGCCGCGCGCCGCGCGCACAGGACGGGCCAGTGCCGGCGCGCCGCTCATGCCTTCAACACCTCTTCGGCGAGCCGCGCGGTGGCACTCGACAACACCCAGCGCGCGAGCGCCTCGCACGCATCGCCGATCGGCCGGTCGCCGTCGGGCGCCGAGGAGCGCCGGCGCACCGCACCATAGAGCCGCTCCGTTCCTTCGCCCGCGCTGAGCGGGCGGCGAAACTCCAGCGCGCGGCAACCGCACATCAGTTCGAGCGCCACGACCCGCGCGCTGTTGCCGACCACGGCGCGCGCGTGACGAGCCGCGGCCGGCGCCATGCTGACGTGATCCTCCACCCCGCCGCCGGTGGGAATCGAATCGACCGACGAAGGATGCGCGAGCACTTTGTTCTCCGACACCAGTGCCGCCGCGGTGTACTGCGCCATCATGTAGCCCGATTCGAGGCCCGGTGTGGTCGCGAGCACCGCGGGCAGGCCGCAGTCAAAGTTGAGCAGCCGGTCGATGCGCCGCTCGCTGAGGCTCGCGACCGAACACATCGCGATCTTCAGATAGTCGGCGGCCATGCTGATCGGCTGCGCGTGGAACAGCCCAGCCGAGACGACCTGATCGTGCGCCGCGAACACCACCGGGTTGTCGTTCACCGAATCGAACTCGATCGAAAGCTGGCGCTCGACGTGCTCGATCGCGTCCCACGCCGCACCCATCACCTGCGGAATGCAGCGCGAGCTATAGGGATCCTGCACGCGGTCGCAGCCGGCGTGCGACTCGACCAGCGCACTGCCCTGCGCGTACGCGCGCAACCGGCGCGCGGTCTCGAGCGCGCCCGGATACGGCCGCAGTTCCTGCACGTCGGCGCGCGCGGGCTCGAACGAGCCCAGCAGCACTTCGGTCGACAATGCGGAAGCGCCGACCGCCGCCTCCCACACCGCGCGCGCCTCGGCGCACGCGAGCGCGAGATATGAGGTCGAGAACTGAGTGCCGTTGATGAGCGCCAGGCCTTCCTTCGCTTCGAGCGTCAGCGGCTGGAGTCCCGCGCCCCGCAACGCGAGCGACGCCGGCATGCGGCTGGTTCCGAGATAGGCTTCGCCTTCGCCCATCAGCACCGAGGCAAGATGGGCGAGCGGCTGCAGATCGCCCGACGCGCCGACCGAACCCTGCTGCGGCACCACCGGGACGATGTCGCGCTCGAGCATCATCAGCAGCGCTTCGACCACTTCGGGGCGGCACCCGGAGAATCCACGGGCGAGCGACGCCGCGCGCAGCAGAAGCATCGCGCGCACCACGTCACGCGGGGCCTCGGGCCCCACACCCGCCGAGTGCGAACGCAGCAGGTTCAACTGCAGCGTGCGCACGTCCTCGGCCGGCACCGAGACGTTCTTCAATTCGCCGAACCCGGTCGTCACGCCGTAGACCACGTGATTGCCGGCGACCGCGCGCTCGACGACCGCGCGGCTCGCGTTCATGCGTGCCCGGGCGTCCGCGCCCAGTCGCACCGGGATCGCTTCCCCTGCCACCCGAACCACATCCCCCAGTGTGAGCGCGCGACTTCCCAGTTCGATCACGAAACCTCCTCACCGAGCACAGCGGGCTTCAAGAACCGGGCGGCATCCGCGGCGATCGCCGCCGGATCCTTCATACGTTCGGGCGCCATCGCCAGCGCCGCCAGGAACGGACGGCGGTAGCCGGCCACCGCCAGACGCGGATCACACACCACCAGCACTCCGCGATCGTCGGCGCGGCGGATCAGCCGCCCCACACCCTGCCGGAAACGCAGCACCGCCTCCGGCACCGCGTCGTCGCGGAACGGATCGCGCCCCTGGTCACGCAGGCGTTCGCCCCGCGCTTCGACCCACGGCTCGCCCGGAACCGAGAACGGGAGCTTGGCGACGACCAGCACCTCCAGCGCACCCCCCGGAAAGTCGACACCTTCCCACAGGCTTTGGACCCCGAGCAAGATCGCGCCGCGCGCCGCGCGGAAGCGATCACTCAAGACACTCGCGGTGCCGTCCCAGTCCTGCGCCATCATCACGACATCGGCGGGCATCCGGTGCAACAGGAGCTGACGCGCGCGCCGCAATCGCTCGTGCGACGTGAAGAGCGCGAGCAGATTGCGCCCGGTCGCGCGATGCAGCTCGGCGACCACGGAGGCGACCGCGGTCGCCTCGTCGGTGCCACCGTCGTAGACGTAGGCCTTCATCTGGCGCTCGAGCGCGAACGGCGACGGATGGATCATGCCTTCATACGGCACACCCCACGACTCGCCGAGCCCGAGCCGGCCGGCGACGAATCCGAGATCTCCGCCGGCCGACAGCGTCGCCGACGTCAGCACCGTCGCCGCACAGCGGTCGAACACCAGCCGGCGCGCATGGGGGCCCGCTTCGATCGGGGCACCGTGCAGCTCCACGCCCCCGCGCCCGCTCGACGAACGCCAGTAAACCCAGTCCTTGCGTGCGGGATCGCACAATTCCTGAAGGTCCGACACCATCAGGGCCCAGCGCGCGCTCACCTGTTCGAGCTCGGCGGCGAGTTCCTCCGCGGCCGGCCCCGGTGCCACACCCGTCACCTCGAGCGCGAAGCGATGGAGCGAGCGCGCGTAGGCGTTGCCGTGCTCGAGCACCGCTTCGAGCACCGCGACGTGAGGCCCGAGCAGTTCGGCCGACGACCGATAGCGCTCGCGCGCGCCGTAGAGTTCGTGGCGCGCCTCGCGCGGCTCGAGCAATTCGAACAGCTCGGCGGCGGCATCGCGCATCTCGCCGCCGCGCGCGACCAACCCCTCGATGTCCTCGCGGAATCGCGCGCCGCGCTCGCCGTCGCCGTCGCCGCGCGAGAAGAGCGGCAACGCGAACGCCTTGAGCCGCGCGGCGACTCCGCCGCCGCGCTTCGCGGTGGTGCGGCCGCTGCCGACCAGACGCAACAGTTCCTCGATCCGGTTGAGCGACACGCCGCGCGCGAGTTGGCCCAGCAGCACACCTTCCAACCGGTGCGCTTCGTCGACGATCAGCGCGTCGAACTCCGGTAGCAGGCCTTCGACATCGCCCGAGATCGCAAGCAGCGCGTGGTTCACGACCAGCAGCTTCGCCCCCGCGGCCTCGCGGCGCGCCTTCAACCAGAAGCACTCGCGCCCCCGCCGGCACGTCGCCGCGTTGCACGCACCGGGATCGGCCGCGACCCGCGCGCGCACGCGCCGGAACGCTTCGGGATCGCGCGTCATGAAGCGATCGAGATCGCCTGAGCCGTCGCGCGCGGCCCAGATCCGCAGCGCCTCGATCACCTCGCGCTCTTCGGCTCCTTCGCCCTCTTCCATCTCGAGCGCGTGCGGACACACGTAGTTCTGCTTGCCCTTCAACCGCACGCACGGAATCTTGATGCCGAGGCTGTCGAGCACCGCCGGCAGATCGCGTTCGAACAGCTGATCCTGAAGCGAGCGGCTGCAGGTCGCGATCACCACGCGCGAGCCGGTCTCCTTCGCGTACAGCACCGCCGGCAACAGGTAGGCGAGCGACTTGCCGATGCCGGTCGGAGCTTCGGCGACCATCACGCCACCGCGCTCGAGCGTGGCGGCGATCTGGCCCGCGAGTTCGCGCTGGCCCGGGCGGTCTTCGTAATCGAGCCCGCCGGCCGCGGCAACCGGCTCCACCGCCACGACCGCGACCGGATCCGAGCGGCGCGCGTGGGCCGCGAGCGTCGCGAAGCGCTCCGCGAACCGGCGGCCGAACTCGGCCTCCGGTGCGAGCAGCTCATGGACGCGCTGGGAAAGAGACTTCACTCGAACTCCCGACGGTGAATTAGAAAGTAGAAACGAGGCGCAGGTGGATCTTGCCGTCGAGCGGCGATCGTCCGGGTTCGAGACCATAGTCGATTCCCGCGAGCCCGGCACCGGTCTCGATGCGCAGTCCGAAGCCGGCACCGTCCGCATGGAAGGTATCCCATCGCTCGCCCCCTTCGATGGCGCGGCGGGTCGCCGCCCACGCATGATCCCAGAACAGGTATACGCGCTGGCGCGGCGTCCCCGCATACCAACGCCATTCCAGGCGCGTGAGTGCCAGGCGATCGACGCGGAACGCTTCCTCGTCGTGGCCGCGTAGCGAACTCGCACCGCCGAGCGGGAACCGTTCATAGAGCGGCAGCACGCGTTGTGAGCTGAAGCGGCCCGCGCCGCGCGCTTCGATCGCGATCCCGCTCGAAGGCGTGACCGGACGGATCCACTCGGCCCACGCCTCGACCGCGCTCGAACGCGCGCTGCGCGATCCGAACGGGCGCAGCGTCTCGCGCGTGAAGGTCTGCGTGGCGGCGATCCGCACGCGGCCGCCGCGCCGCGGCGCCAAAGCATCGTCGAGCGTCACGCGTTCGAGTCCGAACACCGTGTTCTCGAGCCGCGCCTGTTGAACCGCCGCGCGATCCTGCACCACGCGTTCCTGCTCGAAGCCCAGCTCGACCCCATCCTCGGCCGACAACGTCCAGCGCGCGCGGCCGCCCCAGCGGGTGCGGGTGTAGGTCGAGTCGCGTATTTCCTGATCGAGCGCCGCCGCCAGTGACAACGGCAGTCCCGCGACGAGCGGCTCGGTGTAGCGGGCGCCGAGATTGCTCGAACCACCGCCGCGCGCATCCCACCGCAGCGCGATCGCGCGTCCGGTGCCGAGCAGATTCGTGAGTTCGAGATTCGCGGTCCCGACGGTGCCGGCATCGCCCTGGCTGCCGATCACGCCCTCGAGCCGGTTGTAGCGCAGCTCTTCCACCTTGTAGACGAGCCGGCCGCGCGTCCAGTCGGCGGCACTCTCGAGGCCCTCGTAACGCACCGACCGGAACAGACCGAGCTGCACCAGCCGCGCGCGCGCCCCCTCGGCGGCCTCGGGCCGGAACGGGGCGTTGACGAGGCGCCCCATCGAGCGGCGCGCCACATCGGGCCGCGTCGCCTTGAGCCCTTCGATGCGCACGTCCTCGATGATCACGCGCGGCCCGAGCGTCGCCGAGAGTCCAACGCGCGTGCCGAGCGAGTCGGTGCTCCACTCGGCGAGATCGATCTCGGCATACGCGTAACCCTCCTGAACCAGGCGATCGACCGCGCGCGCGATCGCACTGCCGATCGCGCGCGGAGACGCCCAGCCGCCGGGGGCCAGATCGAGCGCGGCATCGATGCGCGCCGAATCCGCGGACGGTGACGCCCGCAGCACGAGGGCCACGAGCCGATGACGCGTGCCCTCTTCGATCGTGACCACGAGCCGCTCCCCGTCCCACCGCCCGCGCGCCCGCGCGTCGAGATAGCCCAGGCCTTCGAGGCGCGCCTTCATCGCACCGAGCGCCGACGACAGCGCCGACGAATCCCCCGGCGCGCGCAACGCGGGATCGAGCAGGCCGCGTGCGGCGCGCGCCGTGATCGCGGCGCCGCGGTATTCGAGCGTGACGTCGGCCTGCGCGCGCGCGCCCCATGTGCCCGCAAGAAGCACGAGCGCGATCAGGCGGCGGCGCATGTAAGCGTTCGCGCGCATCAGAAGAACGCCCTCAACTCGGCGCGGCCCGTCACCTGCGCGCGCCGGTCGGTGCGATCGCGCGCGGTAATCGAGGTTCCGAACGTGGCACCCTCGTGCACGCGCCAGTCGATGCGCGCGTTGCCTTCCCATCGAAGCGTGGCCAGCGGATCGGCCGTCGGCAGCAGATCGAGGGGAGCGGGACCGCTCGACAGCGCGCGCCGGAAGCCGGCTTCCAGCCGGCCGCGCGCGCCGAGCGACAGGCCGAGATCGGGACCGACGCGGATCAGGCGCGTGAGATCCGCTCCCCCTTCCGGCCGGCTCCACGTGACCTCGGCCGCGCCGGCGACGCGCAAGCGCGGGCCGGGCGTGTAGGCCGCGCGGAACGTGCCGCCGCCTTCCTCGATCACGCGGCGGTACGCGTTGTTGCCGGCGAGTTGCTGGCGTGCTTCCTGCCGGCGCGCGCGCAGTTCGAGTTCGAGGCCGACTGCCACCGCCGAGCGCGCGCGCCATCGCGCGCTCGCGTTACGGTCGTCGACGAACTGGGCGAAGTTCGTGAACGTGCGGTCGCCGGTCACGCGCCGCTCGATCCGCACGAACACCGACGCCGCCCGCGCGCCGGGCGCCAGCTCGGCGCTCGCGCGCTGGAGCACGCTGCCGCGCGCGAGCGCCGGATCGTCGCGCACCGATCGCGGCGCGATCCACGGATCGCCGGGGCGCAGATCACCGCGGCGGCGCGCGTCGGACTCGAAGTCGAACTCCAGGCGCGATCCGCGCCAGCGTTCCGACTTGCCGAACGGCAGCGCGAGCCGCGCGCTCGTGGCGGCGCGCGCGATGCGGTCGAACCCCGCGCGCACCGAGACGATGAGATCGTAGTCGCCGGTGCCGACGAAGTTGCCGAACGCGTCGTACGCTCCGCGGCCGTTGCCGACGAACACCAGCTCGCGCGCGCGCCGCGTCTCGCCCTCGGAAGTGATCTCGATGCCGCCGAGCGCGCTGGCACCGCTCTTGTGCTCCGCGCGCGCGCGAATGCTCCCGAGATCGCTGCGCGTCGTGACCCCGAGGCCGACCGGCTCGACATCGCGGCGCTGATACGAGACGGCCACGGCGAGCTTGCGTCCGGCCGGGCTGTCGAGCCCCACCCGAAGCGCGCGACCGTGATTGCGATCTGCGAAACCTCCGGGTGCGGCATTCGCTTCGCGACGCAGCGACACCGAAGCCGCGGCCCGCCACGGCACGTCGCGACCGGTGGCGAGATCGAACGCCGCCTCGCGAATCCGCGTGGCGACGCGACCGGTGTCGCTCGGACTCGATCGCTCGTCGGACTCGGCGCGCACGGTGGGCGCCACCCAGCGGCCGCGCAGTCCGAGCTCCGCGCGGGCGCGCTCGCGGCCGCCGTCGCCAAAGCGAAGCCCATCCTGTTTTCCGCTCGCGCGCTCGTACGCGGCGCGGGTCATCACGAATCCATCGCGCGCCCAGCTCGTCTCGTTGCGCCACGAACGATAGCCGGAGTCGGTCGTGAGCCGTCCGACCACCGAGCGCAGTTCGCCGCCCGCGCGCGGACGGAAGAATCCCGACAACTCACCGCGCCGCTGGTGCTCGAGATCCGCTCCCACCGGCAGTCCCCACGATTCCTCGGCGAACGGGCGCTCGAGCGGTGAGAACGGCACGAAGCGCCGCTCCACCGCGCGCGCATCGAACGCGAACCCCGCGGTGCCCGCGAACGTGCCGCGTGTAGGGAACTCGAGCCCGACGCGCGTGCGCCCGGCGCCGCCCAGATTGTCGCCGTCGTCACGGCCGGAAAACGTGTTGCGGTCGAAGCGTGTCACGGCGCCTTCGACGTTGGCACTCAGCACGCCGCGGCGGACTTCACCGCCGACCGTCCACAACTGGTGCGATTCGGGCAGCGGCAGCGCGCGTCCGATGCGAAAACCGCCGTTGCCGTCTCCGACGTACCGGAACGCCGTGCGGCCATCGATCAGGGTCGAGTCCGCGTAGTCTCCGAGGCCTGCGCCTGCGCGCGAGAACGAAACCGCGAAATCGCCCGAGTCGGGTCCGGCGAAGGCATACACCAGGCGCCCCGCGATCCGCACGCTGTCGTAGTCGCCCCCTCCTCCGATCACGCCGGGTCCGACCGCGAGTGACGCCGAGTCGCCAATCAGCGTGAGCTGCAGGCGGTCCTCCGCGGACAGCGTGGTCTCCAACGGCCGTCCGCGATCGTCGCCTTCCTGGATCACACGCGTCCAGCCGCGGAACGCACCGCGCTCGAAGCGCCCGCCCATCGCCGCGAGGTTGCGCCGGAAACGGCTGGAGGCGATCTGATAATCGATCGCGATGCGCGTCTCGGCCGTGATCGGACGGCGATTGGTGAACGTGATGCGCCCGCGCTCGTAGTCGATCGCGTAGTCGGCGCTCTCGCCGCGAGTCATGCGCGCGCCGTCGAGCGTCACCACGTCGCTGCCCGCCACCACCGGCACGCCGCTTCCGCCGTCGCGGTCGGTGAGCAGATACGGACCCTGCTGACCTTCGATCCCGATCAACTGCAGCCGGCGGAACTCGCCCTGCTGCGTGGCCGCCGCACCGATCGCCTGGAAGCGGCCGAAGTTCCACTCGCCGCGCACGCCCTGCAGCCGCCGTTCGAGGCGCCCGAACTCGCCTTCGGTCCACGCGAGCGGCACGTCGCCGAGTGCCGCACTGCCGCGCGGCGCCTTCAACTCGATCAGCACGCGGTCGAGCGACTGGAGATCCTGCGTGCTGCCACCTGCCGTGAGCGGCGTGTTGCGGTCGGACAGCACGCCCGTGAGCTCGACGCCGGGGGCGAGCGTTCCGCTCACCGCGAGATCGAGCGACTGACGCAGGAACGCGTCCTGCTGCGAGCCGAAGTCGATCGCGAGTGTCTTGTTGCCGCTCAGCGAAAGAGACGTCTGATCAGGCGCTCGCGACGGATCACGCGCGGTCGCCGGACGATAGAGCACGGGTGTCGCGCGCGCGGTGTCGGAAGCCGCGGTATCGGCCGCCGCCGCGCGCGGCGCGCGATAAGGAATGCGCTGAACGACGAGCGGCGGCGGATCGAGCAGGAAGCACGCGACGGCCACGAGCGTGTCGCCGGCCGCCGGCGCGCGCAGCAGCCGCAGCTCGCCGCGCAGCAGATCGATCGCGTAGTCGGTGCCGCGGCGCCATGCGATCCCGCGCACGCTCACCGAGTCGGTCCCCGCGCGCAGGAATCCGTGGGGAAGCGCATAGATCACCGCGTCGGCGCGCAACACGATCCGGAACTCGCCGCATCCCGGATCCTCGATCTCCCCTGCCGCGTGCGAGCGCGCGGCGCACAGCGTGAGCGCGGCGAGCGCAACCGCTCCCGCGAGACGCATCACTCCTCCGCGGGACGCGCGCGCTCGAACCGGAAGCGGCGCAAGCGGCCGAGGCCGGCTTCGGCGATCAGCAGCGTGCCGTCGGCGGCGAACGCCACCGCGCGCGGGCGGCCGAGGCCATCGAGCGAAGCGATCAGCGCGCCCTCGCGATCCCACACGCGCACCGTGCCCGCTGCTTCGTCCGCGATCGCGAGGCGCAGCGAGTCATCGGCCGCCGCGGCCAGCTCGCCACGCGCGGCACCGGAATCGGCGAACGTCCAGGCACCGAGCGACACACCCGAGGCGTCGAGACGCTGCACGCGGAACTTCGCGCGCTCGACCGTGAACAACGTTCCACGGCGGGTCGCGGCGATCGCGGCGAGTTCGCGGAACGATCCCGGCGCTTCGCCGAAGCCGCCGATCACGCGCGCGAGCCGCCCCGAGAAATCGAACGCCAGCACCCGGTCGCGCTCGGCGTCGGCGACGTACAGCGCGCCCCCGCGATCGGCCGCAAGCGCGCGGGGTTCGATGCGGCCGAGCGGATCACGCAAAGCCGGCGCGTCGAAATCGATGAGCGTGCCCTGCAGCCGGTCGTTGAGGTCGTACATCAGAACCCGGCGGTTCTCGGCGTCGAGCACTGCCACGCTCAACGTGCCGAGCAGTGCGACCGATCCCGGGCGGCGAAGTTCGCCTTCGGCGCTCCCGAGCGAGCCGGTCTGGCCGAGCTGGACGCCGGCCTTGTCGAGCCGCAGCACGCGATGCCGCGCGGCGTCGCCCACGTACATGCGTCCGAACGCATCGACCGCGAGTCCCGAAGGTTCGACCAGCTCGCCGCTCGCCACCCCGTTCGCGATCAACTCGGCGACCGGGACGAGGCGAAACGGCGGCGTTGCAGATGAGTCGGGGCTTACAGAACGCGCGGTCGCGGGCGGTGGCACCAGCGAATCCGCGGAGCCCGCATGGATCAGCGAGTCGGCGGGCGTTTCGGCCGCGCGAAGTTCGCGAGCTGGCATCGGAGCGAGCAGCACCGCGACCGTCGCACACACGATCACGCCGCGCCTGGCCCCTCGCACGTCATGCGCGGAACCGGCGGATGCGGGCGTTCGTGGTGCGCGCGCGCCGTCAGAAGCGCGCACGCACTCCCATGCGGTAGGCGAAGGCATCATCAGAAGGCGCGGGCGCAACCTCGAAGTTCCACGAGCGCGCCGGCACGTCGGCGGTCTTGATGCGCGCCGCGTGCACCATGCTCAGCAGCCGGTTCACCACCGCGCACGCGAGTGCCGTGTTCGCGCGGATCGATGCGCGCTGCGCGTCCTTGCGCTGGGCGCGATAGCGAATCAGGCTCTCGTCGCTGTTCCACGACCACTGATCGGCTGGATCGACCAGGTGGCCGGCAATGTACTCGCGATAGGCGACCGGATCGTCGTAGTAGAGATTCGCGGCATCGCGATAGACCACGAGCTGATTGTATTCGTCACTGCTGATGTAGGAGCCGACGATGCGCCGGTACTCCTCGTCGCGGCCGCTCAAATCCACGCCCGCGAACAGCTTGGCCGTGGTCTCGGAGGTCTGCTTGCGCAGATGGCTCTGGATGCGAAACGCGGTGAACGAAGTCCACACGCCGACCTCGGCGAGCGTGAATGCGATCGCGGATTTGCGGTGCCCGGTCGAAGCCTGCGCCCATCCGGGGAGCGTGAGCGAGCGCAGCAGCAATCGTGCGCGCTCGGCCGACAGGCCGATCGTGGCGCCCGTGGCACCCGAACCCGACGCTGCGTCCGCGGCATCGGCGCGGATGATTCCGAGCGAATGTCCCGCATCCGCGAGATCGGCAGCCGGCGCATCCGAACTCACAGCAACGTCTGCGGGAACCACGTCGGTCACGGTCACCGTGGCCGCGGGTTCTGCGAGTGCCTCGCCGGCATGGGCGCAATCGATCATCGCAGGCCCGATTCCCCAAGCGAGCAGCACCGTAACGAGCAACCGAGCCCAACGCATCAGAACCTCCTCACGATCGCGGCCACGAGCTCCGGCCGCCCGCGGTTCCAGCCCCCGCGCACATCGAGTCCGAGCGACGGACTCAGCTCGAGATTGTGGGACCGCGCCGCGCGCAGGGCATCCACCGCCGCGAGCACATGGTTCACCCACAGTACGGATTCCGAGAAGCGCGCGCCGTGCAGCCTGCGATCCGAAGTTGCGCGCAGATCCTCGAAGCGCGCGCGTCCCGCTTCTCCCTCGTCCCAGCCCGCGATCAGGCGCGGATCGGTTGCGATCAGATCGTAGAACGCCTCGGGATCGGCGGCATAGAGGCTCTGCAGTTGCGCGGGGTCCATGTCGGTCTCGCTCACCCAGCGCGCGAACGACCACGCGCTCACACTATCCGCCGGCGAACCCGCATACGCCGCAGCGTCCTCGCGCACCTGATCGCCGCTGCGGCGCAGGAAGATCCGCGCGGTCCATCCCACCGCCTCGGCGAGCGCGAACAGCAGGGCGCGCCGGGGCGCGTTCGCGTAGACCTGGCCCGCACCCGGCAGCACCGCCGACATCAGCATCGCGCCGGGCTCGGAGCGCCAGTTCGTGACTTCCTTCTCGACGTAGACCGAATCTTCGGAAGGCCCCCACTCGCGATCGATCACGCGCTGGGCGAGGATCAGTTCCGGCTTCTCGTGACCTTCGATGCGCAGCAGCGTGAGCCGTGAGGGCTCGAACCCCGCCGGGAGTGCGGCCCGCGCACTCGCGGTCGCGACCACCGCCGCGATCGCGGTGGCGCACGCCGACAACAGCCGCAGTCTCAGGTTCATCGGATCAGCCCGACCGGCACGAACTCGGTGCGGTCGGTTCCTGCGCCGCGGATGCGAATGCGCGCCATGTAGAGACCGGCGGGAAGCGCGCCCGGATCCCAGACTTCGAGATTGTCCGCCGCACGGCCTGAGCGCTGAAACGAAGCCACTTCATGTCCCGACACATCGATGATGCGAAACTCGACGTCTGCAGGCTCGGTGAGCTGATAGGCGAACGATACCGGCCGGCGGCGCGCGGGATTGGGATACGCCTTGAGCGAACCGCGCACCAGCGGACCCGCGAACGTCGCAAGCGGCGTGGACGTGCGAGTGCCCGGCAGACTCGAGCTGCGTCCGGGATCGCCGCCGAGCATCGTCCACGACGTGCGGGTCGGAGCACCACCCGACACCGGCAGCGAATAGGCGTAGACCATGCCGAACCGGTCGGGTGCGGCGATGTCGAGCGCCCCGTCACGATCGAGGTCGGCCGCGACCGGCGCACCCGTCGCTCCCACACCGGTCGCGAACGGCCAGCCTTCGGGCGTGCGTCCGTCGGCGCGCAGTGCCGCGAGCACGCCGCTCGCGTTCATCGCGACGACCTCCGACGTGCCGTCGGCATCGACATCGATCGCGAGCGCGGGACTGCCGGAGCGGAACGTTTCCGACGTCGAGCGCCGCGGCCAGCCCGGCGACGGATAGCCGCTCACGTTCACGAACATCACGCCCGAGCGCACGGTCTGGGTCAGCACTTCGGGGAAACCGTCGCCGTCGGGATCGCCCGCGCCGAGCGCATCGACCAGCGTGTCGCCGAATGAGTGGCCCCAGCCCGGCAAACCTTCGCCGCTCACGCAGTAGGCCCACAGGCGGTCCGCATGATGGACGACCAGCGACCGGCCGCCGCCGCACGCGATGCCGGTGTTGGCCAGCGAACCCGGACCCGGCGTGCCGTTGAAGTCGATCCACAGGAAATCGGGGTTGAACTCGATCGGGCCGGGCAGCCCGGCATCGGGATCGAGTCCGATGAGCGTGAGCGGCCACGACGGATACGTCGCGGTGGCCGGGGCATTGTCGAAGATCCCGAATCCGATGATCGCGATCCGGCGTTCGTATCCGCCGGCGGCAACCACCGCTTCGACGCTGGTGAGCGGCGCGGGCGGCAGACCCGCAGGCTCCATGTCGACGGCGAGCCGTCCGGTGACCGGTCCGTTGAACACGGCGGCACTCACGGCGCGGATCGAACCATCGAGATTGAGCGAGTAGACACGCCCATCCGCGCAGCCCACATAGACTGCGGCCGTGGGAAAGCTGCCCGCGATCACGGGTGGCGTGGTCACGAGCGCCGGCAACACCGCCGGCCAGCCCGGACGCGGCTGGCCGAGATGATCGATCAGCCACACCTTGCCTCCGGGGCCCGGATCGCTCGGCGAAACCGGCTCGGTCGTGACGGCGAACCACGACGGACCCTGCGCCGAGAGCAACGGATCGACGACATCGCCGGTCGCGATCGCCGACATCACGCGCATCGGACGTGCATCGAGGCGCGCGAACACGAGGTCGGGACCGAACAGTCCGTCGCCGCTGTCACGCACCGCGAACAGTGCGGTGCTGTCGGGGCCGAGCGTATCGCCTCCCGCCCAGCATGTTTCGAGATGGCGGTCGCCATCGGCATCGATCGCGAGCAGTACGGGGCCACCGGGCGGGAACGACGCGCTCACCGGGAAGCCCTTGAGCTGCCACGTACGGAACGCGGCCACGTGCATCACCGAATCCGGGTCGTCGAGGAAATCGAGCCGCACGTGCGGGCGGGTCTTGATGTGCGGAATCAGATTGGGCGAGGTCGTGTCGGACAGCGACGGATTGTTCGACTTGAAGAACGGGTCGAACGGCGCTCCGAGAATGAACGGCGAGCCGGGATCACCGAGATCCTGAAGCGCGTCGCCCTCGATGATCGAGACGCCGAGCCGGAACGGATTCGTATTCCAGCCGAAGTCGGGATTGGCGCGCAGTGCCGTATCGACCGGGAAATACGACTCGAGCGGCAGCACGCTCTCATCGATGTGCCACACCAGCACGCCGCTGCCCGGCAGCAGCGCGTCGTATTCGTAGCGGTCCGGGTTCTTGGGACCCAGCACCACCCGGGTCGAGTCGTCCTGATCGAGCGAGACCGAGTCGGCCGGCGCCAGATGGCGGTTCTCGAGCATCAGGTACTCGTCGCTCGACAGAGTGACGCTTCTGAAGTCGTTGTGACGCTCGCTCGCGAGCAGCGTCATCGTGTCACCGTACGCCACCTCGGGTGCGGTGATCCCGGGCGCGATGAAGGTGCGATGGAACGGGTCGACGCTCGGCGGCAACAGCCCGGTCGCGTACAACTCGGTGCCGTCTGGCAGCACCACGATGGAGCCCACGAGGTTGCCGCTGTCCATCAAACTCCAGTAGCCGACGATCGGTCTTCCGGTATTGATATCGTAGAGGTCGGTGAAGTTGAAGAACAGATGTCCGCACTCGTGCGCGAGCACGCCGTTGATGGCGCCGTAGTAGCCGTCCTGGTTGATGGTCTCGGGAATCAATGCCGCGCGGTCGATCGGGCGCGTGGTCGAATCCGGGAACACGACGACGTCGGTGTCAACCACGCCGATCGTGAACGACGGGATGTCCTCGGGACTGTCCTGGCGCACGTCACTCTGGAGATCGCCGCCCGCGTGGATGATCACGAAGCGATCGTACTGATCCCACGGGATCCGGTCGCCGAGCGCGATTGACTGCGAGTCCGCGGCGAACATCATCGTGCGGAACATGTCGACCGCTTCGCGATAGATCTCCTGGCTGAACTTCCACGGCCCGAAGTCGGCCATGTCGGTCACCGAATACGCGCGATCCTGAATGCGCGGCCACACGTCGCCTTCGATCACGACCTTCCCGTAGGACTGGGCGTCGTAGTAGCGCTCGAGCGCTTCCAGGTGCCGCAGATAGAACGTGCGATTGTGCGGCGCGCGGTCGATCGGTGGCAGCAGCGTGTCGGGCCCCGAAAGGTCGAAGCGCCCGTTGCCGGTCGAACTGCCGCGATCGGTGAGGAAGTCGACGCGCAGGATCGCGACCCGCAGCGTGTCGGGCGCCGGAATCGGCTCTCCGCTCTGGTTGAAGCCCATCGCACCGGTGGCCGCCGGCGGGCGCCAGCCCTTGCGCCGCGATGCCGGACTGTTCCAGTCGACGCCGGGACGGCTCAACACATCGGGGAACGAGCGCCAGCGCTCGAGTCGCTGCTGCTGGTGGCGGGCATGTTCGGGCGACAGGATCCGGGTTCCGGGCCGCAGCCGCGACTGTTCCTCCGCCGTGGCGGGCGCCTTGGCGACCGGGCGGACCGAGAGTTCTCTGGAAGCTGCAGACGCCGCGGACGCCGTCGAAACGGCAGCCACGGCGCCGAGCATCAGGCAGGCTGATGAGATGTACGCTGCGATTCCGCGCAAGGGTCGTCCGGGGCGGGCCGGGTTAGAACCGATAACCGAGCGTGATCTTGCTCACGTTGTCGAGCCCGGAATTGCGCGCCTGGGGGATGCTCCCGTAGTCGAGGTTCAGGCTCTTCCAGTTGAATCCGATGCCGAACGTGAGATCGCCGATGTCACCGAGCGGATCGTGGTAATAGCCGAGGCGCCCGGCGAGCTGACCGGCGTACGCCATCTCGACTCCGCCGTGATACGTGCGGAACTCTTCGCTGCCCGACACCAGCGACTGGTTGAAGTCGGCGGCCACGGTCACGTTGAACTGCTTGGTCGCGAGCGGCTCCCACGCAGCGCCGACCTTGAGATTGCGCGACAAGGGGCTCGCCTGGTCCTCGTTGATGAACGTGACACTCGGTCCCATGTTCTGGATGTTCGCGCCGAGGCTCAGGTGGGCGACCGGAATGCGGTAGAGGCCGGCGATGTCGAAGCCGAACGTGGTGCCGATGCCGCTCTTGCTGTCGGGTGCCAGCTGGATGCGGATCCACTTGATCGAGGCACCGATCGACAGATCGGGCAGGATCCGGAAGCCGCCGTAGAGCGCGGGCGAGAATTCGTTCGAGCCGAACGTCCCGGTCGGATTGCCGGAGTTGTCGGTGCCTTCGCTCTGGCCGTAGTTCAGAAACACGATGCCGACGCCGATCGCGCCGAGACCCTTGATGGGCTGGACGTAGGTGCCGTAATTGTAACTGACGTCGGTGGCGAGGCCCGGGACGAGCGCAGCGTACGTGATCTGGATCGCGCTCTTCTCCACGAATCCGAGTCCGGCGGGGTTCCACCAGGTCGCACCCGTGGCATCACCGGTCAATGCGACACCCGCCGCACCCATTCCGTTCTGCCGGCCGCCGGGCTGAATGTCGAGTGACCGACCCGTTCCCTGAGCATGAGAAGTGCTCGCGAGGAAACCGATCGCCAGGACTGCCGTCGCTAGTGCTTTGAAGCGCATAAGGGCTTGAACCTCCGTCGAAGACTGGGGCCCTGCGGCAGGGCAACGATCCCGCATACTACACCGCCCGAAGGAGATGCGTTCCACCTTTTCCACGGAGGCACGCAAAACCCGGCTAACGATTGACAATGACGAAACGTCCTTCGATGTCCGCCTTCTGGCGGGCACTGCTTACCCCGTCGGGGTCACGCACATTGAGGTGCACCTTGAACAGATAGACCCCGTTGGCGAGTTCCGCCGCTTCCTCGTCCAGTCCGTTCCAGGGGATCTGGATCTGACCATGTCCGCCCAACTGCCGCAGCGTACGGATCAGGCGGCCCGACACTGTATAGATTCTGATCAACGCGTTCACGGAGTCTCCCGGCGCGTCGACTACGAACCGTCCCCCGCTGCCCGGTCCCCCCGACTCGGCCGGGTTCGGGAACAGGTAGGCGCGCGCGATCCGCAGCGGCGGCTCGGCCACCACCTCGAACGCGATCGTCGCCTGCGCGCGGTGACTCGCCGCCCCCAGACCCGCTGCCAGGTTGTCGGCCGCCGAGACCTCGATCGTGTGCCCACCCTCGGACAGGTTCTGGAGCCGGAACAGCGCGGTGCCCGCCTGATAGGAGTCGGCGGCGTAACGGAAGCTCTCGGTGATGTCGACGCGGCCGGTGGTGTTGCCGTCCACCGTGACGATGATGCCGTTCTGCGGCGTGTGGCCCGTGATCAGGATACCGCTCGGATCCGACAGGTCGATGCGCAATGTGGCATCGGGGCGCACCGTGGTCGACCCCGAGGCAAACGAGAGCGCGATGCGCGGTCCCGCGACATCGCCGGCGGGTGCGGATCCCGGATTGAGCTGGAGCTTGAGGTTCCCCACACCATCGATCGGGGTACTCGCGCCGTCGGGCGTGCGCACGTACGAGCGCAGCCGCGCGCGGCCACCGGTGCGGGCCTCGAGCGGAACCACGAAGCGGCCCTGGAAGTTGCCCGCCGCCATCGCGACCTCGCCGCGAAACACCGGTCCCGCCGTGTAATAGAACTTGGGACGGTAGGTGCAGAACGGACACGCCGGCGGATCGAGCCGCGGCGCCGAGTCCTCGATCAGGAGGCTCGCCACACCGTCGATCGGCACCGGGGTTGCCCCTGCGCCCGGCCGGTCGACGACCGCGCCGCGGAACATGAGGGTGCGCCCCCGCTCGAGCACGGTCACCGGAGTCACCCCGGCGGAATCGTAGAGCGTCATCTGCGCCCACAGTTTGGGGAAGTTCGGCACCGTGGCCGCGTCGCCGAGCAGTTCGTACTTCTGGCTGTTGGTCGCCCCCGACTTGGACGCGAGCAGCGCCTCGGCCACGCTCACCTTGTACTGGCCGGTCACCGCGTCGCGGCGGAACAGCCGGTTGTAGAGGTTCTGATTGAGCGTCGAGTTCTGGCCGCTCAAGGCCAGCTCGGTCGCCGACACCACGCCGATCGCTCCGCGACCGGGCGTGATCAGCAGCCGTTCGCCGAGACTCTGCACGGTCGGATCGTTGAACTTGCCGATGTCGCACGATGCGGCGATGAACACCGGCAGCCGCGTCGTATTGGTCAGCGTGCCGACATCGGTGTCGAGGAACACGCTCTCGTCGCTGAGCTTGAACGGGCTGCCGTGACCGATGTAGTTGAACAGGGCGACACCGTCGTTGAGGTTCTGCTTGATGTCGGCCTTCGCCCCCGGCTTGGTGTTGCCCGGGCCATCGGGGTAGGTGTGCAGATAGACGTACTTGCGGTCCATGTGCTGCGGCGTCGACGAGCTGTCGAGGACTCCGGTCTGCAGCAGGTGCAGGAAGTCGAGCCCGTCATCGAGCGGCCCCTGGAACTGATCGTCGGCGATCAGCATCACGCGATTGCGGTACTCGCCGAGCGGCGCCTGCGATTCGTAGAGGATCACCTTGTTGCGCACCACGTCGATCGCGGTCGCCGCATCGTTGGCCGGAATGCGCCCGCCGTAGAAATCCGGCACCACGGCGACCGCGCTGTCGACGTTGAGCAGCCAGTCGTCGGTCGCGAACTGCCGCGCCACGACATTGTCGAAGCCGCCTTCGAACGAAGGCAGCAGCGTCCCCGGCTGACCGGCCGGCGCGCGGCCCGTGAGATTTTTGAAGTCGTAGGACGCATCGCCCATCAGCGTCACGTACGTCGGCTTCTTCGCCCACGTGCGATACGTGGCGCGCAGGAAGTTGCGGATCGCGGCGGGATCGGTGCGCCCGCCCGAGAACTGATCGTAGAGTGCCGAGACCGGCACCGAGTCGGTTTCGAATCCGTTGTGCTCGCGCCGCCACGCCGTCAGCAGATCCGCCGCCTGCTTGAAGCCGTCGTAGAACACGACCAGATAGTCCGCGCGCCGCGATGCGCTGCGCAGGTTGACGAGGCTCGACGTCGGCGCGTCGGCGATGCTGGTCGCGGCGATCCGCGCGATGTTCGCGTCGCGGACGATGCGATAGCGGCGAATGCCGGTCTGCGTGTTCTCGAACGCCAGCTCGAAGCCACCGGTCGTCGGGAGATACGTGAAGCTCACCAGCTCGACCGGCCGGTAGGGATCGGTGACATCGAACACGCGCGGAAGCGTGTCCGTGGTGAATGGGGCGATCCGGAACAGATAGTCCCCCGCCGCGGCCGGCGATTCGAAGTCGAGTTGATTGCCGACCGGCTCGAACTTCCGCTGGTAGAACACGTCGTACCACGCGAACGCGATGCGATCGATGCGGCTCGGACACGAACCGAACGACGGCACCGCCACCCGCAGTTCGTTGTCCGCGCGCTTGAACGACGGCATCGTCGCGTCGATCGTGAACGCGCGCAGCGCGTCCCACGCGTAGCGGCGAACCGTGGCCCCGTTCCATTCGAGATCGATCATCTGGTCGGGGCGTGACGGATCGTCACGGCATGTGTCGCGCGCCCCGAGCCCCCACAGCCGCACGCGCACGCGCGGCGCGATCGTCGTATCGGCCCCCGGCGCGTCGAACACGTCGCCGAACGATCGCCCGACATCGAGTGATCGCCAGAACCACTTCTCCCAGAAGTACGAATTGGGCGACGTCGACGACGGGTAGAGCGGCGTGGCGTCGGGAAAGTACTCGGCGTCGGTTTCGAAATGGAGCCGCTCGCGGAACGTCGTGGGCGTGGTCTCGCCGCCATCGACGATGGGCGCCGCATCGCGCACCTGGATGCGCGCCGGGGCTCCGGTGACGGGAGCTTCAGCGGTCGCGACCGTCAGGTAGTAGTAGTTGTTCGCATCGTACGGATGATTCAGGTGCACCGTGTCGGGCCGCGCGGGATCGTAGACGTTCAGCCAGTCGTTGGGTCCGAGCGCATAGAAATAGAAGTAGTCCTCGTTGTCGCTGAACACCCCCGCGTTCTTCGTGACAAACGTGACCGCCACTTCGCGGTAGTCGCACGAATCGCAGAAGCTGTTCTCGGGCAGCACCGGCACACCGGGCCAGGTGAACAGGCGCACGCTGTCGGTCGGCGTGGTGGTCGAGCCGCCGAAGATCTGCGTGTTGCGGACCTGCCCGAACGTCACGCGATAGAAGCCGGGCGCGGGAATCGCGAGCTTGACCCACACGTGGCCCACGAACACGCTCGAATCGACGACCGCGGCGATGCTCTGCGGCGCGAAGTCGCGGCTGCGGCTCTGCGCTTCCGCGGTCACGGCCGCGCGGCGCCACGCGCGTCCCTGCTCGTAGTTCACGAGGATCTCGCGGTAACTGCCTTCGAACGGATCGTCGGCTTCGGCGGCGGCATCGGTCGGCGCCTGCGGTTCACCGATCACGTCGATCGACACCTCGGCCGCGACCTCGAGCTTCAGTGTCGCCGGATCCCACTGCGCGGGTTCGATCACGATGCTCGCCACGCGCTGGTTGCGCAGCCACGAGACACCCAGCAATCGCGCCGGCACCGGCGTTCCGGCCTTGGTCGCATACGCACGCCGCCGCGGGATCAGCGATTCCACGACCGGCGCACCGCGCTCGATGTACTCGGGGGTCGGCGCGAGTTGAACGTTCTCGATGACGCGCGTGCCGGCCGCGGTCGCTCGCACGCGCACGGTTCCCTGCGGAGGCACCGCGACGTGGACGATGCGCGCCGGCAACATTGGCGCACCGGGTGCGGTCGCGGGATCGAATCCGTCGAGATCGAGCCGCGAGTACGCGGTCCCCGCCACCGGGTCGAGCCGCGGTTCGGGGATGCGGACGGTGAAACGCGCCCCGGCGGCTGAAGCGGTGACCGCCCCCACTCCCTCGGGAGCGGCGCGGGCGCCAGGCGCGTGCACGACCAGGCCGATCGCGAGCGCGACACCCAGCCGCGCGAACACCAGCACGGTCCGGTTCAGAACTTCTCCGCCTCCTCGACGAGCATCACCGGGATGTCGTCGACGACCCGGTAGCGGAGCCGGCACCGGTTGCACGTAAGCGTCTGGGCGGCGGCGTCATAGGCCAGATCACCCTTGCATGCGGGACACACGAGAATGGTGAGCAGGTCGGGGCTCAGCGCCATTCGGACACCTCTAGAGTGGGCGACCGGCCGCGCGGGGGCCGTTTCGGCGCCGGGCGTTCGGGCGGAATGGGTTGCAGGTGACGAGGATGGAGGATCGCAGCCCTCCAGCGGCACTTATACTACGCCTTTGTATCGGCCTCGTGAAACACGCCCAGCTTCCGGAATCGATCGAGCCGGTGCTGAACGATGTCCTCGCCTGATACCCCCGACCACTTGGCCAGGTGCCCGAGAATTGCCGCCTTGAGCGTGGCCGCCGCGGCGTCGGGGTTGCGATGAGCACCCCCGGCCGGCTCGGGCAGGATCCCGTCGATCACGCCCAGCTTCTCGAGATCGGTCGCCGTGATGCGCAGCGCCTCGGCCGCCTGCGGCGCCTTCTTGCCGTCGCGCCACAGGATCGAAGCGCAGCCTTCGGGCGAGATCACCGAGTAGACCGAGTTCTCGAACATCAGCACCACGTCCGACACCGCGATCGCGAGTGCGCCGCCCGAGCCGCCCTCGCCGATCACGACCGTCAGGATCGGCACGTCGATCTGGGCCATCTCGCGCAGATTGACGGCGATCGCCTCGGCCTGGCCACGCTCCTCGGCGCCGAGTCCGGGATACGCTCCCGGCGTATCGACCAGTGTGACGATCGGGACACGGAAGCGCTCGGCGAGCTGCATCAGACGGAGTGCCTTGCGATAGCCTTCGGGGTTCGGCATGCCGAAGCGCCGCATCAGATTCTCGCGCGTGTCGCGGCCCTTCTGCTGCCCGATCACCATCACCGGATGCTCATCGACCATCGCGAGCCCCGCGACGATCGCCGGATCCTCGCCGAAGTGCCGGTCCCCATGGAGTTCGGTGAAGTCGGTGAAGACGCGCTCGATGTAATCGAGCGAATACGGACGGCGCGGATGCCGCGCGAGTTGCACGCGCTGATACGGCGTGAGCCGCGCGTAGATCTCGAGCCGCAGCGTCTCTGCCTTGCGCTCGAGTTCCGCGAGCTGGCCGCGCGCGTCCTGGCCGCGCTCGGCTGCGCGCGTTCGCAAATCTTCGATCTGTTGTTCGATCTCGACCACCGGCTTCTCGAAATCCAGCCACACGGTCACGGCATCCCCCGGGCCCAGCGGGCCTTGAGCATGGGAAGGCGCTGCTTGAGCGCCACGAGCACCGCTTCGCCGTTCGCCACCTTGAAGCGGCGCGAACGGCTCGCGTTGCGCGAGCGATCGGGCATCACGATGTACAGATAGACTTCGCAGTCCCCCGGATGTGCCGACAGCACTTCGTCGACGCCTTCGAGGAACTCCACCGAGATCTCCTCGGCGCGCACTTCCACGTGAAGTGCAGCGCGATACGTGCCGCGCGCCTCTTCGAACGGGCGCACCTCGGAGACGATCATCTTGGTGCCGAGGTCACGCACCTCGATGCGACCCGACACCACCAGCACCGTGTCGGGAACGATCAACGCGCGCAACTGCTCGAACAGATCGGGGAACAACGTGCACTCGACGCGCCCGGTCAGATCCTCGATCACGACACTCGCCATCACCTTGCCGTTGCGGGTCGCGAACGTGCGCACTTCGCCCGAGATTCCGGCCAGGCGCACTTCCGCACCGTCCTCGAGCGTGAGCGCATCGATCGTCGAATGCGTCGCGACCTCGGCCAGCTCCGCGCGCATCGGCGCCAGCGGATGATCCGACAGATAGAACCCGAGTGCTTCCTTCTCCTTGGCCGCGCGTTCGCGCGCCGGCCACGGTTCCGTCAGCGGCAGCGGCGGCACCACGACCGCGACTGAACCCGCGCCGTCGCCGAACAACGACGACTGCCCGCTCGCGCGCTCACGGTTGAGGATCGCCGCATGATCGAGCACGCGCGAGCTGGCGGCGAACAACGCACCGCGCTCGTTGCCGAAGGCGTCGCACCCTCCCGCGCACACGAGGCTTTCGAGCACGCGCTTGTTGAGCTTGCCGCCCGAGCGCTGCGCCACGTCGAACAGATCCCGGAACGGACCGTCGCTCTTGCGAGCGGCGACCATGACTTCGACCGCCGCCTGCCCCACGTTGCGCACGCCACCCAGTCCGTAGCGGATCCTTCCGTTGTCGATCGTGAAGCGCCATTCGGAGCAGTTGACGTCGGGCGGCAGGATCTCGAGCTTCATGCGCCGGCATTCTTCGATCAGCGTGGCGATGCGCGTGCTGTCGGCGAGTTCGCTGGTCATCGTCGCCGCCATGAACTCGGCCGGATAGTGCGCCTTGAGATACGCCGACTGATACGCGAGCAGCGCGTAGGCCGCCGAGTGGCTGCGGTTGAAGCCGTAGCCCGCGAACTTCTCCATGGTCGTGAAGATCTTGACCGCGCTGGCCTCGCGGATCTTGTTCTTCTTGCAGCCCTCGACGAACTCGAGCCGCTTGGCCGCCATCTCCTCGAGATTCTTCTTTCCCATCGCGCGGCGCAGTTCGTCGCCCTTGGCGAGCGAGAAGCCCGCGAGCACGTTCGCTGCCGCCATCACCTGCTCCTGATAGACGAACACACCGTAGGTGTCTTCGAGGATCGGCTGCAGCGAGTTGTGTTCGTAGCGCACCACTTCTCGGCCATGCTTGCAGTCGATGAAGTACGGAATGTTCTCCATCGGACCCGGACGGTAGAGCGCGTTCATGGCGGTGAGGTCGTTGAACACGGTCGGTTTCAGCTTCTTCAAGTAATCGCGCATGCCGCTCGACTCGAACTGGAAGATCGCCACGGTATCCGCGCGCTGGAACACCTGGTAGGCGGGCGCGTCGTCGTCGGGCAGCTCGTCGAGATCGAGCGTGATGCCATGATGCTCTTTGATCAGCCGCAGCGATTCGTCGAGCACCGACAACGTGCGCAGGCCGAGGAAGTCCATCTTCAAGAGCCCGGCCTTTTCGACCGACTTCATGTCCCATTGGGTCGTGACCGACTCGTCCTTCTGCCGATAGAGCGGCACGTAGTCGAGCAGCGGACCCGGCGTGATCAGCACTCCGGCCGCGTGCGTCGAGGCGTGGCGGGCCAGGCCTTCGAGCACGCGCGCGCTGTGCAGCAACCGCGCGTGCTGAGCACCGCGCTCGGGCAGGTTCTTCAAGTCCGGCGACAGCTCGAGCGCCTTGTCGAGCGTCATGCCGAGTCCGTCGGGCACCATCTTCGCGATCTTGTCGACCTCGACGAACGGCATCCCGAGCGCGCGGCCCACGTCGCGCACCACGCCCTTGGCACCCATGGTGCCGAACGTGATGATCTGCGTGACGTTCTCCTCGCCGTACTTCTTCTTCACGTACTCGATCACCTCGCCGCGGCGCACGTCGTCGAAGTCGATGTCGATGTCGGGCATCGACACGCGCTCGGGGTTCAAGAAGCGCTCGAAGATGAGTCCGTGCTGGAGCGGATCGACCTCGG
>JANLWX010000177.1:0-3470 GCA_031364845.1 Candidatus Eiseniibacteriota bacterium
GGCGAACCACACGCTGTCCGCCACGTTCGCGATCGACCGCCACACCGTCACCATCCCGACGCCTGCCCACGGCAGCGTGAGCCGCACCCCGGATCAGGCCGACTACGTTTTTGGCTCGGTGGTCCAGCTCGGCGCCAATCCCGATGTGGGTTACCACTTCCTCGAATGGGGCGGCGACGCCTCGGGCTCCGCGAACCCGCTCGCGCTTTCGGTCGACGGCGACAAGAGCGTGAACGCCACGTTCGAGATCAACAGCTATCCCCTGAACGTCAGCGTGTCCGGCAACGGCACCGTGATCAAGGCGCCGAACCTGTCGCACTACGATCACGGCACCGTGGTTCAGATCAATGCATACCCGTCCGCGGGGTACACGTTCCTTGGCTGGAGCGGCGACGTGAGCGGGTCCGCGACCCCGGCGTTCGTCACGATGGACGGCCCGCGCTCGGCGACCGCGACGTTCTCGGTGGAATCGTATCCCGTGGTCGTGACGGTGGCCGGTCCGGGCGCGGTCTCGCGCAATCCGGATCTTCCGAGCTATCCCTACGGGACACTGGTCACGCTCACCGCGACGCCCGATGCCGGAGCCCAGTTCGTCGGATGGACGGGCAGCGTCACCGGCGCCACGAATCCGATCACGCTCACGGTAGATGCCGCCGAGCACCTGACGGCGACGTTCCAGAGCTCGCAGCTCGAATATCAGCTCTCGCGGTTCGCGGGTTCGTACACGCCGATCAGCCCCGCCACGGGGGCGAGCACGCTGATGGTCAACGCGCACGACACCACCCGCTCCGTCCCGCTGCCGTTCGCGTTCCCCTACTCGGGAACCGTGTTCGCGGCCGGCAATTACCTCGCGGTGAACGCCAACGGCTACGCCTACTTCTCGCGCGATCCCGTGACCGGGCTGGGAGCGTCGTCCAACACGAACCTGTTCACGACCAGCGCACCGAACGGGACGCTGGCACCGTGGTTCGACGATCTCCATGTCGGGGCGATCGGCGCGAACCCCGCCGGTGCGGTACTCCACCAGACGCTGGGTACCGCCGGCTCGCGCCGGCTCGTCGTCCAGTGGACCAACGTCTCGTCGTACTTCAACGCTAATTCAGGCCAGCCGCGCCAGCTCAACTTCCAATTGCTGCTCTACGAGGCGACCGGCGTGGTCGAGTTCAAGTACGGCACCGCCATCGGTTCGGACTTCAGCACGTTCGAGTCCGCTTCGATTGGTATCGAGGACTCGGTCGGCGGCAACAACCACTACATCGACGCCATCACGGGCTCGCGGCTGACCAACTTCGGCATGATGACGTCGAACAAGTGGCCGGCGCGGCACGTGCGCTTCACTCCAGGTGCTCCGGCACCGCTGCCGGGCGGCACGTACACGGTCGGCCTGTTCGGAATGTTTCCGAGTCTGACCGAAGCGTTCGCCACCCTGAACCATCGCGGGATCGCGGGTGCGGTGAAGCTCTCGCTGGCGGACGCGGTCTACGACACGACGGCCGGCGGTGGACGCACCGTATTTCCGCTGCTGCTCGGTCCGGTTTCCGGCGCGGATTCCCTGAATGCGATCTCGATCGAGTCCAACGGCGGTTCGCAGATCCGGCATCGGGGCACCGAGACCGGCTTCTGCGGAAATCAGACGATCGTGAACGCGATCACGAATGCGAATGAGCCGATGCTCGGATTGCTCGGCGTCGACTGGGTCACGCTGTCGAATCTGTCGCTCGAAGGCGGCTCGGGGGTCGATCGCGGCGTGCTGATCACGAGTTCGTCGCGTTCCGACGGCGCGCAGCACGCGACGCTTCGTGATGTGACGGTGCGGCTCGACCGCTCCAATGAACTGTCGATCGGCGTCCAGCAGGTCTCGAGCGTGGTTCCCACTTCGCTCGATGGCACCAATTCGTTCAATCGTTATCTCAACCTCACGGTCGAGAATGCCTACTCGGGGCTCGCGCTCACCGGCAACGGATCTCTGTTCGACGCCGACTGCGAAGTCGGAGGCGCTCCGGGTGGCAAGATGAAGACCACGATTGGCGGCCCGCAGTCCGGGGACATCGGCGGCGGCAGTGCCGCGGTGTTCGGCGTGCGTGCGGTCAATCAGAGCGGTCTCAAGCTGCGCAGCACCGAGGTGCGAAACCTGTCGGGCGCGGGACCGGGGACGGTCGACGGCATCGCGGTCGAGACCCAGGGTGTCTTGACGACCGGCCACGGCATTCTCGATGTCTCGGGCAACCAGGTTCATGGCCTGACGAACACGGCCGCGAACGCGGGTCGCGTGACCGGCATCCGGCTCGCCGCCACTGCGAACGCCGGCAGCTTCGTGCGGGCCTACAACAACGTGGTTCACGACCTGACGTCGTCCAGCACCTCCACGCTGTCGCGCCGCGTGGTCGGGATTCTGGTACAGGAGTCCTCCAACGGAGCGGGCGGGACGCTCGACATCGACTACAACTCGGTGCGCCTCGAAAGCCAGGGTCTCGCGAGCCCGAACACGTGCTTCGAGCTCGGCACCGTTTCCGGCCCCGCGGTGCACGTCCGCAACAACGTGTTCGCGAACTTCACCCCGGCCCAGAGCGGGGGCGCCAAGCACTATTGCTGGGTGACACCGTCCGCCTCCTCGATCGGAGCCGCGGGATCGGTGTCGGACCGCAACGTGCTCTTCATTGCCGATCCGGCGAATGGATACGCCGGCCGTTCCGCCACGATCGACCGCCCGACGCTCGCCGACTGGCGTCTGGTGGCATCGAGCGACGCGAACAGCCGCGAAGAAAATCCCCGCTTCGTTTCGCCGGACAACATGCACATCGATCCGGCACTGGCCACGCCGGTCGAAGGCACCGCCTCGTCGTTCGGCGGCGCGATCTCGTGGGTGCTCGACGATGTCGATGGCAACTCGCGCAGTGTTTCGAAACCGGACATGGGCGCGGATGAAGGCACGTTCATTCCGCTCGACCTCTACGATATCCAAGCCGTCAGCGTGATCGCGCCTCCGGCGGGCGTGCTGCAGGTCACGGGCGTGCCGTTCGTTCCGCAGGCGTCGTTCTTCAACAAGGGCATCAAGAATCTCTTAAACGTGCCGGTGCGGTTCCGCATCGTGGGTCCGCAGCCGCTCGTGGACACGGTCTACAGCCAGCCGGCCACGATCGCATCGTTCCCCGCGACCACCACGCAGCAGGTGAGCTTTCCGGCCGCGACGATCGCGCTGCCCGGCACCTACTCGGTGCAGGCGGTCGGGCAGCTCGCGAGTGATACGCGCCCGGAGAACGATCTGGTCACGGGCACGATCGAAGTGGCGGGACCGCTGGCGGGGGACTATCCGGTGGGCGCGTTGCGCGCGGCACCGTTCAACACGCTGAGTGCTGCGATCACGCGGCTGAACACGGTGGGCGTGTCGGCGGCGGTGCGGTTGCTGCTGGAAGACGCGAGCTACGGAGCGGGCGAGAGTTTCCCCGTGACGGTGAACGCGGTCACGGGCG